>NZ_CP034562.1:0-315000 GCF_003970675.1 Flammeovirga pectinis
TACCCTGAACTTACACGAATGAAAGAAGAAGAACTAAGACAGATATTTTTAGCAGAAGCGCAGGATGGTTTTGAAGAACTCAATCGCCTATTTACTCAATTAGAAAAAAATCACGGAGATAGAGAAGCAACTGAGGCCATTTTTCGAATTATTCATACTCTGAAAGGAAATGCAGCAGCAATGGGATTCGATGATGTTGCGTCTATAGGACATCTCTTAGAAGATATTTTCAGTGAAATTCGTAAAGGAAAGATTCTTCTAACTGCAATGGTCTTTGACGACCTCTTTAAAGCAATTGATAAGCTTGGAGAGATGATTGAAGGCATTAAAGAAGATAAAAAAGTATCGTATAAAGGACTAAGAGCTAAACTAAAAGTAATTCTTAGAAATTTAAAAGGTGAAATTGAGTTTCAGGCTACACAAGGAGGGGAGTCTTCAGAAGATAAAGATAAAGCATTAGAAAATGAAGTGAAGGAAGAGTTGACTGAAAGTCAGAAGGAAATCTTAGCTTCGGAACAACCTGTACCACTTGGTGTAAATTTAGCAGATGAATTTGCAGATGAGGAGGAAAAGAAATCAAAAATCACTTTCTCTGATTTTGTTCAAGTTCCTGTAAGTAAGTTAGATGATCTTCTAAATTTAGTAGGAGAACTTGCTATAGAAAAAGATAGAATTATAGCTCAAGGAGCAAGTTTTGGAGCAACAAATGAATATACTCGTTTATACAGAATAACATCAGATTTACAGTATTCTGTAATGGGTGTACGTTTGGTACAAGTTGGAGCGTTATTTCATAAATTTCACCGAATAATACGTGATGTAGCTACAATTGAAGGTAAAAAGGTAAACCTTGAACTAGAAGGTACTGAAATTGAAATAGACAGAAATGTATTACAAATTATAAGTGATTCAATGATTCACTTAGTTAGAAATGCAGTAAGTCATGGAATTGAAAGTCCTGAAGAAAGAAGAAAAAAAGGAAAGCCAGAAGCAGGAAAAATATTACTTCGAGCATCTTCTGATAAGGAATATGTTATCATAGAAATTATAGATGATGGTAACGGTGTAGATGCAACTAAAATCCGTAAGAAAGTCTTAGAAAAAGGCCTTGCAACTCCAGATACTCTTTCTGCATTGTCTGATGATGATGTAGTTAAATTTATTTTCGAACCTGGTTTTTCTAGTGTAGAAAATGTAACTGCTGTAAGTGGTAGAGGGGTAGGAATGGATGTTGTGAAAAGAGCTGTAGATGCTGTTGGAGGTAAAATAAACACATATACCGAACTAGGTAAAGGAACTACTTTTAGTTTAAGTTTGCCTTCTTCAATGGCTGTTAAATCAGCGTTGTTATTTGTAGTTAAAGATACTGAGTATGCAATTCCATTATCATTTACAGAAGCAGTGATTTCTGTAAAAAGATCAGCAATTCATAAAGTAGGAGGTGGATTAGTAACAACTCATTTAGACGATACAATAACTGTAATGTTTTTAAGAGATTTGTTCGATTGTACCGATTACGATGAATTACAAGATGCTCAGCTGTTACATAGGTCTTTTGATCAGATTCAAGATGAAGAAACTAAAATAAATATTGTTGTAGTTTCTGTGGATAACAGAATGATTGGTTTTGTAGTAGATAGGTTACTACAGCAAAAAGAAATTATTGAAAAGCCATTAGGAAAACCTGTAGAAAATGCACGTTTTATTAGTGGAGCGACTATTTTAGGAAATGGAAATGTTTGTCTTGTATTAGATGCAAATGACATTTCAGAATTTCTATTCAAACCTGCATTTGTTGCTGTTTAATTAAAAATGAAGAAAAGAACTAGAGTATAGATTGTCATGATTCAATCCCAATTTACAGTAGAGAACGCTTACCTAATTAATGATATCACTAACATTGCATTAGGCAATGTGGCAAATTCTCTTTCAACAGTATTGAAAGACGAAATTATTGTTAGAAATGTTTTAGAGGTAAAAGACTTAAATAATCAATTGCTCAGAAAAGACTACGATGGTAATGTATTTGTATTAACAACAAATATTATCGGTGATATGAAAGCTGAAACAATGCTGATTATTCATAATGAAGATGAACAAGGGATTATAGAGAAGATTTTACCTCGGACAGAGTGGGGAAAAAAACAAATGAGAGAGGCAATGCTTCTCGAATTAGATAATATATTAATTGCTGCTTTTGTAACTAAGTTTGCCAACCTTTTTAATACTTCAATTTATGGTCATGTTCCAGGAATAAAGGAAATGACAAAAGAAGATTTTAATGGATACATTAAAGAAAGGGAAGAAAGTATGAATGTGTCTTATGCTTTAAAAGCTGAATTAGGAGCCTTTAAATCTAGAGTTAATATGGAACTAATCTGTATGTTTGATGAAACATTAGTGCCCTTTGTCAATAACTTTGATATGGAAAAAGCATTTGTTGGACATCAAGAAGAAGGTAATAAAGAAAACAAGGAAGATAAAAAAGGGTTCTTCAAGAATATCTTTGGCTAAAACATGCTCAATTGTTCATGTCCATATTTAATATATCCTTCGTGCTGAAGTAGCCATTTCTTTCTACCAATTCCTCCTGCATAACCAGTTAGAGAACCATCACTACCAATCACTCTGTGGCAGGGGATTGCAAGTGCTATAGGGTTTTGCCCATTTGCAGCACCAACAGCTCTTATTGCTTTTGGATTTCCAATGCGTTCAGAAATATCTAAATATGAAGCTACTGTACCGTACCTTACTTTACAGAGTTCTTTCCAAACCGTTTTCTGAAAGGTTGTGCCTTTTATATCAATAGCAAAAGAGAATCCTAATTTACTATTTCCTTGAAAGTAGTTATCTAACCACTCAATAGCATCTATAGTATGAGGATTAGGAAGATCATTTAAAATTTCTTCGTCCTCTTCTAAAAAACGAATTTTTGAAACACCTCTAGGCGATGCTTCTACAAGCATTAAACCTAGAGGTGTTTCTATATAGTCTCTAAAAGTTGTTTCCATTTAGATTTGTAACGCTTTTTTACGAGTAATACCCACAGCAAGCATAGTGAAAGCAAGTACTGCTGCTACACGAGCAATATAGTCACCGTATAAAGTATAAAATGTTTTTTCTTTATTGATATATACATTTCCAACTTCAGCACCCATTGTTCCATAAGCAATAGGTTGAAGAATATCACCTCTTTGATTAATAAAACAAGAAATACCTGTATTTGCAGAACGAGCCACACTTTTTCGTGTTTCAATTGCTCTGAGTGATGAAAAAGCTAAATGTTGTGTATGTCCAGGACTATCATTCCACCAACCATCATTGGTAATTACAGTTAAGAAATCAGCACCTTTTTTTACATAATCAGTTACATATTCTCCGTACACAGATTCGTAACAAATAATTGGAGCTACTGCAACTGTATCATTATAAAAAATAGCTCTTTCTTCTTGTCTACCTAAACCTCCAGAACTACCACCAAAGTTTAAAATTATTGGTTTCAAGATTACAGGAAAAGGAATAGCTTCTACACCAATTACTAATTGAGATTTATTGTAAAAGGTAATAGGATCGTTGTTATGTACCCTCAATGCAGTATTAAAAACATCGTAGTATCCAATGTTTTTAGAACTCCTAGCAGTTGTAGATAAAGCAGAATCGCCATATATTTTGTAAGTGTCAGCTCCAGAAATTAATGTTGCATACGGATATTTTTGCATGAATTTCCTAGCTTTAGAAACTTCACTATTTCTATCAGGATATTTTTCATCAATACTTTTACTAATTGATGTTTCTGGCCAGAATATAAATTTGGTAGAAGGAGTGATTGTTTTTTTAGAAAGTGCAATCATTCTTTTAACCTGTTCCTCTGGTGTCATATAAGTCTGTATATTTTGCTCACCAGTTCTAGCATTAAACTTAAACTTTTCAGAGTAGCAATCAATATTTGGCTGTACAACCATAACTTCTGTTGGAGTACCTACTTCTTCATAATTGTAATACATAAACAGAGATATGCATACAGGTAGAGTAGCTAAGAAAAATATAGAAACTATTTTCCTACCACTAACCATAAAACTAAAGAAATAGATATTTAATAATAATATCCATAAAGTACCTCCAAATGTACCAGTATATTCATACCATTGAGCTAATGAAGGAGTAAAACTCAATACATTACCTAGGTTTAACCAAGGCCAAGAAAAATCCCAATACAAATGTAAATATTCAAAGGCAATCCACCAGCAGACAAAATCTAGATGAAAATACTTACCGTTAGAAATTCTTCTTGTGTGATGGAAAGCAAGAAATGGTAAAGCCATTAAAGCAGCATTTGCTCCCCAAGCACTAAAAGTAGTCCAAGAAGAGGCATACCATAACCACCAATAACCAATTGTATTAAAAGTAAAAAGAGCTAGAAAAGCAAAACCATAAACTCTCCATCCTTTAAAACGGGTATCACTCTTTGCTATTACTCTTTCAATTTCTAATAGAGGAACAAACCCTATAAAAACCAAAGGAAACAGACCATGCCAAGATACTCCTAATAGCACTCCGCTTAATAATGCTAAGACCCAAGGGTACCATTTCTTTTCACTATTGGCGACAATAAAATCATATAAAAATTTTCTCATTACTGATCTTGATCTTTGTATTTATATTTGTTGCCTTTAGGCTTTTTCTCAATTTTTTTTCCTTCAACAACAACAACAATTTCACCTTTAGGAGGTTTTTCTGTATAATATGCTGCTAATTCTTCTAAAGTACCCCGTTGTGTTTCTTCATGAAATTTAGAAATTTCTCTAGATACGCTGGCTCTACGGTCAGTTTCCCAAGCTTCTGCAAGTTGCTCTAAAAACTTAACCAAACGATGTGGCGATTCATAAAAGACAATTGTACGTTGTTCTTCTGCCAATTCTTGAATTTTTGTTTGCCTTCCTTTTTTATGAGGAAGAAAACCTTCAAAGATAAAACGGTCGGAAGGTAAGCCAGAGTTTACAAGAGCAGGAACAAAAGCGGTAGCTCCTGGTAAAGTTTCTACTTTAATACCTGCTTCTCCACAAGCACGAACCAATATATATCCAGGGTCAGAGATAACAGGAGTACCTGCATCAGATACTAAAGCGATCTTTTCTCCTTTTTGTAATCTATTTAATAAGCCTTCAACTGTCTTATGTTCATTAAATGCATGATGACTTTGAAGGTTACTTTTAATCTCAAAATGTTTTAATAATTTTCCCGTATTACGAGTGTCTTCTGCTAAAATAGTATCTACTTCTTTAAGTATTCTTAAAGCACGCGCTGTAATATCTTCTAGGTTACCAATCGGAGTTGGTACTATATATAATGATGTCTCTTCCATAATTTATCTCTTAGTGAACAAAGATAAGCATCTGTTTGATTGATTTGTAGTTAATGCTTTGAATACTTAATAATAAATTAGAACTATTTGTAAAACAAAAGAGCCATCATTTCTGATGGCTCTCTTTTATAAATTTGCGTAGGATGATTACTTACTAATCTTCACTTTATTCAATATTGCTTCAATAATTTCACGAGTAGTGATTTCATCTGCTTCCGCTTCATAATTTAATATAATACGGTGATTAAATACGTCATAAGCAATTTCCTTAATATCTTCTGGTAAAACATAATCTCTACCTTCAAAGAATGCAATTGCCTTTGCAGCTCTATGTAAATTGATACTCGCACGAGGAGAAACACCAAATTGTATATATTGAGCTTCTTCGTCTAAACCGTAATCTTTAGGAAAACGAGTGGCAAACACCAAGTCAATGATATATTTTTCTAAAGAATCGTTCACTTTCACAGCGTCAATAGCATCGCGAATAGCAAAGATATCTTCTTTAGAAAGAATAGGACGAACCTTATCATCAAAACCTTGGTTAGACATGCGGCGCATGACTTCCAGTTCATCCTCTTTCTTAGGATATTGGATGTAAACCTTTAACATAAAACGGTCAACCTGTGCTTCTGGTAGAGGGTAAGTACCTTCTTGTTCTACTGGGTTTTGCGTTGCAAGTACTAAGAACGGTCTATCTAATTTAAAAGTAGTTTCGCCAATAGTTACTTGTTTCTCTTGCATGGCCTCTAGTAAAGCAGCTTGTACTTTAGCTGGAGAACGGTTAACCTCATCCGCTAACACTAGGTTAGAGAAAACAGGTCCTTTTTTAACTTCAAATTTACCTTCACGCTGATTGTAGATCATTGTACCTACTAAATCCGATGGAAGTAAATCTGGAGTAAATTGAATACGTTGGAAATCTAAAGCTAACACATTAGATAATGTATTTACTGTTAGTGTTTTTGCCAAACCAGGTACACCTTCTAAAAGAACGTGACCATTTGTAAAAAGTCCAATTAATAATCTATTTACCATGTAGTCTTGTCCAACGACTACCTTACCTACTTCTGAAATTACTTCATGAATTTTATCATGCAGTACTTTATGATCTCCTGTATTTTCCATGTAAAATCGAAAATTTAATATTTACCACGTAAAAGCTAAAAAAGATAAAGGTTATGTAACCCAAAAAAACTTTAGCATTAACTATGTTCTAATATGCAATTTACACGATGAAAATAATTATTGATGATATTCATTTATTGGTAAACGATTTTTAACGTTTACTAACATAAGAAATGATTTCCTTCACACTCAATTTACCCTTTTTGCCTAATACGGTAATGTAATAAGGCTAATTTACGTCTCTACTTTTCAATTTTGTATTTGATTATTCGATGAATTAAGTTTTCATCACAAAAAAATGCCAAGAAAATTTCCTTGGCATTTCATACTACTCAGGTTTGAGTTTGTTAGCAGTGCTGATGACAGAATTCCATGTTATTCCTAGAATAATCAACCTGAGCTCATTCAAAATATATAGTCGTATATAATCAATTCATTTCAGTTCTTTCAATATTATTTTGTACCGTTTTGGTAGTAGTATTTTCTTCTGTATCTAAAGAATTACTAGTTAAATTTGATAACCCTAAAAGAGTTATTACAATTAGTAACACGAAAAACGCATATAATTTGTGAGATTTCATGACATTATTTTTATTGGTGGCTGTTAATATATTTCAAATATGCGTAAATAATACACTAATTAAATTGATTTTAATTTCTATCAAAAGGTGATTTTTATCATATCTTTAATTTGTTAGTGAGTAATTATTCATTTATTACGTTTGAAAATAATTGATTGTTTAGTAGGGAATTACTTTTTCCTTTAAAAAGAAAAACAATAAAATATTGGATACGTCTGCATAAAAATTACCTTCCTTCTTGCAATAGTAGATTCATATTTATTTATTGAGAATTGCAATGAATTTATCTAAATAAGACTAGATTTTATTAGCCTGTGGCAGATATACAAACAGCAGAAGAATTAATAAAAGAACTTTATAGGCACAGAAAAGTGATACAACATCTCTTTAAGAGAAAAAATGCATCCTTTGATGAGTTGATAGAAGTTTCTGATGGAAAAGAAAAAGAAATACTTCAGGCAAATGCTAGAGGAATTATTTCTGTGCAAGAGGGAGAACCTGCAAGACTTGACGAAAGATTATTAAATTTTGTAGAAGATTTTCTTGAAATTAATGAGGATATCAGAAATTTTGAGGTAGACGAAAGTATTCGGATTCTTAAAAAGACAATTTACTTGTATGAAATAGATGAAGATGCTAGAGAAAGAGAACGTTATTTACACCGAGTTAAACGCTATTTAAATAGTATTGGTAGAGTTATTCGTAAAAATGCAACAACATTAAGTGCTTTAGTAAAACAAGAGTATAAAACAGCGTCTTCTATTGAACTCAAGAGAATTAAAATTGAAGATCATAATGAACAAGCTGAAAAATTACTTGAACTAATTCAAAATGCAGAAGAGCTATTAGATAACCCATTTTTTAGAGTAGTTCAAGATGAAGGATTACGCGCAATTGTAAATGATTTAAGAGTAAATCATTTAACAATGGCAAGACATAATTTAATTGCTTTACGACAAGAAATTGTTCGTTTTATCAATCAAATTGCAGAGTTAGACCGTCAGCACAAAAAAATAATCCAACTTAAAAAATTCCGTGATTTATACGAATTGGAAATATGTACGAACGTAGAAGAAGTGTTCACTCATGAAGACTCTTTATTTTTCGATACTCAACTTCGTTTCCAAACTCATTTAGACCTAGATTATCTAAGAGGAGATGAAGGTCTAGATATAATAGAAAGAGTAGCCATTCGTCGTCAGCATAAGATGAGAATGCAGTTACAGGCTGAATTAGATATTGATGATGCATTGCTAGATCCACAGCAACAGACAATGTTGCATATTGATTTTAGTAAGTTAAAGAGAGCATTCTTCCTACAATCTAATGATCTTTTATCTTTTGTGAAATCATATGATTTTGGGAAAGAGATGAGTGAAAAACAATTCATAAAAGTGTACTGTCAGGTAGCACTAATTTTTGAAGATGAGATGGATTTTGGTTTAGCTGAAAATCCATTTGATGAAGCAAAGCACCTTGAATATGAAGGTAAACAGTTTGCTTATATCACACCAAAAAGAAAAGAAAAGAAATAACATTCAACATGAATATTGACCATACAAGTACAAGAAGAGTATTCGAACTGCTTAGCCGTGGACAGTTTTTAAGTGCTAATGCTATCAAATCAGAAATTAGAAAACTCTACGATGAAGTAGATGAGTTTTTTACAGGATTTGAAAGTATGTATGCACCGTTAGGCTTCCATCTAAAAAAAGGAAATAACTATTATTACTTTTCTAGAGAAGGGGGGAAACAAACAATTGAAGAAAAAATTGAACGTTTTTACCGTTACATAGATCGTTTAGCTTTCTTTGCCACATTTGCCCCAGGATTTGGCGAAGGATTGCGCTTTTTTATAAAAGATATTGTACATAAATGTAATGTAGAGACAGATTTAAATGAGCAGTTGTCAAGGCTAGCATCAGATAAAAATATTTCTACACACGATAAAGTACGTGATTTAGTAGACGAAATGAGACGTCATGGTTTTATGGATTGTGAAGACGAAGAAAATGAAGGATTCATTGTATTATCGTCTTATAACTACTTAAAAGATATTGTTGATTTAATAGATATTGATCCGAACAACGAATGAATGCACCACAAACTCCAAAGAGATTCTTAAATAAACTTGTTCTAATAAAGAGTGCTGGATTTGATTACGCTGAAGTAGATTTAAGCGGTAATGTTCACTTTGTTGGATCAAATGGATTTGGTAAAACAACTGTACTCAGAGCAGTTTTATTCTTTTATCATGCTACTTCAGAAAAGAGAGAATTAGGGATAAAAGAGCAACAAATGTCTTTCTCGGAATATTATTTCCAAGATTTGAATGCTCGTTTAATTTATGAAATTCAAACCCCACGAGGAAAACATTGTTTAACTGTATATAAATCTGGCGGAAGATTAAAGTTTCGCTTTATAGATACAGCTTACAATAAAAACTTTTTTATAAAAGATAGAAAAGCATGTAACCATGAAGAAGTACTTGATTTACTTTCAAAAGGAGAGGTTACTTTTTCAGATGAGATTCGTCGTTTTGCCGATCTTAGAAAAGTAATTTATGGCGTAAGCAAGAATAATACACAGTTTAGCCTATTGCAACCATCTTTAGGAGTTAAAACTCATCAGGTTGATGGAATTCCTAAAGCGATAACAAACATCTTTAGAAGTTCTGGTTTAAAGTCAGATTATATTAAAAGAGCTATTGGAGAGGCTGCTTCTACTGACCATGAAATGCAACCAATTTCTCTAGAAACGATAGCTAATTTTATACATGAATTTGACGATCAACTTACAGATTTTGAAGATTTTGAAAAAAATAAATCAAATGCTGAAGAAATTGTAGGTCTCGAAACAGAAATTACACAACAACTTTCTTATCAACAACGCCTTGCCAAACAAATTGGTGGAGGAGTAGCTTTAGCTGAAAAACATTTAGCCGATAGTGAAAAACTATTAGCTCGAATGCAGGTGGAAGAAAACGAGATGAAAAAGAAATATGAGTCTGCTGAAGAGGTTTATCAATCAAAAACTGCTGTTGTTAATCAAGAATTAGGTGAAGTAAAGGCTACTCTTAAAGAAATTGAGCGTAGAGAAAAAGAATATTCATCTATAACGATTTCGGGAAAAGCCTATTCAATAGAAAAATTAATTGAATTATGTGCAGAAGAACCTCGAATTAAAGATCAATTAATTTATCAACAAGAGGTAAAGCAAATGCTTGTGGCACAAACAGCTCAAGTAGAACATCTTATTGATGATCAAAAGAAATCTTTAGAACAAAAATTTACAGCTAGAAAAAGTGAATTTAACGAGGGTAAACAACTTTTAAGAGAGCAGCTTCATTCCCAAAAAGAAAAACTTAGTGGAGAGAAACAAACTGCTCTAGAGGAATTAAGAAATAAATATTTTGTTAGAGAAGGTGAATTTAGAGTACAGCTAGATCAAGCAAAAGAATTAAAGACACGTGCTGAAGTAGCTCTAGAGATAGAAAAAGAAAAAGATTTCTCTAAAAGTTTACTTTCGGAAAGTAATACAATGAGAGTAAAGCTTTCTACAGAAATAAAAGAGCACAAACAGGCTATTCTAGAAACTGAAAATACAATAAAAAACACCAAAGAAAGACGTCGTTTAGAAGAGCAAATAATCAGAAATGAAGCAAGAAATCAACAAGCTGAATTAGAGAGACAATTAAAATTGGTTTCTGATGAAGTAGATGAATGGAAACTTCGTCAAGAAGATTATGAGGGTACATTTAGGTCGTTTTTGGATCAAAATAAATCAGATTGGTCAGAATCAATTGGTAAAGTATGTGATGAAGAGTTACTATCTCGTAAAGATTTAGACCCGTCTATAGTACCTGGAAATTCATTTTATGGTATTAATTTAGAAGTTGGTGCTTTAACATCAAAAGTGACTTCAACAGATAATATTGCCACTATTTTAGAGCAAAAAGAAGCAGCTTTGGTTTCTGCTCAAATCAATTTATCGGAATTAGATAGTATAATTGATAAAAAAGTTGAAGCTCTTGTAGGTAATTATAGTAAGAAACTAGGGCAGTTGGAGCAAAAACTATCCGACCTATCTTCCAAAGTAATTCATCTAGAAACTGAACTAAAGGAAGCAAGAGAACAAGAAGCATCGATTATAGAAAAAGCGACTGTTCTAAAAGAAGCTGCTTTAGTGGAATTGAGAAGAAAATTCCGTATTACTCAAGAGGCTTGTGATAGTATAGAAGGGAAGCTATCTGATCTTAAAGATGATCGTTGGTCGCAAGAGAACGAAACATCAGAATTATACACAAACAAGCTCAATGTATCATCTTCTGAGATTGAAACGAAAGTAGCTAAACTAGAACAAGAATGGGCTGCTTATGAAGGAGATCATGCTAAACGTATCAAAGAGCTAGAAGAAGAACGAAAAGGGCTTCTAGAAGAAAAAGGGATTGATACAGAGAAATTAGAAGAAGTTGAAATAGAGATTCAAGCTTTATTATCAAAAATAAAAGATGTTGAACAAGCACAGATCATAAAGAGAGATTATGAAAAGGATAAAATCTATTATCTAGATGCTGCAGATGAAACACGAAATAAGAAAAAACATCAAGAAAAAGAATTAGAAAATCTTAAAGGAGATTACGATAAAGCTGTAGAAGAATACGAAGAGCAGTTAAATTACCTTGACGATAAACGAGATACTTACCGCCGTACTAAAGATCATAGCAATCACCTTTTAAAACAGTTTAAAGCAGCTAAAGAAGAGGATGAACAAGCTTATATTAAGTTACAAAAATATTTAGATGAGGGTGCAGGTAACGTAAATGAAGCTGAAATTAATGATGGAGATTTATCATTTTTATTAACTGAATTACGTAAATCTTTAAAGGAACGTAATAGATTATCGGGTGTTTTTAAATCTAAAGGACAAATCTTTACAGGTGTTTTCAGAAAAGAAAATCATTTAAAAATACCTACTTTATATGCTCAATCTTCTTTACAAGAATTTATTTATTTAGCTAAAAATATTCTTCCAAGTCTATTGGATGGAGAACGCTTAGCGCATATGAAAGACCAGTTAGAGAAGCAACATCGAGAAATTATTAGTTCAGTAGCCCGTCAAGTAAAAGACCTTTCGGATACTTCTGATTTGATAAAAAAGATTGTAAAAGACATTAATAATGGTTTTGCAAGAAGTAACTTTGTTGGTGTTGTCAAGTCTATTGAATTAGAGTATAATGAGAACAATACACCATTATTAACTACTCTAAAAAAGATTTACCGTTTAAATCAAGATGTAGCATTTACGGATCAAGGAGATTTTTTTAAAGTGAATATTAATGCGAGTTCAAAGGATTCTCGACAGTCTGTACAGCTATTAAAAGATTTACGAAGGGTAATTAAAGACAATAATCAGAAGCAAATCACTTTAGAAGATACTTTCATGTTGCGTTTTCGAGTAATCGAAAATAATAATGATACTGGTTGGGTAGAAAAGCTATCTAATGTTGGTTCTGAAGGTACAGATGTTCTTGTAAAATCTATGATTTACATTACGCTCCTTACAGTATTCCAAGAGAATGCTTATAGAGATCAGCACGACTACTATGTTCATTGTGTAATAGACGAAGTAGGTAAATTATCAGATCGTTACTTACGTGATTTAATTCACTATACAAATTCTAAAAATATTAGATTAATTTTTGGATCTCCCAACGAGAATGATCCCTCTATATACGATCATGTTTTAAAATTAGAACGTAACTCTAAGAGTAATAAAGCAAGTATTGTCAAACTAGTAAGTGAGATGTAATTGCAATTTATTATAACGATAAACATGAGTCATCCCTTAAATATTGGATTAAACCTGTAAATGATCTCACAACAGGATTTCCATTGATTTAAAATGACAGAAAAAGCTTTACGAAGTCTGTAGAAAGGAGATTTACTTTTCTTTGAACCAAAAATGGGGGTATATATGTTGATTAAACGTTCTACATAATGCCTCCTTTTTTGTATTATTTCCATTAAAAACTCATAAATAAGTAGGGCTATATAGAAGAGTTTTAATCGATTTTCCCATCCTTGAACTCTTATTGATTGTAAGCCAATTTCTGCTTTACAACACCTAAACATTTCTTCTACTTCCCATCTTTTCATATATGAAAAAAGCATTTCCCATGCAGTCTTTTTTGTATCTATATCAAGGTTGGTAAGTATGTAAATAGGAGATCCTGCTCTTTTATATTCTCTGACTACAATTAACGTATACATCTGATCTCCCATTTCAGGATGTTGTACTTTTTTCCATGAAATAAGCCTTCTAGTATACTTATTACGTTCTTTGTCATAAGTAAATTTGAAGCTCTTATTCTTCATTCCTTTGGTAATATTGTAGGTTAATCGTTTGCCTTTTTCGTCAATTAAAAATCTCTTTCCAATCCAACGAACTAAAAATTGTTGATCAAATTCTTGAGCGAATTCTAAAAGAGTACAATTCGCATATCCTCTGTCAAATACATGTAAAACAGCTTTTTTAGATTGATTACGGATAGTTTTGAAACCATTCCATATAAAATTAGACAACCATTCTTTAAAAACACCAACCCTAGAATAAATATTAAATTCAAAAAGAGATGCTCTTTCATTCAAGGCCGTAAGTACTACTCCTTCTACTTTAAACCCAGGGACATTGATAAAACCTTTGACAGGAGAATTATAATAACCAGGTTTAATTCTTGTAAGTCTTTTGGCTTTACTACTGATAACCGCTGACAACCCTTCCAGGTATGTTGACTCATGTTTTTCCAGAACAGATCCATCCCAAATTAAAAGTGGTCGAATATTTTTTTCTTCCATCATTTTAATACGATCTAAACTTCTATTTCTAAAAAAATCAGCAATTAAATCAGTACTCCAATTTTTACTTCGTATTAGGTTACCAATTCTCTTAACTCCAGCTTTACCATGAGTACTACCAGCTAGTAGTGTACCCAATTCTGTCAGTAGAAGTGATTTTGTACTATTCCGATTTTCTAGTAAGCAATGAAATAACTCTTGAAAAGTCTTTACCAAACGTAAATCAACAGTCTGATGAAGACTAGAGAGTAGCGATGATAAGAAATAGTCAGTTTGATGAAGAAGATAGGTTAATGGTGTAGATTTTTTACAATCTAAGATTTTTAGTAAATTAAAGGATGAATAAGCCATTGGAATAATAGTTATAGTTGTTTAGTATTTACAATAACTATTTTTTGGCTTATAAATAAAAATGAGTCACCCCTTATTATTAAAATTATATAATTAAGGGATGACTCATGTTTTTGATTTCCGAAATCATAAATATAAAAAAAGCTTATCCAAAAAGGATAAGCTTAATTTTTGTGGTGATGGGCGGATTCGAACCGCCGACACACGGATTTTCAGTCCGATGCTCTACCAACTGAGCTACATCACCGGAAACTATTTATAGTCTGTTATCTTAGACTTTGTGGTGATGGGCGGATTCGAACCGCCGACACACGGATTTTCAGTCCGATGCTCTACCAACTGAGCTACATCACCAGAAACTATTTATAGTCTGTTATCTTAGACTTTGTGGTGATGAGTGGATTCGAACCACCGACACACGGATTTTCAGTCCGATGCTCTACCAACTGAGCTACATCACCAGAAACTATTTATAGTCTGTTATCTTAGACTTTGTGGTGATGGGCGGATTCGAACCGCCGACACACGGATTTTCAGTCCGATGCTCTACCAACTGAGCTACATCACCAGGAAACTTTAAAAGTTACCTTTTTTGCTTAACGCGGTGCAAAAGTGGGGAAAAACTTTGTTTAATCAAACATTCTGCCAAATAAAATTTTAAAATAAATCAAACAGTCGTTAACAAGCTTTTTCATGTTTAGTAGGATAATGAATATTTACTTTCGCTAAAGAATTGATTCTAAATTGTTTGCCGCTTTCTTTTTCAGTACATAAAAAATATTTTCTCAATTTCTTGTTACGAATAAAAACACGTCCATCTTCCATAGAAAATTCATCTCCATCAATTAAATCTTCTAAAAAAGGCAATTCATCTTGATGTTCATCATAATTTGAAAGTGCTTTTTTTAATGCAATATCATTACCACTCGATGCAGATGGATTTTGTTGGTGATCTTTTAAAACTTTAAGTAAATCTTCAGGGAAAGTATTATTAGAAATTAAAACCCCTAGTAATTCACCAAATTTTGCTTTCCATTCTTTACCATGCGGCATAACTTTTTGTTGATATTCGGACCATGTTATTAGATGTGCAACTTCGTGTGCAAATGTAATAGCAAATTGATAAGGATTTAGCGTAGCATTGATGCTAATTCTATGGCCATATCCTTTTTGCGGAGGCCTGTAGTCACCATTAATACTTTTTCTTCCGCCTTTTATAGATACATAAATTTGATAATCAAGAATCCATTCAGCAAAAGTTGTTGCAGCACTAATAGGTGTATATTTTGATAATCGTTCAGAGATCTCAGTATGGGTCATTGATAATGGGGATGTATTGGGGCTACTTTTCTTTTTCATATAGAATTTATCGATTTCTGAGTTCTTAATTTAACTTTTACTTGATTAGTGCAATATTGTGTTTCTAATTGACAATATAAATTGAATTATAAGACAAAATTAAACCTTTATTTTATGCAAGGCGATAAAAATATTGAAGATCCGAGGTTAAGAGCATTTAAAAGATTACTTGATATCATGGATGATTTGAGAGAAAAATGCCCATGGGATCAAAAACAGACAATGGAAACACTTCGTCATTTAACAATAGAAGAAGTGTATGAACTTTCTGATGCTATTTTGGAAAATGATACCCAAGAAATAAAAAAAGAATTAGGTGATGTTATGCTGCACCTAGTTTTTTATGCAAAAATTGGATCAGAAACAAAAGACTTTTCAATAGATGATGTATTAAACAGTATTTGTGAGAAACTAATTGTACGTCATCCTCATATTTATGGAGATGTAGAAGTAAAAGATGCTGAAGAGGTAAGCAGAAATTGGGAGTTGATCAAGCTGAAAGAGAAAGAAAATAAAAATAAAACCGTTTTAGGGGGAGTTCCCAAGTCGCTACCTGCTGTTTTAAAGGCATTACGTATTCAAGATAAATCGGCTGGAGTTGGTTTTGAATGGGACAATAAAGAAGATGTATATAAGAAAGTAGAAGAAGAATTACAGGAACTTCAAGACGAAATTACAGCAAATGATAATGGAGAAGATAATTTAGATAAAATCGAAGATGAATTTGGAGATGTAATGTTTTCAATGATTAATTATGCTAGATTTTTAAAAATAAATCCTTCTGATGCTTTAGAGAGAACAAATAAGAAATTTATCAATAGATTTAATCAAATGGAAGGGTTTATGAAGGATGATGGTGCTGATTTTGAATCTTTGTCATTGACCGAAATGGACAAATATTGGGATCGAATAAAAAAAAGTGAAAAAAAATAAAGTTTTTTTTGTCCACTATTAAAACCTAGTTGTCATAAGGGTACGAATAGTTATCTCACTTTTTACAAATATTAGATAATTAATTCATTCTCAATTGTTTGTTCGTTAAATTTATGATGTTATGGTAACTTTTAGCTTCAAGAAAAAAAATAATGACACTCTTGGTTCGAAATATAAAAACTATGCGAACCAGTTTGAGACGGCATTAAAAAACTTAGAATTATACACAGCTGAAGAAAAGGAAAGAAACCGTGTTGAATTGAATAAAAAATTTCAAGGCTACGTTCTATAGTAAAATCTACTAAAATAAAGGGCTGCTTAATCTAAAATTAAGCAGCCTTTTTTCATTAAAATTTATTCATCAGAAGAATCTATAATATCTATATCAGATATTAATACCCTTTTAGAAATTGCTTTCCCTGTGGGAGTAGCAGCAAGTCCTCCCATGGCAGTTTCCTTGTAACGGTCTTCCATACTTTGTCCTACTTCTCCCATTGCATCTACACATTCATCAACAGGAATTACTCCACTAACATTTGCTAAGGCAATTTGCGAAGAAGAATTTGCAATTGCAGCAGCACTAGCATTTCTTACAACGCATGGAACTTCAACTAAACCTGCAACCGGATCGCAAACTAATCCAAGCATACATTGCGTAGTAATAGCAACGGCATTAAAAATAATATCAATAGAACCTCCAAGACAAAATGTAATAGCACCGGCAGCCATTGCAGCAGCGGTACCTGTTTCAGCTTGGCATCCACCTACTGCACCTGCAATCCCAGATTTTTTTTCCATAATTAATGCGATGCCTGCAGAAATTAATAAGGCTTCATGAATTTTTTTATCAGGAATATTATGAATTTCTTGTAAAGTGACGAGAACACCAGGTAAAATACCAGAAGCTCCAGCAGTAGGTGCAGCAACAACTCTACCCATACAAGAATTAACTTCTTTTGCTGCTAATGCACGAGCAATAAGTAGCTTAAATTCTTCAGAAAGGACATTAATAGGTGATTTTTTTACTTTTTTACCACCATTCTCAATCATACCTGATCGGGAAGTCATGTCTTCATTAAGTCCTGTTTTTACGGCATCTCGCATAACGAAATATGCTTTTTCTAGTGCATCTTCAATTTCTTCTTGAGTACGCTCTTTTTCTCGTATTTCATAATCTAAAACAGGTTGAAATAGAGGGACTTTTTTCTTGTCACAATACTCTTTCCACTCTAAAAATGTTTCAAAAAGTACGGCCATGTTATGATAGTGTTTATATGGTTAGTATTTTTATCGAAATTATTCACAAAAGAACTACATAAGTTTCTATTTTTCTATAAATATGAGTAATCAATTACTAACAGACTTCGGGAATATCTTTTTATTTATACTTGTTGGCTTAATCTTCGCTCTTGGAGGGTTGTTTACAGCTATGATACTGAGACCCAGACGTCCTAGCGAAGAGAAGTTAACTACTTACGAAAGTGGTGAGGATCCTATTGGCTCTGCATGGGGGAGTTTTAATATTAGGTTTTATATTGTTGCATTAATATTTTTATTATTCGAAGTAGAGATATTATTCTTATTTCCTTGGGCAACTGTTTTTGGGGATCCTGATAAAATTGAAAGTACAAATGGTATCTGGGGCTGGTTTGCATTAGTGGAGATATTTTTATTTGTAGGAATACTTATTTTAGGCTTAGCCTATGTATGGCGAAAAGGATTTTTAGATTGGGTAAAACCATCAAATGTTCACCAAGCAGTAGAAAAACAAGATTTTGATAAAGCTCCTTACGAGCAATTCAATAAAAAATTCATAAACAAATAAACTATTGGAGCTTAAGCATCTTTTTATAACGACACTTTTGGGGTTACTATTTACATTACCTTCATGTGAACCAACAGATGAGGTTTTATCAACAGACCCTAGCATCTCTTTGATTTTTTCACAGGATACTGTTTTTTTTGATACGCTTTATACATCTAAAGAAGATGAAAATATAGATATGAGCAGTATTGCGAAAAGGTTTACAGTTTATAATCCAAGTGGAAATGCTATAAATATATCTGAGATATCACTAAACGATCCCAATGATGTATATTCATTATTAATAAATGGAGATGCATCTAGTTCTGTAGAGAATACTTTTTTGAGGGGAGGAGATAGTATGATTATAGTGGCTGAAGCTAATATTCCATATGAAGATGAGAGCACTATACGTGAGTTTAGTGCGGATGTTAATCTTTTTACTAATGGTAATAAGCAAAATGTTGTTTTAAATGCATTCGGAGAAGATCCTTACTACATAGCTGGAGGTAATGTAGTAATAGGCGATTTAATTTGGGATCCTGGTAGAACTTACTTATTGATAGATTCTTTATATATAACAGAAGGTTCTTCATTAACTATTAATGCTGGAGCAAGGTTAGTTTTTGATAATAATGCAAAAATTCAAGTCAGTGGATCTCTTCAATTATTGGGAACCCCTCAAGATACTATTTGCTTAGAAAGTAAGAGGTTAGATGGAAAGTATGAAAATTCACCGGGACAATGGGGAGGTGTGATATTTGATTCATTAAGTCATGATAATAAGATATATGGTTCTCATATAAAAAACTCTACTTATGGCCTTTATATATATCATCCAGATAATGATGATGTTATTGATTTAGATATCCAAAATTCAACAATTCATAATGTATCATTAGTTGGAGTATCCTCTATAAAAGCAGATGTTAGAATAGTAAATACAATTATTAGTCACACGGTTAGTTATGCATTTGCTCAAGCATCAGGAGGAGTTTGTGAGTTTCTTTATAATACTATTGTAAACGAAAATACAGGTTATTATAGAGATGTTCCGTCAGTTGCTTTTGAATCTATATTGGATAACACCCAAGACAATGAAGAAATTAAACTTACACTTACTAATAATATTATTTGGGGTAGTTTATCAAATGAATTTAATGTTTCAGACGGGGTGTCATTAGTTTCACTAACGAATAATATAATTAAAACAACCTCTGATGAGTATTCTGATAATAACATCTTAAATCAAGATCCATATTTTAGATATCCATATTCTTATAATTTTTCTTTGGCAGACGATAGTCCAGCAAGAGGAAAAGCACTTAGTATACCTAATATAACAATTGATCAAATTGGAAACCCACGTACTACTACTCCCGATATTGGGGCGTTACAATGGGTAGAAGAATTGAAAGAATAAACTGAACAATCAAACTCGTGAAAAACTTCATTACTTTAACACTTTTAGTTTTTGGGTGCGTATCATCTTATGCCCAAAAAAAGACTGAATTAGAACTAATTACATTAAAACAATTATTTGAATATACTTACCGATATGATCTTAGTGGTATATCTCATTATAAAGATTCAATTTTTGTAGTAGCAGATAAAAAGGATAATCCATTTATTTATCAAGTGAATTGGGATATTGAAAACTTTACTGTTTCTCCTATTGCTGATATACCAATAAAAGGAAAAATTGATCTTGAAGGAATTGCTATTGGAGGGGATATAGCTTATTTGATAAATGAATCTAATAATGAAGTCTATACCTTAAACTTACAATCAAGAGTTTTAAATAAACTGTTGATAAATTGGCAGACTTTAGAATCACCTAAAAAAGAATGGTTACATAATGCTGGTTTTGAAGGTGTAGCAATTGATGTCGATAAGAATGTATTGTATTTAGCTAAAGAAAGACAGCCAAAACTAATAATTAAGATTGACCTAAAATCATTAGAAATAATTGAAGTTTTTAAGACATCCAATAAGTGTAGTAATGATTATGCAGATCTATGCTTCTATGAAGGCTATTTATACGCATTAGAAAGGAATGGAATGTGTATAGTTAAAATAGATCCCAAAAATAATAAAGAAATAGCACATTACAGTTTTAGAAAATCAGTTAGTAATAAAGGAGAGCGTTTGTATGAACCAGTTAAATATGGAATGGCTGAAGCTCTAATGGTAAAAAATAATGAAATATGGGTAGGTTTTGATAATAACGGAGTATCCGTTTCAGAATTTGGAAAAAGTAAATATGGCCTAACGGGTTCTGCACCTATTTTATTAAAATTTAAACTACCCAGTAAGTAGAGTAAATTCAAATGTTTGTCAACAAAACTAACTATTAGTGCTAGAATTCAGTTGATTAATATGAAAGCGTATATAAATAAGTAAGGAATTGTAAAAGATATTTAATTAGGTGCTTTTTTTTGCTAACTACTTGTTTTACAAAAAAAAGTGTTATACTTTTGCAGTCCAAACCTCGGGAAACTACGTTTATTTATAGACATAAGCGAAAGTCCTAAACTACTTTGTAATAAGAAATATTAATTCTGTTATATTGGAATTTAGCCATTCGAGCTTAAGTATTCCGAGACGTTTGTGCACTTAGACATCGCAGGAAGTTCCTGTGTGTGGGTAAATAACAGAATCGACAATGTTACAGCCAAAAAGAGTCAAGTTCAGAAAGAGACAGAAAGAAAGAAGTAGAAGCCATGGTGTTGCTCAACGCGGCCATAGCATCTCTTTTGGTAGCTTCGGTCTAAAGGCACTTGAAGGTAGCTGGATTACTGCTCGTCAAATTGAGGCATCTCGTATTGCGATGACTCGTGCGATGAAACGTGAAGGTCAGGTATGGATTAGAATCTTCCCTGATAAACCAGTTACAGCAAAGCCAGCCGAAGTACGTATGGGTAAGGGTAAAGGTGCCCCTGCTTATTGGGTTGCTCCAGTGAAAGCCGGAACAATCTTGTTCGAATCTGATGGAGTATCAATTGAAAGAGCACAGGAGTCAATGAGATTGGCTGCCCAAAAGCTCCCAATCAAAGTGAAGTTTGTGGTCAGACCAGACTACGTTGGATAAGCTGAGAGATGAAAACAAAAGATCTAAAGGAACAGGTGAAAGGCATGTCTTCAGAAGAGCTTGCAGAGAATGTTAAAACTTCTCAAAAGCAATTAGAAGATCTTGCTTATGCTCATGCAGTTTCACCATTGGAGAACCCAATGCAATTAGGAATACTTAGAAAGCAAGTAGCACGTCTTAAGACTGAGTTACATGTTAGAGTAACTATTGAATTGGAGGAAAAGGTTAAAGCGGAAAACGTTACTCGTGAAACATCGGTAGAGTTCTTGCAAAAGAATACGTTTTTAGCACCTGTAAACAAGAAGATGGTTTTAAGAGCTATCGAGAAAGTTAACAACTAAGATACCTGACAATGGAAAGAAATTTCAGAAAGCAACGTACCGGAGTAGTTGTAAGTGACAAAATGGACAAGTCAATCACGGTGGTAGTGGAAACACGTCAAAAACACCCGATGTACGGTAAGTATATCAAGAAGACGAAGAAATTTATGGCACACGACGAAGGTAACACTGCCGGTATCGGAGATACCGTAAGAATCATGGAGACGCGCCCATTGAGCGCGCGTAAACGTTGGAGATTGGTGGAGGTAGTAGAGAAAGCGAAGTAATTCAATTTTTCTAACCATCAAAAAAATTAAAATTTTACAATCACCAAGTAAAGAATCCTTAATAGGATAGGACAATGATACAACAGGAATCAAGACTGTCAGTAGCAGATAACTCAGGCGCAAAAGAGGTACTTTGTATCCGCGTATTGGGTGGTACACGTAAGCGTTATGCTAGCGTGGGCGACAAAATTGTCGTTTCTGTGAAATCAGCTATCCCTTCTTCAAATGTAAAGAAAGGGACTGTATCTAAAGCGGTTGTTGTAAGAACAAAAAAAGAAGTTCGTAGAAAGGACGGTTCTTACATTCGTTTCGAAGACAATGCAGCAGTTTTATTAACTGCTACAGATGAGCCGAGAGGCACTCGTATCTTCGGACCAGTCGCAAGAGAGCTTCGTGAGAAGCAATTTATGAAAATCGTTTCGTTAGCACCTGAGGTACTCTAAGAGTTATGAATAGAAAATTCCATATCAAACAAGGCGACAAAGTAGCGATCATCTCTGGTAACCATAAAGGTACAGAAGGTGTAGTACTTACTGTCGATCGTGAGAAGGAGCGTGCCACTGTTGAAGGAGTGAATATGGTAACCAAACACATTAAACCAACTGCTGAAAAGCCAGAAGGTGGAGTGAAAAAAATGGAAGCGCCAATTCACGTCTCTAACATCATGTTAATCGATCCTGAAACGGGTAAATCAACTCGCGTAGGTCGTAAGCTAGACGAAAACGGTAAGTTGAAAAGATATTCTAAGAACACTGGAAAATTTATCGACTAATGGCTACAGCGACAAGATTAAAGGACAAATACCAGGCAGAAATCGTTCCTACATTAAAAGAACGTTTCAATTACAAGTCTGTAATGCAAGTTCCAAAATTGGAAAAGATTATCATCAACCGTGGTGTTGGTGAGGCAGTTGCAGATAAAAAGCTCGTAGATGTTGCAATAGAAGAAATAACTACTATTGCAGGTCAAAAAGCAGTTCCAACGATGTCAAAGAAATCAATCTCGAACTTCAAATTACGTGAGGATATGCCAATTGGCGCTCGTGTAACTTTAAGAGGTGACAGAATGTATCAATTCTTAGATCGTTTGATCACAATTGCTATTCCTCGTGAACGTGACTTCCAAGGTATCAAAGATAAATTGGATGGTCGTGGTAACTACACTTTAGGTGTTAAGGAGCAGATCATTTTCCCTGAGATCAAACTTGATCAAGTGAAAAAAGTAACAGGTATGGACATTACGTTCACTACTTCTGCTAAATCTGATGAGGAAGCTTACGAGTTACTCAAGTTATTTGGAATGCCTTTTAAGAAAAAGCAGTAAACACGAGAAACTATGGCAAGAGAAGCGATAAAAGCGAGAGAGCGTAAGCGTGAAAGACTTGTGGCAAAGTTCGCAGACAAGCGCAAAGCTCTAAAAGAAGCAGGTGATTGGGAAGGTTTAGATAAACTTCCTAAAAACTCTTCACCAGTACGTTTACACAATCGTTGTAAACTAACTGGACGTCCAAAAGGTTACATGCGTAAATTTGGTATCTCACGTGTTACTTTCCGTGAGATGGCATCAGCAGGTAAAATCCCAGGCGTTACAAAATCGAGCTGGTAATTAAAATTTAGGAACCTACGGCACTATATGTGCTGTAAAAATATTTGCAAGCAATGGCAATGACAGATCCTATAGCAGACTACCTTACGAGGCTTAGAAACGCGATTAGCGCGAATAAGCGAATCGTAGAAGTTCCTGCTTCTAAAATTAAGAAGCAAATGACTAAGGTACTGCATGAGAAAGGCTTCGTTCAAGGCTACAAGTTCGAGGATGGTGTAAATACTCAAGGTGTGATCAAAATCGCATTAAAGTATCATCCCGTAACTAAGCAACCTGCGGTAGTTGATTTGGAACGTATTTCACGTCCAGGTCTCCGTAAGTATGCTAACGCTAAGAGCATGCCGCGTGTACTTAATGGTTTAGGTATCGCAATCCTTTCAACTTCGAAAGGTGTGATGACTGACAAAGAAGCACGTGAATTGAATGTTGGTGGCGAAGTACTTTGCTACGTTTACTAAGAGTAAAAGAATACTTTTAACAAAATGGCTGACCGCTCTTCAATACATAGTATTTAGAAGACTTAAGCCTTAATTAGAAAACCATGTCAAGAATTGGTAAAAAACCTGTAACTATTCCTTCAGGTGTCGAAATTTCAGTAACTGATGCTAACGTATTAGTAGTGAAAGGACAGAAAGGAGAGTTAACACAGGAAATCAAGAAAGACATCAACGTTGAGATTGAAGGTTCTGAAGTGCGTTTTGGACGTTCTTCAGACCATAAAGACCACCGCTCTTTGCACGGTCTTTATAGAGCTTTAACTCAAAACATGGTGATTGGTGTATCTGAAGGATACAAAAAATCATTAGAGTTAGTTGGTGTTGGTTTTAAAGCATCGGTACAAGGTCAATTATTAGACCTTGATCTTGGTTATTCACACCGAATCCTTTTCCAAGTTCCAGCGGAAATTAAGGTGAGTGCTGAAACAGCAAAAGGTCAACCGCCTGTAGTTCACATCGAAGGTGTGGACAAGCAATTGGTAGGACAAGTAGCTGCTAAAGTTCGCTCATTCAGAGAGCCAGAACCATATAAAGGTAAAGGCGTGAAGTATGTTGGTGAAGAGATTAGAAGAAAAGCAGGTAAAGCTGCTGGTAAAAAATAACAAGTATGGCCACTAAGAAAGATCTGAGAAGACTGAGAATCAAAAGGGGCATTCGTAAGAAGGTTTCTGGTACGCCAGAACGTCCTAGACTCTCTGTATATAAGAGTAATACTGCAATTTATGTGCAGTTGATCGACGACCTAAACGGCCGTACTGTTGCTGCTATAAGCTCTCGTGAGATTAATGCTGAAAGCAAATCTACGAACATAGCTTTAGCTTCAGAAGTAGGCAAAAAGGTTGCTGAAAAAGCTACTGCTGCTGGTATTTCTACGGTTGTTTTTGACCGTAACGGTTACCTTTACCATGGTAAAGTGAAAGCGTTAGCAGAAGGTGCTAGAGAAGGTGGTTTGAAATTCTAAAGAGTTGTCAGAAATGAAACAGAACGTAACAAAAGTAAAATCAGCCGATCTAGAGCTTACAGAAAAAGTTGTTGCTATCAAGCGTGTAGCTAAGGTAGTTAAAGGCGGTAGACGCTTCAGCTTTTCTGCAATCGTAGTTGTAGGTAACGGTGATGGTGTTGCAGGTTATGGTTTGGGTAAAGCCAACGAGGTAACTGACGCAATTACTAAAGGCATCGACGACGCTAAAAAGAACTTAATGAAGGTTCCAGTATTGAAAGGTACTGTTCCACATCTTCAAAAAGGTAAATTTGGTGGAGGACGTGTTCTTATCAAACCTGCTTCTGCAGGTACTGGTGTTATCGCAGGTGGTGCGATGCGTGCAGTACTAGAATCAGCAGGTGTTCACGACGTATTGGCAAAGTCACAAGGTTCTTCTAACCCACATAACGTGGTTAAAGCAACTTTTGATGCACTACTTAAATTGCGTGATCCACGCATGGTAGCTGACCAACGCGGAGTGAAATTGAGCAAAGTTTTTAACGGCTAATCAATAAATTTAATCTGTTATGGCAAAGATCCGTATTACTCAGGTTAGATCGTTGATCGGTCGTCCTGAAAGACAAAAACGCACAATTAAAGCGCTTGGTCTAGGAAAAATCAACAAATCTGTGGAGAAGGAAGCTAATCCTCAGATCCTTGGCATGGTTAAGGCTGTTGATCACCTAATCAGCGTGGAAGAGTTGTAAATTCTTTGTACTTTTGCACAAGGCATTAGTACTTTAAAGGTATTAATTGGGAAACAGTCATGAAACTGCATACACTAAGTCCTGCGAAAGGTGGAAAAGTTCGCCAAAATAAGCGCATAGGTCGTGGACAAGGTTCTGGTCGTGGAGGCACGTCTACACGTGGCCACAATGGAGCTAAGTCTCGTTCTGGTTACAGTCAGAAATTTGGCTTCGAAGGAGGTCAAATGCCATTACAACGTCGCGTACCTAAGTTCGGATTCACCTCTCCTTTTAGAGTTGAATACAACGCAATCAATTTGGATCGTATCCAAAAGCTTGTTGAGGAAAAAGGCGTAACAACTTTCGCATTTGAGACATTCGTGGAGTTGGGTATTATTTCAAAGAACGATAAAATTAAAGTTCTTGGGAATGGTGCTTTAACTGCAACAGTAGAGATTTCGGCGAACGCTTTCTCTGCATCTGCTAAAGAGGCAATCGAAAAAGCAGGCGGAAAAGCGATTACATTGTAAGAAGCTATGAATAAGTTTGTCAAGACACTGAAGAACATTTTTTCAATCGAGGAGCTCAGAGGTAGAATTTTCTACACTCTGTGTTTCCTAGCGATTTTTAGATTGGGGTCGTATATCGTCCTTCCAGGAGTAGATCCTAGTGCACTTACTGAATCTTCAGGAGGTATGCTAGGGATGTTAAACCTATTTTTAGGTGGTGCGTTTACGCGTGCATCAATTTTTGCTCTTGGTATTATGCCTTATATTTCTGCATCCATCGTGATTCAGTTATTAGGGATGGCTGTACCTTACTTTCAGCGTATGCAGAAAGAAGGAGAGTCAGGACGTAAACGCATTAACCAAATTACGCGTGTTTTGACGATCGTGATTACACTCGCACAAGGATCTGGATATTTATATTCAACTATTCCTAACGAGGCAATCGTAATCAACCAGTCACTATTCTACCCAGCAGCCATGATTATCTTGACTGCAGGTACAGTATTCTGTATGTGGCTTGGTGAAAAAATCACGGAGAAAGGAATTGGAAACGGTATATCAATGCTGATCATGATTGGTATTATATCAAGTTTTCCTACTGCTATTATTCAAGAATTCCAAACACAAGGTTTTAGTATCTTATTGGTTGTTGAATTAGTAGCTTTATTCTTTATCGTAATGGGAGTTGTTCTATTGAACGCTGCTGTTCGTAAAGTACCAGTGCAATACGCACGTCAGGTTGTTGGAGCTGGAGGTAAAAAGCGTACGCTTGCTACAGGCCAACGTTCATACATTCCCTTAAAGGTGAATGCTGCGAACGTTATGCCTATTATCTTTGCTCAATCACTGATGTTCCTTCCTTCATTGATCGCAGGCGTTTGGGCCGATGAAAGCGATACAGCAAGATGGGTAATGCAGAATTTTTCTGATTACACATCTTTTGCATATAACGCTACATTTGCAACAATGATTTTACTTTTCACCTACTTCTACACTGCGATCACGATAAATCCTGATCAGATGGCAGAAGATTTGAAAAGAAATAATGCATTTGTACCAAATGTCAAACCAGGTGAAGAAACTTCAGGTTTTATTAGCTGGATTCTAGACCGTATTACTTTACCTTCTGCAATCTACTTAGCTGTAGTTGCTATATTACCTGCTTTTGCAAGTATGTTAGGTGTAAGTTCTGCATTCTCTAGGTTCTATGGTGGTACTTCACTAATTATTATGGTGGGTGTTATCTTAGATACATTACAGCAAATTGAGTCATATTTGCTTATGCAAAATTATGATTCAATGATGAAGTCTGGGAATATCAAAGGGCGCCAAAATGTGGCAACAGTCTAATGGTATACTACAAGACAGAAGAAGAGATCGAATTAATGCGTATTAGTGCCGATTTACTCGGCCGTGCGCATGGTGAGGTCGCAAAGAATATTAAAGAAGGGGTTAGCCTTAATACTCTTGATAAAATCGCTCATGATTTTATTAAGGATAATGGGGCTCACCCCTCATTCTTGAATTATAATGGATTTCCTGCAACATTATGCATGTCGCTTAACGATGTTATTGTTCATGGTATTCCATCTGATTATGAATTGAAAAGTGGTGATGTTATATCACTAGATTGTGGTGTGTTTTTAAATGGATTTCATTCCGATAGTGCTTATACTTATCCAGTAGGAGAAGTTGAAGCAAGTACGATGAAACTTTTAAAGGTAACGCAAGAATCTCTTCAGAAAGGTGTGGAAGCATGCAAAGTCAATAATAGAATTGGTGATGTAAGTTTTGCTGTTCAGCAACATGCAGAAATGCATGGTTATGGAGTAGTTAGAGAATTGGTAGGACATGGATTAGGTAAAAACCTTCATGAAAAACCAGAAGTACCTAATTATGGGAAAAGGGGCCGAGGATTGAAAATCAAAGACGGTTTAGTGATTGCAATAGAGCCTATGATTAATCTAGGAACTAGAGCAATAACACAAGATGCGGATGGATGGACAATACGCACGAGAGATCGTAAGCCTTCAGCCCATTATGAGCACACAGTAGCTATCGTAGATGGTAAAACTGAAGTGTTGACAACGTTCAAGTACATTGAGGAAGTATATCCATTTTAAAGTTAATATCAAATGCCAAAACAATCAAACATTACCCAAGACGGTACGATCGTAGAGGCACTTTCTAACGCGATGTTTCGTGTGGAGTTAAAGAATGGTCACCAGGTTGTAGCACATATATCTGGTAAAATGCGTATGCATTACATTCGTATTCTCCCAGGTGACAGAGTTCGTTTAGAAATGTCTCCATATGATCTTACTAAAGGAAGAATTGTTTATAGATATAAATAATTCAAAAAAATGTCTATCTTTGCAGGCCGATGTTTAATTTTATTCATTTAGATTAACAGGCAGTAACAAAATAAAGGAATTAATCCCTCTATTTTTGCATTAAAGAAGGTAGGTTGAGTGCATGTGATGTTTTACTTCTTATGGGTAGACTGAGCATGGATAGGCGACTTTCGAGTGCCTTGACATTTTAATCAGGGAATTTCACGTTTTCTTAAAAAAACCGGAGCAATGAAAGTCAAAGCTTCTATCAAAAAACGCAGCGCAGATGATAAAATCATCCGCCGCAATGGCAAGTTGTACATTATTAACAAAAAGAATCCAAGACATAAGCAACGTCAAGGATAATTTTTAGTACAATTAGCAAGTTAAAATTAAGTTTTACACAGTAACCGTTCACAGTAAAACATGGCACGTATTGCAGGTGTTGACATACCTAATAATAAAAGAGGTGTAATTTCGTTAACTTACATCTTTGGAATTGGTAAATCGTCAGCGGCAATTATTCTTGCTGAAGCTGGAGTAAGCGAGGATAAAAAAGTCCAAGATTGGACAGACGAAGAATCACAAAAGATTCGTGAACTTATCACAGAAGGTCACAAAATCGAAGGTGAATTAAAATCTGAAATTCAGTTGAACATCAAGCGATTGATGGACATCGGATGTTACAGAGGATTGCGTCACAGAAGAGGTTTGCCTGTTCGAGGTCAACATACCAAGAACAACTCACGTACTCGTAAGGGTAAGCGTAAGACAGTTGCAAACAAGAAGAAATAATTTAGTTCCTAGCTAATAGCTGAACATTAAGAATTATGGCTCAAAGAAGAAAAAACGAAAAAGCGAAGAAAAGAGTAGTTAATGTTACTCAGGAGGGAGAAGTTCATATCAAAGCTTCTTTTAACAACATTATCATCTCTTTCACCAACAAAGAAGGACAAGTTATTTCTTGGTCTTCAGCTGGTAAGATGGGCTTTAGAGGCTCAAAGAAAAACACTCCTTACGCTGCGCAACAAGCGTCATCAGATGCTGCGAAAGTAGCATTCGACCTAGGTATGCGTAAAGCTGAGGTTTTTGTAAAAGGTCCAGGATCTGGTCGTGAGGCTGCTATCCGTACCGTACAAAACTCAGGTATTGAAGTTACAATCATCAAAGATTGTACTCCACTACCTCACAATGGTTGTCGTCCTCCAAAACGTAGAAGAGTCTAAGTTTTAGACTCTCTCATTTTGAGAACAAAACCAAAGAGTGTGTTAAGAAACAAGGGTCTGTCGTTTTAAGCCACGACAGAGATCATTGGCACCTCCTGAATTTAATAAATACAGACACTCCTAAAATTCTAGAGAAATGGCTAGATATACAGGGCCTACGTCGAAGATTGCTAGAAAGTTTAATGATCCAATCTTCGGGGCATGCAAGGAACTCAAAAAGAAGGCATATCCTCCGGGACAGCATGGAAAAAACAGACGCAGAAAGCAGTCTGAATATGCTATCCAGCTTGCTGCAAAGCAAAAAGCAAAATACACTTACGGTGTATTGGAGCGCCAGTTCCGTAATATTTTTGAAAAATCAGCTATGAAATCTGGTATAACAGGTACTAACTTGTTACAGTTTCTTGAAGCTAGATTAGATAACACAGTTTATCGTTTAGGATTTGCTCCTACTCGTCGTGCTGCGCGCCAATTGGTATCGCATAAGCACATTACTGTGAACGGTAAAGTAGTAAACATTCCTTCATATACTATGAAGTTTGGTGACGTTGTTGGTGTTCGCGCCAAGTCTCAAACTAACAAAGTAATTAAGGAAGCTACTTCTGGTAAGCAACGTACAGCTTATTCTTGGTTAGAATACAATGCTGAGAATATGACTGGAAAATTCGTTCAATTCCCAGAAAGAGACGAGATTCCTGAAAATATTCAAGAGCAACTTATTGTCGAGTTGTACTCTAAGTAATATAGATCTTTGGAAAAAGCTTCTAAGTGTGTTATTTTTATCATGCTTAGGAGCTTTTCGTATAGATCTTATTAATTTATTAAAACCACAACTTTTATATGTCCATTCTTGCTTTCCAAAGACCCGATAAAGTGGTAATAGAAAAGGCTGATGATTTCACTGGTCTTTTTGAATTTAAACCACTTGAAAAAGGTTACGGTTTAACAATAGGTAACGCTCTCAGACGTATTTTACTTTCGTCGCTAGAAGGATATGCTATCGTAGGAATTAAATTTCCGAATGTTCTTCATGAATATTCTACAATCGATGGTGTAGTAGAGGACGTAACTGAAATGATTCTGAACTTAAAACAAGTGCGTTTTAAGACGGATTCTGAGAACCCTTCTCAGAAAGTTAGTGTCAACCTTAGCGGTAAAAGTGAATTTAAAGCAGGCGATATTACTCAGTTTACTGAGGAATATGAAGTTCTTAACCCGGACTTTGTAATCTGTAATTTGGATGAGAGTGTAAATCTTCAGGTTGAATTGACTATTCAAAACGGCCGTGGATATTTATCTGCTGATGAACAAACAGAAAGTGAAGCTGACGATATTGTTGGTTTTATTCCAATTGACGCAATCTTTACACCTATTAAAAATGTTCAATACCATATCGAAGGCCACAGAGTTGACGATCGTACTGACTTTGAAAAATTGGTTATAGAAATCCAATCAGATGGATCTATCCATCCTGAGGAAGCGTTGAAAGGAGCTGCGAACATTTTGATTCAGCACTTCATGTTATTCTCTGATAAGAATATGATCATTGATGACATGGAAGGAGGAGAAGCAGTTGAAATAGATGATGAATACTTAAGAATGCGTAAGCTACTTAAAACATCACTTGCAGACCTTGAGCTTTCAGTTCGTGCATATAATTGCTTAAAAGCTGCTGATGTGAAAACATTAGGAGATTTAGCATCTTTGGAGATTTCTGATATGATGAAATTCAGAAACTTTGGTAAGAAATCTCTTACTGAGTTAGAAACATTAATGTCTGATAGAAATCTTTCATTCGGAATGGATGTTACAAAATATCGTTTAGACGAAGATTAGTAACAAACTTCTGATAGGTAGTTGTTCCTTGGGCACGGCAATTACTGAAATCACCGGCAAGAAGTAAGCTACGGCTTATTTATTGTTTACAAGTCCACAAAATAATTTTATAAATTGGTAAAGTTCCTAATACGGCTTTATCATTAATTTCAGGTGAAATGAGACACGGTAAAAAATTCAACCACTTAGGTAGACAAAAGAAGCATAGAGAGCTTATGCTTGCAAATATGGCTTGTTCTATTATTGAGCACAAGCGTATTTTCACAACTGTTGCTAAAGCTAAAGCTTTAAGAACTTATGTTGAGCCATTAGTAACTAAGGCAAAGAACGATACAATGCACTCTCGTAGAGTTGTATTCTCTTACCTTCGTGATAAAGAAGCTACAGCAGAAATATTCTCTACTGTACGTGATGCTATCATTGATCGTCCAGGTGGATATACTCGTATTATCAAGACAGGTCGTCGTTTAGGTGATGGTGCTGAAATGGCAATGATCGAGTTTGTTGACTTCAACGAAGTTTACAATGTGAAAGAAACGAAGACGAAAACTCGTCGTAGTAAAAAGAAATCTACAGGTTCAGAAGCAGCAGCTACTGAAACTGAAAATAATGAAGAATCAGCTGAATAATTATTCTGATGATTTATCATTAAAATATAGAAAGGGAGATGATTTTTTTAATCATTTCCCTTTTTTTATGTCTATTTCTTAATAGTTCTGACTATTTTATTAAATTTGTGCAATCTGAATTAAACTAGACGTTAATAGCAATGGAGAAGAAGACGGCAATTTTAATGCTGCAAGACGGTACTACCTATAAAGGAACGGCCATCGGAGCAATTGGTACAACAACAGGTGAAATTTGTTTCAACACAAGTATGACAGGGTATCAAGAAATTTATACAGACCCTTCTTATTACGGACAAATTATTGTAAACACAGTTTCTCACATAGGAAACTATGGTACTGTTCACAATGAAAACGAGTCTGCTAAACCTCAAATTAATGGGCTTGTAGTGAAAAGTTTTTCAAGTGTATATTCAAGAAACACTGCTGAAGGCTCACTTCAAGATTATTTAGAAAATGCTAACCTTGTTGGTATAGCAGATATTGATACTAGAGAATTAGTACGTCATATCCGCCAAAAAGGGGCAATGAATGCTATAATTACTTCTGAAATTTCTGATTTAGATGAAATTAAGAAAAAATTAAAAGCAACACCAGATATGGAAGGTTTAGAATTATCTTCTGTAGTTTGTACAAAAGAACCTTACAGTGTTGGAGATCCTCATGCTGCAGTAAAAGTAGCAGTTTTGGATTTAGGAATTAAGAAATCTATACTAGATAACTTTACTTCTAGAGGAATGCTTTGTAAAGTATTTCCATCGAATACCACTTTTGAGCAAATGAAGCAATGGAAACCAGATGGCTATTTCTTGTCAAATGGACCTGGTGATCCTGCAGTAATGGATTATGCAGTAGAAACTGCGAAACAAATATTAGAGGCGGATAAACCTTTATTTGGAATTTGTTTAGGACATCAAGTTATTTCTAGAGCAGTAGGTTTATCTACTTACAAAATGCATCATGGACATAGAGGTGCTAACCATCCTGTGAAAAATTTGATCTCAGGAAGATCTGAAATTACTTCACAGAACCATGGTTTTGCTGTTGACATGGATAGTATTAAGAAGAATGACAACATTGAACTTACACACATCAATTTAAATGATGATACTGTAGAAGGTATAAAAGTGTTGGATAAGAAAGCATTCTCTATACAATACCACCCAGAAGCTTCGCCAGGACCTCATGATTCTCGATATCTATTCACAAGATTCTTAGAGTTAATACAAGACTAATTGTATTTTCACCATGGAATTTTGCTGAATTGATAGCAAAATATATTAAAAGCATAATTAAGTTAAATCTTGATTATGCTTTTTTGTTGTTAAACTAAACACCACTTTGTTCTTATTGTATAGTTTTTGATAACTTTAAGTAGAATCAATCTTTCATTCATGAATAACTCCTATAAAACCAACACTTTTTATTTAGATATCATTTTATTGATTACTATTTTTTCTATAAATGCTTTTTCTCAAGGGCCTTTATCTGATGGAAGTATTTATAAATTGAAAGTAAATAAAACAGGTATATATAAAATTGATAATGCTGTATTTACTGAATTAGGAATTGATGTTTCAAATCTATCTCCTGAAGATATTGCTATATATGGTTTTGGATATGGTATGTTACCTCAACCAAATAACAAAGCAAGGCCATCTTCTTTAACAGAAATATCTATAAAATTTGTAGGAGAAGACAATAATAAAATTTCATCATCAGATATTTTTATTTTTTATGGAGAGGGTCCTAATGCTTTGGTTATAGATTCAGTAAATCATTTTATTTCTACGGAATTTAATTTATATGATGAAGCGAATTATTACTTTTTAAAAATAGGAGGTCAAAACTCTAAGAACAGAGTCGTTATTGAGAATAGAACTCCTTCAACTCCACAATCTTTTTCTAGTTTAATAGAAGTAGTACATCATGAAAAAGATTTAATTACAGCTTTAAGTGAGCCGTCTGGAAGATATTGGTTTGGTGAAGATTTAACAACAGAGTCTTCACAAGCAATAGTCATCGATTTTAACCCAATCAATACATCAACTGAGATGATGATAAAGTGTGGCGTGATGGCAAAATCAAGAGCAGAAAGTACATTTTCAGTATCTTTATTAGGTACAGAAAGAGGTGAAGTAGTTGTTCGTGGAGCTAGAGACTTTAATTCATACAGGTATGGAAGACAAGGTTACATGGAAAATAATTTATTTAAACCTTTTACAATAAATGATATAGGTGATAATTTAAATTTGGATGTTTCTTATAGTAAACCTCAATCAGATTCAGAAGGGTATATTGATTACTTTACAATTAATACGAAAAGAAATATTGCTACGTATAAGAATAACTTTGTATATCATGAAATTTTGCCATCAAATGTAGATGGTGCTACAATTTCGATAAATACAGTCTTTGAATATTTGTGGGACGTTTCAGATCCTTTAAATATCACGTCATTAAATATATCCAATAATAAAATTACTACAATAAGAAAACAGCAACTTACATCTATTGCTGCTTTTAATATTGATGATTTAATATCCCCTGAATTAGTAGGTAATTTATCGAATCAAAATATAAGAGATTTACAAACACCGAATTTATTAATTATATCTTATGGAGAATATTTAAATCAAGCCAATAAATTAGCTCAACATAGATCTACAACGAACTCTATTGACGTTAGAGTAGTTGATGTAGAGCAAATTTATAATGAATATTCATCAGGTAGACAAGATATTTCAGCGATAAGAGACTTTATAAGAACACTATATACTAATAACTCTCAAAAATTAAAGAATGTACTTTTATTTGGACAAGGATCATATGATTATAAAGGTATTAAACAAGAAGGTGGAAGTAAAGTAGCCATTTATGAGTCTAGAGACGTATTACAGAGAACTAAAACATATTCGTCTGATGATTATATTGGTTTTCTAGATGAAAATGAAGGGTTTTGGGCAGAAGATATTGATGGTAGTGTAGAAAATTATGATTTAGAAATAGGTATAGGTCGCTTACCCGCCAGAACATTAGAAGATGCGGAAATATTGGTTGATAGAATAATTAATTATGATACACTTTCTACAAATTTAGACTCTTGGAAGAAAAGGGTCCTTTTTGTTGCAGATGACGGTGATACTAATACTCATCAAGGAGATGCAAATGATTTAGCAACCTATGTCGAAGAAACATTTTCAGATTTTGATTCAAAAAGAGTTTATATTGATAATTACCCAAAAGAATCAACTCCATCAGGAGCTTTATCACCTGAATCTAATGAAAGTATTAATAATTGGGTTAATAATGAGGGTGTTTTAATTGTTAATTATAGTGGCCATGGCTCTATTACAAATTGGGCTGAAGAAGCAATATTAACCGTTGATATGATTAATAATTTTTCTAATTATACAAAACTACCACTATTCTTAACTGCTACATGTGAATTTGGTAGATATGATAATCCTGCAATAATGTCAAGTGCAGAACGATTATTATTTAACCCAAAAGGAGGTGCAATTTCTTTACTAACAACAACACGACCGGTATATGCATCAAGTAATTTTAAGATCAATAAAGCTTTTTATGATTATGTTTTTTTAAAAGATCAAAATAATAATTATTCTAGTTTAGGGCAGGTAATGATGAGAACTAAGAATAATAGTCTTTCAGGTGTAAATAATCGAAATTTTGCATTATTGGGTGATCCATCTATGATGTTAGATCTTTCAACTAGAGAAATAAACCTAACAACACTTAATCATAATCAATATACTTCTACTGATACTATTAAAGCACTTGACTCTGTTTTATTGGAAGGAGAAGTGACTATTAATGGAGTAAAAGACAAAAATTTTAATGGTAATATTTATCTAACGTTATATGAAAAAGTAACAGAATCTTCAACTAGAGGTAATGATGGATCAGTAACTGTTTTTAATTATTTGGAAAGGAAGTATCAGCTATTTAGAGGGGTTGTGTCTGTTATAGAAGGTGATTTTGCTTTTGATTTTGTAGTACCTAAAGATATTCGTTACGCATATGGAACTGCAAAATTAAGTTTTTATGCTAATAACACATCTTTTGATGCGATAGGAAGTGATGTCGATATAATAATTGGAGGAACATCATCTAATCCTGTTACTGAAACAGTTCCTCCAGAGATAAAGATGTATTTTAATGGAGATTCATCGGCAAGTACAATACCACCAGATAGTTATTTATATGCAGAATTTTTTGACGAAAGTGGTATAAATATATCAGGAATTGGTACAGGGCACGACATAAAATTATCAATGGATAATGGTAGTGAGGAATGGATTTTAAATGAATTTTTAATGCCAAAAGAAGGAGTAGAGAATACTTATTCTTTAGTTTTTCCTTTAAATGACCTTGAAGAAGGAGAACATTCATTTACTATAGAAGTATGGGATGTTTTAAATAATAGAGCAGAAAAAACAATAAATGTAATTGTAAGTCCAATATCAGAATTAGAAATAACAGACTTGGTTGCTTTTCCAAACCCTATTGATGAAAATATGGACTTACGTTTTTCAAATAATGTTGTTGGGCAAGATATTACTGTTACATCAAATATTATTGCAATGAATGGTAATACAGTATTATCTACAGTTAATGAATTTGAGAATGTTGAAGAGATTACAACATTACAATATAAAGGCTTAAGATCTCATTATGGTTTAATAAGTGGCATGTATGTTGTTCAATTGATAATAGAATGCCACAGCTTGAATTTAAGTACTTTTAAGACAACTAGAATTGTTTTATTTTAAAGTATTTTTCATTTTTTTTGTTAATCTTTACTATATTTAAGGAAACTTAAATTCCTAGCTTATACATAACTATACTCAATTTTATAGAGACCTCTATCAAGAGAGGTAATTTTTTAAAGAAATCTATATATTTTATAGTTCAAATCACAGTTATGATCAACTTAAAAGTTAAATCAATATTTATATTGTTATCTGTACTTAGTACAGTAAATGTTTTAGCACAATCTCAAATTGTAGGCCAAGACCAAAATAGTAATCCTATAATTACAGCTGTACCATTTCTAACAATTGCACCAGAAGCTAGGGGTGCAGCAATGGGTGATATGGGTGCTGCAACATCTGCTGATGTAAATTCATCACATTGGAACCCCTCTAAATATGCTCGTATTGATGATGAATATGGTGTCTCATTATCTTATAATCCATGGCTACAAAAGATTGTTGGAGATATGGCATTAAGTTATTTATCTGGATACTATAAATTAAATGATCGTCAGACCATTGGTGCTAGTATGCGCTATTTTGATTTAGGAAGTATAGATTTTACTGATAATCAAGGTAGTGTTACAAGAACTTTTAACCCGAGAGAATATTCTTTTGATGGTCATTTTGCAATGCAACTTTCAAATAGGTACAGTATGGCTGTATCAGGAAGATATATATATTCAAATTTAGCTGGGTCAATTTCTAGTGGTGCTCAAGATAGTAAGCCTGGGCATGCTTTTGCTGCTGATATTTCTGGTTATTGGGTTAATCCTGATGTGAATTTAGGGCAGTATAATGCTGTTTTTGCTTGGGGTTGGAATATTTCGAATATTGGTACTAAAATGAATTATTCGAATGAAAGTCAAGAAGATTTTTTACCAACTAATTTACGCTTAGGTACTACTTTAACGACAGAGTTAGATCCATATAATAAAATTACTTTTGGTATTGATATCAATAAATTATTAGTACCTACACCAGATAGTACTTATGATTACAAATCTGTAGGTGTACTTCAAGGAATGTGGTATGGTTTATCTAAGGCTCCAGGTGGGTTCTCTGAAAAAATGAAAGAGATTATGTGGAGTGTTGGTGCAGAGTATTGGTATAATGATATGTTTGCAGCACGTGTGGGTTATTTCTATGAGAATCCTGAAAAAGGAGACCGTCAATATATGCAGATGGGTTTAGGTATTAAGTATCAAGTGGTTACTTTAGATTTTTCTTATCTATTATCATTTAAGCGAAATAATCCTTTAGAAGACACATTAAGATTTACTTTATCGTTTAATTTTGGTGAACAATCTAAAAGTGCTAAAACCAAAAGAAGTGGTGGAAATAAATCATCTCAAGGAGGTGGAGGAGCATTAGATGCTGATGATATTTAATATCATATAAAATATTTTTAAGTAGGGTGAGGTAGTATAAATTATCTCACCTTTTTTATATTTAAGGAATTATCCATAAATCTTAGTATTAATTAAGTAGTTTTTTCTCGGTCAATCAATGTTAATTTTTTAAATTTTATCTTGTTTACCCATTAATATTATAACTTAATTATTAACCATCTTTATTTTATGGCTTCTTACTTTAAGAAACAGTACTGAAAAACATCCATATGAATCAAATTCTAGATAGAAAAATAGCTCCTAATTCTTATCCTGTTCAGGATTTTTCAGTTTTAAAACCATCAATTTTAGAATTAGAGAATTCAAGTAAGGTTTTCATTTTAAAAAATTCTTCTCAACCAATTATTCATTTTACTTTATCTATTAAAGGAGGTAAACTGGTAGAAAAATCTTTAGGTAGTGCCTCTTTAACATCTAAAATGTTAGGAGAAGGTTTAAAAGGAATGGATAGTGCTCAGATACATCAAAAACTTGAAGCATTTGGAGCAATAATCTCTGTATCAAGTGATATTGATTCTTTTACTATAAATGGACATTGTTTAACTCGATATTTTGGAGAGGTTGTAGCGATGGTAAAAAGGTATTTAACGGAGTCAGAATTTTCGGAGAAAGAGTTTCAACACATTCTTCAAGTAATGATTCAACAGAAAAAGTTAAGTGAAGAGAAAACATCCTTTATAGCTACTAAGTTATTTAGAGAAAACTTTTATGGAACAAGCCATCCTTATGGACAATCTTTAACTTCTGAAGAGCTGTTAGATTATGACATTGGGGTTGTGGAAAATTATTACCTTAAAAATATCTTACATTCTCCATTTGATTTATTTATAGCTGGAGATATAAGTGATAGAGAAATAGATACAATTAAGGAGGTTTTAGGTGCTATTAAGTTTAACCGTTCTAGTGCTATATTAGAATACCCTCCTTTTGTAAATAAAATAGCAACGTCATCATTAAAAATATATGAGGATAAAGATGATGCTGTTCAAACAAGTATAAGAATTGGTTGTCCTACATTTTCATTACCTAATAGTGATTTAGAAGCATTTTCAGTAATGAATGAAACCCTTGGGGATATTTTGGGTCAAGATTAATGAAGAACATTAGAGAAGAAAAAGGTCTTTCTTATGGTATTCATTCTTCTTTTAGAAATGAAATAAATCAAGGTTATTTTTTAATAGCTTCTGATGTTAAAAAAGATCTTAAAGATTTAGCATTGGAAGAAATTTATAAGGAAATAGATATTCTTGCAAGTCAATTAGTATCAGAAGATGAATTGACTACAGTAAAAAATTACATGACGGGTAATTTTGTAATGTCTATAAATTCTAATTTATCTCTTTTAGAAATTACAAAGTCTTTATATAAGAAAGGATTAAGTTTCGATTATTATGATTCTTATGTTAGTAGAATCCAATCGATTTCTTCAGAAGATATAAAGAACATGACAAATAAATATCTGAAAGGTGATTTATTAGAAATTGCAGTAGGGTAAAAAAAATAGGTTTAGTAACTAGCTGTTATGCTGCTACTAAACCTAATGAAGTGAAGTTTGTGAAGTTCTTGTATCTAAGTAAGTAATTAGAGAGTTGTTCAAAATATGAATGACTCTTTTTTTGTTAATTTTGTACTAAAAAAAGTTGGGTGTAAATTTAGTTTAGTTGAAAGTTTGTCTTTACACTCAGTCTAGTAAAAAATTGTTTGTAATATTAGTTTGTTTCTTTATTAAAGTGTAACAAAAAAGAAATAAAATTGTTAATTTCTTACTTCCTTTATTGCTGATACAAGTTTATGGAAATCATTTTTAATAAACAATATTTGTTAACAATTGAGCTCTATATTATTCATTTATTACTATATGACATCTTAATAGTTATATGAAATTTACATTTAGTTCTTTTTTTAACAAATCACCCATTGATGATTAATGTTCTGTTTAAGCTTTGTAAAAGTTGATTAATATCTAAAATATTACATAAGTAATTTATATATTGATAATACTGTTTATTTCTAAATAAATATTAATTTCTTCAGTCTTTATTTAGGTAACAGCGTTCTAAATAATAGATAATCAAAAAAACACTTAACTACTCAATAATATGGCATCGTTTGATAACTTAGATATGGCAACTCTATCAGGGAGTTCATTATCAAATTTCAAAAAAATTGAAAACCAATATAAAATAGAACCTCAATTCAAATCAAAATATAACAAGGCTAAACTTATAAGTACCCTTTGCTATCCAATTGAAAAGATTAATAGTGATTGGTTATATAATAAAATAGATAAGAACGAAATAGGTAAAGATCCTGTGTTTGTTCTTGGTCATTGGAGAAGTGGAACTACGCATTTACATAATTTATTAAGTAAAGATCCACAGTTTGGTTTCGTAAATACATTTCAAAGTGTTTTTCCAAATGCATTAATGTTTGGTAGAAATCTTTTTATTCAATTAATGAGACAGTTGATGCCTAAAGAAAGACCTGCAGATGGTTTGAAATTAGATCCATTATTTCCTCAGGAAGAAGAATTTGCCTTAGGAAATTTACATGATATGAGTTTCTATTACTTCTGGTACTTTCCTAAGCAGACACAAGAAATATTTGATAGAGTATTATTAGGAAAGGGATTATCTGAAGAAGATAAAGAATTATGGAGAACTACATATAAACGTTTTGCCAAACTAGCATTATGGCAAACAAAAGGAGAAAGATTTCTATCTAAAAACCCTCCTAATACAGCCAGAGTTGATGAATTATTGAAAATTTATCCAAATGCAAAATTCATTTACATATATAGAAATCCATACGAAGTTTTTGGTTCAACGGTAAGGTTCTTTAAAGGAGTACTACCAAGTCAGCAGTTTCAAGATATTTCAGATGAAGAGTTAGATGAAAATATTTTAAAAGTATTTACAAAAATGTATGATAAATACGAAACAGATAAAAAGCTAATTCCGAAAGAAAATTTAATTGAAATAAAGTATGAAGAGTTTTCAAAGGATAACTTAGGGTACTTAGATACAATTTATAAGCAATTAGATTTAGGAGACTTCTCTAATGTGAAAGGAGTAATGAATGAGTATATAGAAAGCTTAGGAACGCACAAAAAACATCAATACAACTTTCCACAAGAGACCATTGATAAAGTTAATGCAAATTGGTCTTATGCCTTTGATAAATGGGGGTATGATAAGTTATAAAATAGTAGAATAAAAACATGAGTCATCCCTTAAATATTGGATTAAACCTGTAAATGATCTCACAACAGGATTTCCATTCTTGAATTCTAATAACAATTGCAACTTTAGGCTGCATTAATATCAATATTATTTATAAGCTCAATAGGACTATAAAATCCATACCTTTTACGAGGTCTATTATTGAGTTTATTTTCAATTTTGGAGATATACTTTAAAAGTACATCTTCCATACTCTGACCTTTAGGGAAATATTGTCTTAATAACCCATTTGTATTTTCATTTGTACCTCTTTGCCAGCTAGAGTAAGGATCTGCGAAATAGGCTACAGTATTACATAATTCTTCTATTTTCTGATGACAAGCAAACTCTTTTCCATTATCAAAAGTAATAGTATACCAAGGAATTGGCGTTCTTTCATACATTGATAACAATGTAGCACCTACATCATTTTCAGATTTACTATTTGCCTTTCCTACTAATAGATACCCACTCTTTCTATCTACTAAAGTTACAAGCACAGCAGAACGAGCTTTAGTACCAATTACCACGTCAGCTTCCCAATGTCCTATTTCAGAACGATTATCAGCTTCTATTGGTCTAGTACGTATATTTTTCCTGTTTGTAAGTTTCCCTCTAGTTTCCTTAGAGGCTCTTGGTCTTCGTTTCTTTTTGTGATGTCTTAGATGTTCTTTTAAGGAAGGATTCTGACTCATCTGAGAATATATAATTTGATATACTGTTTCAACACACGGAAAGGAGCCTCCTTCTAAGCGTTTGCGATTTACAATTTGTTCAGGACTATATTGATTAACCTCTAATGCAGACAGAATTTCATCTTTATATTCTATTGTAGAACTATGAAAACCAGTTTGTTTACATTTCTTTTTAAGGTATCGTTTATGAGCATACACAGCATCGTATCCATCAAGGTGATCACAACGCTTTAATTCTCTACCTACAGTAGATTTGTGAACGTTGATTTTATCAGATATTAAACTATTTGAATATCCTTCTTCTAAATACGTTTCTATTTTATACCTTTGTGATAGGGTAAGATCCATCTTTATTGCAATTTTGTTTTTAAACAATTTTGGTCAGACTTTAAAGATAGTCTTACCTTTTTTATTTGCCTAAAATGGGTTGCAACTGTTTCTAGAATCTAAGATTGATTTAAAATGACAGAAAAAGCTTTACGAAGTCTGTAGAAAGGAGATTTACTTTTCTTTGAACCAAAAATGGGGGTATATATGTTGATTAAACGTTCTACATAATGCCTCCTTTTTTGTATTATTTCCATTAAAAACTCATAAATAAGTAGGGCTATATAGAAGAGTTTTAATCGATTTCCCCACCCTTGAACTCTTATTGATTGTAAGCCAATTTCTGCTTTACAACACCTAAACATTTCTTCTACTTCCCATCTTTTCATATATGAAAAAAGCATTTCCCATGCAGTCTTTTTTGTATCTATATCAAGGTTGGTAAGCATGTAAATAGGAGATCCTGCTCTTTTATATTCTCTGACTACAATTAACGTATACATCTGATCTCCCATTTCAGGATGTTGTACTTTTTTCCATGAAATAAGCCTTCTAGTATACTTATTACGTTCTTTGTCATAAGTAAATTTGAAGCTCTTATTCTTCATTGCTTTGGTAATATTGTAGGTTAATCGTTTTCCTTTTTCGTCAATTAAAAATCTCTTTCCAATCCAACGAACTAAAAATTGTTGATCAAATTCTTGAGCGAATTCTAAAAGAGTACAATTCGCATATCCTCTGTCAAATACATGTAAAACAGCTTTTTTAGATTGATTACGAATAGTTTTGAAACCATTCCATATAAAATTAGATAACCATTCTTTAAAAACACCAACCCTAGAATAAATATTAAATTCAAAAAGAGATGCTCTTTCATTCAAGGCCGTAAGTACTACTCCTTCTACTTTAAACCCAGGGACATTGATAAAACCTTTGACAGGAGAATTATAATAACCAGGTTTAATTCTTGTAAGTCTTTTGGCTTTACTACTGATAACCGCTGACAACCCTTCCAGGTATGTTGACTCATGTTTTTCCAGAACAGATCCATCCCAAATTAAAAGTGGTCGAATATTTTTTTCTTCCATCATTTTAATACGGTCTAAACTTCTATTTCTAAAAAAATCAGCAATTAAATCAGTACTCCAATTTTTACTTCGTATTAGGTTACCAATTCTCTTAACTCCAGCTTTACCATGAGTACTACCAGCTAGTAGTGTACCCAATTCTGTCAGTAGAAGTGATTTTGTACTATTCCGATTTTCTAGTAAGCAATGAAATAACTCTTGAAAAGTCTTTACCAAACGTAAATCAACAGTCTGATGAAGACTAGAGAGTAGCGATGATAAGAAATAGTCAGTTTGATGAAGAAGATAGGTTAATGGTGTAGATTTTTTACAATCTAAGATTTTTAGTAAATTAAAGGATGAATAAGCCATTGGAATAATAGTTATAGTTGTTTAGTATTTACAATAACTATTTTTTGGCTTATAAATAAAAATGAGTCACCCCTTATTATTAATAATTATATAATTAAGGGATGACTCATGTTTTATATGATAATAATCTATAGATTATTGATTTTCTGTCTCATTACCTTCAGCTTCTTGTTGTTCTTCGCGAGAAACCCAACCTCCGCCTAAAGATTTATAAAGTAATATGTAAGAAGATAGAATTTTACTTCTTACAGATACTAAATTTAACTCGGCCTCGAATGCTTGACGTTGTTGTTCAAGATATTCTAAGTAACTGGTAACACCTTTATCATATCTTTGTTTAGATAATCGTTCAGCATTTAAAGCTGCTACAGTATGTTTTTGACGAGCTATTAATTCTTCATTATAAAATTGGATAGATGCTAAAGCATCCTCCACTTCTTTAAATGCAACGATAGTACTTTTTTCATATTGTAGAATTGATGCTTCTAATTTTGCTTTTTCAGCTTCAACACGACGCTTATTTTTTCCCCATTGAAATAAAGGTCCAACAATGCCAGCACCTATATTCCATGCTCCTGTTGCAGCATTTGCAGAGAATAGGGCATCAGAAGCAATACCTGCAGCACCTGTTAAGCTAATTGTAGGAAATCTATTTGCTATTGCAGCACCAACTTGTGCATTTTGAGCTACTATTTCTTGTTCAGCTTTTAATAAATCTGGTCTTCTCTTTAATAAATCAGAAGGAATACCAGCAGGAATTGCATCTGGTAAAACTTGTGTATCAAGAGTTTCATCAGTAATTATTGCTCTAGGATTTTCACCTAAAAGAATACTTAATGAGTTCTCAGATAAAGCAACACCTCTTTTATAAACAGGAATTGTACTTTCAGCAATTGCTTGTTGAATTTGTGCTTGGTTTAAATCAATTTCAGGAATGATACCTTGTTTATATCGGGCATCCATTATTATCATAGAGCTATCTCTAGAAGCTAAAGTTTCAATAGAAACTTCTAAGCTAGCTTTATTCTCTAATAATTGAACATATGCTTTAGTAACCTGTGAGATAAGCGTAATTTGTAACGCTCTCATCCCATAAACTGACCCAAAATAATTTGCCTGGGCAGCTTCAGTTAATCTTCTGTTCTTACCCCATAAGTCTATTTCCCAATTAAGTGTTGCACCTCCGAAATAACTACTATTTGCATCAGGGCCCACAAAACCATTATAATTACCATATGTAAAGTTACCTTGATAACCTAACATTGGTCTAGCACTTACTTTCTGAATTCTAGCAAGTTTCTCTGCTTCAGTAATTCTTTGCATTGCTACTTTAACATCTTGATTATTAACAAGAGCTGTAGAAATTAAAGAATCAAGAACAGGGTCTTTAATTAGAGTCCACCAACCAATAGTATCATTATTTGTACTAATAGTAGTATCAGAACCGAAACGATACTCTAATGGAGTATCAATTTCTGGAGCTTCATAGTTCTTTCCCATTTTACATCCCCAAATTAATTGAGAAGCGAAGAAAACTAGAAGTATATTTTTATAGTTTAAATTTAGTTTCTTTTCCATAATGCTACTCTTCATTGTTTTGAGGTGTTGTTTCTCTATCTTTTTCATATCCTGCAAGTTTACCTACAAGAACGAATAGCATAGGGTATAAGAATAGACCTAAAACAGTTGCTAGTCCCATACCACCAAGAAGTGCCATACCCATAACTTTTCTTGCTTCTGCACCAGAACCGGTAGCAATAACAAGAGGTAATACACCAAGAATAAATGAGAATGCAGTCATTAGGATTGGTCTAAATCTTAATTTTGCAGATTCGATAGCTGCGTCAAACAATCCCATACCTTCATCAAATTTTAATTTAGCAAACTCGACAATTAGGATGGCATTTTTTGCAGCCATAGCAATTAACATTACTAATGAAATCTGTGCAAAAACGTTATTTTCATAACTTTCACTGAAGAAACGAGCAACCCATAATAGTAAGAATGCCCCAAAGATTGCAAATGGAGTACCCAATAGAATACTAAATGGCATTGACCAACTTTCGTATTGAGCAGCAAGGATTAAGAATACAAAGATTAATGAGAATGCAAAAATGATAAATACAGATCCAGAAGCTTTCTTTTCTTGGTATGACATACCGTTCCATGCAAACGTCATATTTCTTGGTAATACATCTGCCGCAACTTCTTCTAGAGCAGCCATTGCTTGAGCAGAACTAAATCCTTCAGCAGGAGAACCTGTTACTTCTACAGAACGTAATAAATTGAATCTGTTTGTAAATTCAGGACCACTAATTTTTTCTACGTTAACTAGAGTAGATAAAGGAACTTTAGCCCCTTTAGCACTTTTTACATAGAAAAGATCAAGTTGTTTTTCATCGTTTCTATACTCAGGTTCTGCTTGAACATATGCTCTATAAAGACGTCCAAATCTGTTAAAGTCATTTATATAAGAACCTCCAAGGAATGCTCCAAATGTTGTATAAACATCGTTTAGACTAACGCCTAATTTTAAGATTTTATCTTTATTGATATCAATATAACGTTGAGGTACATTTGCTTGAAAAGTAGTAAATGCCATACCAATTTCAGGTCTTGCATTTGCTGCTCTAATAAATTCATTCGTATAATTTGCAAGATAATCTGGAGTATTACCTCCTTTATCTTGAATCATAATACTAAACCCTGAACCATTACCTAAACCAGGAATGGCAGGAGGCCCAAACGCAAAGACTTGTGCTTCTGTTATTTGGGTCATGAATAAATAATTCAGTTTATTTGTAACTTCCTTAGCGGTTAACTCTCTCTGACCCCAATTTGTTAATGTAACAAAGAAGAATGCTGAGTTAGTAGACATACTACTAGATAAAAGTGAGTAACCTGCTACTGTTGTAACCATATCAATTTCTGGTATTTCATCCATAATACCTTCAATCTTTAAAGAAATATCATTAGTTCTTTGTAACGATGCAGCCATTGGTAACTGAACGTTTACATAGAGATATCCTTGGTCTTCTTCTGGAATAAAACCGACTGGAACTTCAACGCCTAACCAGCCTGCAGCTATAAGAGTTAAGAATATAAAGATTGCACTTGATTTTAATTTACGAGTAGCAATTTTTGTTACACTGATATAAGTGACTGTAGAACGGTCGAAAATATTGTTGAACACTTTGAAAAATGCTCCTAATGGACCACCTACAGGTTCGGATTTTCTTAAGATTAATCCACAAAGAGCAGGCGATAATGTTAATGCATTCAGAGATGAGAAACATACCGAAACTGCTACAGTAATTGCAAACTGTTGATAAAGCTTACCGGTTATACCAGCCATACCCGCAACAGGAATAAATACAGCAACAAGTACTAAAGTTGTAGCAATAACAGGTGCTGTAACTTCAACCATTGCTTTATTTGTAGCTTCTTTTGGAGTAAAACCCTCTTCAATATATACTTGAACAGCATCTACAACAACAATAGCATCATCTACTACAATACCAATAGCGAGTACTAAACCTAGTAATGATAGTACGTTAATTGTAAATCCTAATAGAGGGAATAACATAAATGCGGCAACTAATGAAACCGGAATGGCCATTGTTGGAACTAGTGTTGCTCTCCAATCTTGGATAAATACATATACAACTAGAATTACAAGTAATAATGCAATAAATAGAGTTTCTATAATTTCATTAATACCAGCTGTAATAGGTAAAGTAGAATCAAGAGAGACTTTATAATCTATCCCGTTAGGGAAATCTTTCTTAAGTGCATCCATTTTATCAATAACTTCTTCAGCTAATGCAACTGCATTAGAACCTGGAGCTTGATAAATTGCGATTACAGCACAGTTATCTCCATTAAGTCTTGTAAAAGCAGAATATGTTTCTACACCTAACTCAACTCTTGCAACATCACCTAATAATACTTGGCTACCATCTTCATCTGTTCTTACAACAATTTTAGAAAATTGATCTTCATCTTGTAAACGATCTGGAAGTCGTACAGTGTATGTAAATTCTGTTCCTTTTGGAGCTGGTTCTGCACCAAACTTACCACCTGGTACAATTACATTTTGATTAGAAATTGCGTTTGTAATCTCAGGAATAGTTAAATTTAATTTAGCTAAGATATCAGGCTTTATCCATATACGCATAGAGTAATCTGATGTACCCAATACGTTAACACGACCAATACCTTTAGTTCTTGCTAAAACATCTTTGATATTAATTAATGAATAGTTACCCAAAAAGTTCTGGTCAAAACGACCATCTGGAGAAACTAAAGTAATTAGCATTAAAATGTTTGGTAATGACTTTTCAGTTTTAACACCAGTTCTTTTTACCTCATTAGGTAATTTAGGTGTTGCTGCAGCTACACGGTTTTGAGTAAAGACCGTATTCATATCTGGGTCAGTACCAATGTCAAATGATGTTTGGATTGTCATCGTACCATCATTCGAATTTATGGATTTCATGTAAATCATGTTCTCCACACCGTTAATTTCTTGCTCTAAAGGCGTAGCAACAGATTGTTCTACGTTTAGTGCACTCGCTCCTGTATAAGTACCTCTTACTTCTACAATTGGAGGAGTTAAGTTAGGATATTGCTCAATAGGTAATCCAATAATTGAGACACTACCTACAATAGTCATGATAATTGCAATTACCATGGCAACAATAGGTCTCCTAACGAAAAAGTTGGAATTATTTTGTTCTGTGCTCATTATTGTGCTTCGTACTGTGATTCAAATTTTACTGTCTTGAATTTTACTGTTGCGCCTTCTCTTACTTTTTGTAAGCCTTCAAGAACTATTTTTTCTCCTTTCTTTAAACCAGAGCGTACTAACCAATAATCTTTAAAAGTACTTGATAACTCTACTTTTCTTTGAGAAACTAGACCGTTATTGTCTACTACATAAACAGTATGACGACCTTGGAATTCCATAACACACCTTTGTGGAACAAGAATACCATCTTTCACGATATCAATAACTGATCTTACTTTAGCAAATTGACCAGGTCTGATAAGACGGTCATTGTTAGGGAAAGTAGCTTGAATAAGCATTGCCCCAGTATTAGCATCAACATTTCTATCTAAGAAATCAATATGACCCTTTTGAGAGTAGATTGTATTGTCAGAAAATATTAATTCTAACTTTTCAGAATCTCTTTCTTCTTTTTCTGTTCTTTTTTGCTCTGATTTCTCTTTCGTAATTGCATATCTAGCAAGACGTAAGTAATCATTTTCAGTAATAAAGAAACGAACGTTTACAGAATCGATTCTAGATACCGTATTTAAAATTACAGGGTTTGGTTCACGGCCAACAAATTCACCTACTTTGGCTTCAGTTCTACCAATAACTCCAGTAATAGGGGATTCAATAGTAGTATAGCCTAGTTCAATCTGCGACATTCTTAAATTTGCTTTAGCAGCAGCTACCATTGATTCTGCAGCACCTTTTTCTGCAAGAGCAGCATCAAGGTCTGATTTCGAAACGGCATTTTGCTCAGCTAAAGGTTGAATTCTACCCAAATCATTAGAAGCTCTAATTAAAGAAACTTTTGCTTCTGCTAACTGACTTTTACGCATTGTAACTTCAGCAGAGTAAGATTGAGGATCTACTGTATAAAGTAGTTGTCCTTTTTTTACTCTACTACCTTCTCTAAAATGTATACCTTCTAAGAATCCTTCCACTCTTGAACGAATTGGAATATCTTTAGTACCATATACCTGACCCACAAAAGTTTTTGTTAAAGGAACATTTTGTACCGTTACTTCTGTTACCTGAATCTCAGCTTGTGGAATTGTTTTTTGTTGTTTAGCAGACTCACCTCCACATCCAATAAGAACTATTGATGTGATTGCTAGGGTTATAAGCTTAGGAACTGCATTTAAAAAATTAAATGTCATTATGAATGATATTATGTAGTTAAATCTGATTGTAAAATTTTTACAAATCTAATGAAATATTTACATTTCTTATTAAAATAGTGAAGTCAATATTGAGTTTTATTTACAGATTAACTTTAATTTTTATCCCAATTAAAACTTCTCTCAACAGCCTTTCTCCATTTTTTCTTTAGAAAGTCCCTTTTTTCATTTTTAATGTTCGCTTCAAAAGAGGCATCTTCTTGCCAAATATTTTGAATTTCATCAATATTTTTCCAATAACCGACAGATAAACCAGCAAGAAATGCAGCACCTAAAGCAGTAGTTTCCATTACTTTAGTTCTTATGACTTTTACATTTGTAATATCACTTTGGATTTGCATTAATAGATTATTTGCGGCAGCTCCGCCATCAACTCTAATTTCTTTAGCTTTGTTACCCGTATCAGCTAACATAGACTCTATCACATCATAAGATTGCAAGGCTATTGCTTCTAGTGTAGCACGAACAATATGTGCTCTTTTAGTACCTCTAGTAATTCCGATTAATGTGCCTCTTGCATATTGATCCCAATAAGGTGCTCCTAATCCAGTAAGTGCAGGTACAAAAACAACACCTCCACTATCTTTTACTTCATTAGCAATTTTTTCAGAATGCTTTGCCTTCTTTATAATCTGTAAGCCATCTCTAAGCCATTGTATTGCAGCACCTCCTACAAAAACACTTCCTTCTAGGGCATAATTAACTTCATCTCCAATTTTCCATGCAATAGTTGTAAGTAGTTTATGTTTTGAACTTACAGCTTCAGTTCCTGTATTCATCATTAAAAAGCATCCTGTACCATAGGTATTTTTAATCATACCTTTTTTTATACACATTTGCCCAAAAAGAGCAGCTTGTTGATCACCAGCAATTCCTGATATAGGAATTTTTGTAGCAAATAGAGTTGTCGCTGTTTTAGTATATACTGCACTACTTTCTTTAACAGATGGAAGCATACTTTTTGGAATATCAAATATTTTTAGAAGACGTTTGTCCCACTTTAAAGTATGAATATTAAAAAGCATTGTTCTGCTAGCATTTGTAACATCAGTAATATGTTTTTTACCATTCGTTAATCGCCATATTAACCAACTATCTACTGTTCCAAAGCGGAGAAGTCCTTTCTCAGCTTTTTCTCTAGCACCTTCAACATTTTCCAAAATCCAATGTATTTTACTTGCTGAAAAGTAAGCGTCAATGATTAACCCAGTTTTATCATGAATTATTTTGGAATATTTTCCTTTAAGACTATCGCAGTATTTAGCAGTTCTTCTGTCTTGCCAGACGATAGCATTATATATGGGTTGATTTGTAGAGATATCCCAAACAATAGTTGTTTCTCTTTGATTGGTAATACCTATCGCAGCTATATTTTTACCATTTAAGCCTAATTTAGCTACAGACTCGGCAGCAACAGCCGCTTGTGTTGACCATATCTCTTGTGGGTCATGCTCTACCCAACTTGGTTTTGGGTATATCTGCTTAAATTCTTTTTGAGATGAGCTAATTATTTCTCCTTTTTTGTTAAATAATATGGCTCTTGAACTAGTCGTTCCTTGATCTAGTGCTAGTATATATTGTTTCTCGTTGTTCATGATAACATAAGTTTTATGCTATCTAAATTGCAAAAAAATATTTAGACCTTAAAATGAAAGCCAATGATTAATGTATCGTCAGTAGGTTTATATTGGATATCACTTTGTGGGGCCATCCATTTTGTTCTCACATCTTCCATTCGTTCTTTTTGTATGCTAAATGATTCAGAAGAGTTGTCTATTATTAATTGGCGGAGATTTTTTTCTAAAAACTTTTTGTTTTTTACACCACCAAACTGATCTTGAAAACCATCTGAATACAAGTAGAACTTAAGCTCAGAAGTTATTGGAATAATATGTTTTTGATAGCTATAATGATGATTAGAAAGCTTATCAGAGATAGATCTTTTTGTGCCTTTTATATAATGTTGTCCGCTTTCATCAATATAAAATAAAGGACGTCTAGCACCTGCAAATTCTAGGTAATTTGTTTTTAAATTAATAGTAACAATAGCTGCATCCATACCAGATGATTCTTGTTTGTCCTCAAGTAAATTATTCATTCTAATATCAAGCTCTTGTAAGATTTTTTCTGGCGATGAAATTCCAGAATCAATAATACTATTTAATACCTTAACACCTAACGTTGCAAGAAGAGCAGCTGGAGCACCATGGCCTGTGAAATCCATTAATGATATAAATACAATATCATTCTTAACAGAAACACTAAATACATCCCCACTTACTTCGTGTAGAGGTTTCCAAAAAATTAAATAATCATTAAATAGATCTTTAGCTTTTGAAGGTATAGCATTTAAAGAGCGTTGTATTTTATGAGCATATTTTAAACTATCGGTCAATTCTTCATTTATAACAGAAATTTCATCATGTTGCTCTTTGATAATCTTTAAAGATTTTTTTCTTTTCTGAAGTGATATGTAGATAAATATTACAAAGATTAATGCAAGAAAACTAATGAAAATAAGTGCTGCATTAACTCTGTTTTGATAGACAAGTTTTTCTTGTTGAAGTAATTGTTCTTTATTTAATCTATCAATTTTTAGGAGTGATTCTTTGTTTAAATATCTTTGATTTAAAACAGCTAATTCTTTTTGTTGAATTGTTGTATTCATTTTTATGTACAACTTAGACCAAAGTTTATGTGCCTTAAAAGCTTTTTTGTACCTATGAAGTTCGTGATATGTTTCGTAAAGAAGTTTTTGCGTATTAATTCTATCAACAACGTAATGTTCTTGATCATAAAATTGTTTTGCTTCTAAAAGGTAAGGTAATGCCTTATTATAAAATTGTTGATTAAAATAATTTTCACCTGATAAATAATTACCTCTAGCTATTAAATTTTCAATTTCAAATTCTCTAGATTTTTTATTCGCCTTGTTGATAAATATTTCAGCATCTCTAAATTGTCCTTTTTGAATTAGAATGTTTGAAATATTTAATAATGTTTCTGTTGTACGGTAAGTCGATTTATGTTTTTCGAATATAGTTAAAGCTATATATAAATTATCTAGTGCTAAATCAGTTTTGTTTTGTTGAGAATAAGCACTTGCAATATTATTAATAACTAACGCTAGGCCATGCATATCATTCAGTTTTCTTCTTATTTCTTCAGAACGTTTGAAAAAGGAAATAGCAAGATTGAAATTATTTGTAGAATTATGAATTTGACCAATATTATTATAGGCAATAGCCATGTCTCTTTCACTATTATTTTTCCTATTTAAATCAAGATCTTTGATATAATACTCTAATGCTTTTGTGAATTCACCTTTAATTTTATGAATAGAACCTAGGTTATTTAAAACGATAGACTCTCCAATATAATCATCTTTATTCTGGTAGATCAATAAGGCTTTTTGATAATTATAAATAGCTGAATCATATACTGTAAGTGCTTTGAAATTTCTAGCTAATTCTGTATAAGAGTCTGCAATTTTAATACTATCAACACTTTTGAAAGACCAATAGAGTGCATGTGCAGAAGCTTCTTTTCCATCATTATATTCTCGGAGTTTTCTTTTTGATTTTGCTATTTGCAAATAAAGAGAAGGTAAGCTTTTATACTCAATATTTTTCTTTAAAAAGGAGATATAGAAATTACTTTTTAAAATACAGCTATCGTACGCTTTTTTTTGATATAGCTGTTTAACCTCTTTTGTATATAAAGTCACTGAATCTATATGTAGATTTTGACTAGTATAAAAAGAAGCTAGACTTTCTTTGGGAATAAAAAGTAGCAAATTAGTCCACAGAAAATAGAATAATATGTTTTTGTGTTTTTTCAGAGTAATAATTTATATTTATAATTATACTCATAATTTATATTATAAAAAAAAGATTTGAAGCTAAATAGCCTCAAATCCTTCAAAAAAGTATTTTTTACAATTAAATATTAAAATAACTCACTTTGGTTTCCTTTATTTGGAGGGGAAATACCTAAATGTTCATATGCTCTCATAGTCACTTCTCTACCTCTAGAAGTCCTTTTAATAAACCCTTCTTGTATTAAAAATGGTTCATAAACTTCCTCAATAGTTTCTGCTTCATCTCCACAAGCAGTTGCAATTGTACTTATGCCTACAGGACCACCTTTAAACTTTTCTATAATTGTAGTTAATATTCGATTATCCATCTCATCTAACCCACCTTGATCAACATTTAAAGCACTTAAAGCCATTTTTGCAATGTCCATGGAGATTGTGCCATTTCCTTTAATTTCAGCAAAATCTCTTGTACGCCTTAGTAAGTTGTTAGAAATACGAGGAGTACCTCTACTTCGTCTTGCAATTTCATAAGAAGCATCATCATCAATTGGCGTGCTTAGAATGTTAGCGGAACGCTGAACAATTGTTGTGAGAAGTTTAGAATCATAGTATTGCAATCTAGAGTTGATACCAAAACGAGCCCTTAATGGAGCTGTTAAAAGTCCAGATCTAGTGGTTGCTCCAATTAATGTAAAAGGATTTAGGTCAATTTGTATTGTACGTGCATTTGGTCCAGAATCTAACATAATGTCAATTCTGAAATCTTCCATTGCAGAATATAAATATTCTTCAACTACGGGGTTTAATCTATGAATCTCATCGATAAAAAGAACATCATTGTCTTCTAAGTTTGTCAAAAGACCTGCTAGATCGCTAGGTTTTTCTAAAACTGGACCAGATGTAATTTTAATTTCAGCATCCATTTCATTTGCTATAATGTTAGAAAGAGTGGTTTTTCCTAAACCTGGAGGTCCATGTAATAATACATGATCCAGAGGTTCACCTCTTTTTCTAGCAGCCATAACAAAGACTTTAAGATTTTCTATAATCTTCTCTTGTCCTGTAAAATCTTTAAATGAAAGGGGCCTTAATGCTTTTTCAACGTCTCGTTCAGCATTAGAGAAACCTTCATTATCTCCTTTTAAATAATCTTCGCGCATATACCTTTTGATTAGAAAATTGGTATTGTATTTTCTATCACAAACAAAGTTAGTAAAATGTTCGATCTAATTTATACTTTGTAAAGTTGTCGGGGTCTGCTAACTTTAACATACACACTAGAGGTTATCATGGAGAATTTAGTGTGAGGCTATTGTTTAGCTACTTTTCATTTAGAATTATCCATGATAATCATTATAAAAAAAGGAATGATAAAATACAGAGAGTTTACTTTAGATAATGGCTTGAAAGTTTTTGTTCATGAAGATCATCATATTGCTTCAGCTGTTGTAAATATAATGTATGATGTAGGTTCTAGAGATGAAGACCCCAATAAAACAGGATTTGCCCATTTATTTGAACATTTAATGTTTAGTGGATCTGTAAATATTCCCTCTTATGATGCCCCTCTTCAAAAAGTTGGAGGTACAAATAATGCTTTTACATCTCCCGATATTACTAATTATTATATCACTCTTCCTTCTCAAAATCTAGAGACTGCTTTTTGGTTAGAATCAGATAGAATGTTAAGCTTATCCTTTGATTCCAATGCCTTAGAAGTTCAAAGAAAAGTTGTAATAGAAGAATATAAGCAAAGATATATCAATCAACCTTATGGAGATACTTGGCATCATCTTAGAAAATTAGCTTATAAAGATCATTCTTACCAATGGCCTACAATAGGTAAACAAATCAGCCATATAGAAGATGCCACAATGGATGATGTGAAGGCATTCTTTCATAAATATTATGTTCCTTCTAATGCAGTAATGGTTGTTGCAGGTAATGTAAAACTAGAGGAAGTAAAACAATTGGCTAAAAAATGGTTTGAGCCTATTCCTAGTGGTGAAAAACCAATAAGAAATATACCCGTTGAACGTATTCAGACTGCTCCAAGAAAGTTAATTATAGAAGAGAAAGTTCCTATTGATATGTTATATAAAGTATGGCATATGGAGGGAAGAAATAAACCAGGGTACTATTCTACAGATTTATTGAGTGATTTATTAGGTAGAGGAAAATCTTCTGTTCTTCATCAGAAATTAGTAAAAGAAGAACAAGTATTCTCTGGGTTATCAGCATATATAACAGGTTCTTTTGATCCTGGTTTATTGTGTATGACAGGAAAATTATCTGATGGAGTCACTTTGGAAGAAGCTGATAATAAATTAGGAACACTTTTAAAAGAGTTTTGTGCTACACCAATCTCTGAAGAAGATCTAGAAAAAGTAAAAAATCAAGCGGAGTTTTCTATGACGTATGGTAAAACAGAAATTTTACCACGAGCAATGTCTATTGCCTATGGAGCAATTTTAGGAAACCCCAATTTAATAAATGAAGAAGAGGAAAAATTAAGAAGTGTTTCTGCTTTAGAAATTGGTAATAAAGCAAAGCAAGTTTTAAAAGATGATAATTGCTCAACTTTATTTTATAAAGCAAAATAACATGAAGCAGAACTCTATTCTTCTATTCTCAATAACTTTACTTCTTCTAAGTACATCAACTTTATATGCTCAGTTAGGTGGTGCAAAAACATATAATTTTTTGACTGTACCAACAAATGCAAGACAAGTAGGACTTGGTGGTTTTTTAACTTCTTCTGGAGTTAATGATGCAAATGCTATGTTTTATAATTCGTCTCTTTTAGGTGATAACTCTGTAGATAAAGTAATTTTTAATTATTACGATTACCATACAACGGCAGGGCTTACAACATTAGGATACGCTAAGAAAGTAGGTAAAGGAGTAGTAGGTTTTGGAATGGGGTATATGGGGTATGGTGATTTCGATGGATTTGATCAGAACGGTAGTTATACTGGAACTTATACAGCAAATGATTATTGGTTCCAAGGAAGTTATACTAGAAAAGTAGGTGTATTTTCTTTTGCTGCAAATATGAAATTTGCTGCTTCAACTATAGAAAGTTATAAATCAAATGCTTTAATGTTTGATATGAATGGTTCTTTTATCCACCCAACAAAAGATTTAGTTGTTGGTTTGGTGATAAAAAATGCAGGTTTTGTGATGAAAGAATATCAACCTAATGATAAAAGTGAATTACCTTTTGATACACAATTAGGTATTTCCTTTAAACCTCAACAAATGCCTATCCGCTTTTCTGTTACTTATCATCATATACATGAATTTGATATCACTTATACAGATACTTCTTTAAAGGGTGAAACAGATGCTTTTGGTAATGAATTATATACAGAACCTAGTTTTACTGACAAATTGTCACGGCATTTTGCCTTTGGAGGTGAATTTGTATTGGGTAAAGTCATTAATCTTAGGGCAGGTTACAATGTGATGCGCCGTAAAGAAATGGTAACTCAAGGAGTGAAAGGATTAGCAGGGATGTCTTTGGGAGCTGCATTAAAAATCAAAAAACATATTGACTTTAGTTATAGTGTAGCTTGGTATCATGTGGCAGGACCTACCAATAGTTTAAGTTTAGCAGTGGCTACTTCAGGTTGGGAAAAAAGAAAGAAAACAGTGATAGAATAGAAATCAAATTATATATAGTTGATCACATTAATAATAAATCAATGTTAGAGAACTCAAAATATTTAACCCCGAGAGAAATTGTATCAGAATTAGATAAATACATTATTGGTCAAGATGACGCAAAGAAAAATGTATCTATTGCTTTAAGAAACCGTTGGCGTAGAATGAACGTTAAGGGTGATCTTAAAAAAGAAATTATGCCCAATAATATTTTAATGATTGGTTCTACAGGAGTTGGTAAGACGGAAATTGCACGTCGATTAGCTAAAGTAGCAAAAGCACCATTTGTTAAAGTAGAGGCCTCTAAATTTACAGAAGTTGGTTATGTTGGTAGAGATGTAGAAAGCATGGTAAGAGACCTTGTTGAACAATCTGTAGGCATGATTAAAGATTTGAAGAAAGCTTTAGTAGAAGAAAAAACGGTTCAAGCTGTAGAAGATGTTATTCTTGATGCTTTAATACCACCTTTAAAAAGTTCTCCTACAACAAATGCAACAGGTGAATATATTTCTTCTGACCACGAATTAAATGAAAAAACGCGTGAACGTTTTAGAGAGAAATTACGTGCAGGTGAATTAGAAGATAGAAAAATAGATGTTACTGTTGATAAAAATGGTGGCGGACTTGGTTTTGTAGGTGGAGGAGCTCCAATGGATGAGGGTTCTATGATGAACATCCAAGAGATGATCAACGGAATGCTTCCTAAGAAAACTAAGAAAAGAAAAATGACGATTGCAGAAGCACGTAAGATCTTGGTTGATCAAGAAAGTGCTAAGCTAATCGACATGGACGAGGTAAAAGATGAAGCTGTGCGTTTAGCAGAGAACTCTGGTATTATATTTATCGATGAAATTGATAAAGTAGCTAGTGGTGGTAATAAGCAAGGAGCTGATGTATCTAGAGAAGGTGTACAAAGAGATCTTCTTCCAATTGTAGAAGGAAGTACAGTGAATACAAAACATGGTATGGTTAAAACCGATCATATCCTATTTGTAGCAGCAGGAGCATTCCATGTTTCTAAACCGTCTGATTTAATACCAGAGCTTCAAGGTCGTTTTCCAATTAGAGTGGAATTACAAAGCCTTACAGACAAAGATTTTAGGACAATTTTACGTCAGCCAAAGAATGCTTTAACTAAGCAATATGTAGCATTACTAGAGGCAGAAGGTGTGAAATTATCTTTTAATGATGATGCTTTAGATGAAATAGCTACAATTGCCTATGAAATTAATATTGAAGTAGAAAACATTGGAGCAAGAAGATTACATACAGTAATGTCTCATTTATTAAATGATTTATTATTTGATGTTCCTGATGTAATTGGAGCAAATGCACAAATTGTTGTAACTAAAGAAATGGTTCACGAACGTTTATCAGGTTTAGTTAAAAATAGAGATTTGAGCCAGTACATTCTTTAAGTAAAAGAGTGCACTGTGTTACACGTATATAAATCTCGATTTCATTAATTTGAAGTTGGGATTTTTTTTATTTTACCCGAATAGTGCAATTTATTCTTGATTGATTTTAGGTAAAAAAACAATAAAATTATGTAATATTATGTAAAGAAAGTTAATATTTCACTCGTCAATTAAATAAGAAGAGGTGCACTAAATGCTGACAGAACTATAATGCATAAATAACACAAGCTCACAGAGACTCTTTTTTATTACAATAATCTTCAGTAATACCTGACGAAGAACTTATTAGTAGACTTCAATCAAAATAACCAATAGTTAACGAATGAGACTAAAAGCAACACTATGTTGGCTACTGTCTGTAATTACGATTTCGATCTCTTTAGCACAAGAGAAAGTAGTATCGGGAACAGTTACAGATGGAGTAAAGCCACTACCTGGAGTAACTGTTGTTGTCAAAGGAACTCGACGAGGAGCGGTTTCAGACATAGATGGTAAGTATAAGATACAGTTACAATCCGATGATAATACAATTGTATTTAATTTTATTGGTATGCGATCCAAAGAAGTAACAGTGGGTAACCAATCGGTTATTGATGTTGCAATGGAAGAAAATACTGAAGAGTTAGATGAAGTTATTGTAACTGCAAACGCCATTGAAAGGGAAAAACGAACCTTAGGGTATTCTGTTACTTCTGTAAAAGGAGAAGAAGTTGATAGAGTGAAATCTACAAACTTCTTGAATTCACTTTCTGGTAAAGTGCCTGGAGTTCAGATATCTCAAGCAAGTTCAAATCCAGGAGGATCTACAAGAATTGTGATTAGAGGTACCAATTCATTAAGTGGAGGTAACCAACCTCTAATTGTTGTGGATGGTATACCAGTTTCTAATACCAACATATCAACAGGAAGTGGTATTTCTGGAGCATTTGATGCTGGTAATGGAGCCGGAGAAATTAATCCAGCAGATATAGCCTCTGTAACGGTATTAAAAGGTGCTTCTGCAGCAGCATTGTATGGTTCAAGAGCTGCAAACGGAGCAATTATTATTACCACCAAAAAAGGAAACATTAAAGAAGGACCAACTGTTAGCTTAAGTTCTAGTTTTAGAGCAGAGAGTCCTAATAGATTACCTTCTTTCCAAAATAGATATGCGCAAGGATATTATGGTAAATACGATAAACGAGCAGAAAATGGATGGGGACCAGAGATAAACGGTCAAGTTGTACCTGCATATAGTTATGCAGCAGATACAGCAGATTTACCAGAAAGTCAGTGGCCATTACAAACATTAAAAGCTTATCCAAGTAATGTAGAAGACTTCTACCAGACGGGTACATTATTTATAAATTCAGTAGATGTTTCTAGTGCTACAGAAAAAGGAGATTATAGATTAGGGTTTACTTCCATGAATCAAAAAGGTATTGTACCTGGAGCTGGGTTAGATAGATATACATTTGCAGTGAATGCAGGACAACAATTAAATAAAGTAATTAAGTCTCGTGTTGGTATGAATTATATCAAATCTGAAACACGAGGTTCTGTATCTCAAGGAGGTAATTCACCAAATGTACTAACATCTATTATTAACGGAATTCCAAGAACAACACCATTAGAACGTTTGTATTTAGTGGATGGGGAACAAAATCCAATAGGTAGATTTTCTAATAGCCCTTATTGGGTAGCAGAAAAAAATGGTAATAATGTAAACGTTAATCGTTTCTTTGGTTTCGGGATGTTAGAAGCAAAAGCTACAGATTGGTTAACATTTAGAGCTAGAGCAGGTCTTGATTATAGAGTAGATAAACGTTTTTCAAAATCTGCAAAAGGAACATTGGGTGCAATTAATGGATCTTTTGTGAATGATGATATGGAAAGAACTGAATTGACAACATCTTTAATGGCTACAATTCAGAAAGAATTTGGAGAGAAGTTTAAATTAACGGCTATAGTTGGACATGAATATAATAGTAGAGTGTTTAAAAGAAGTACCTTATCTGCTTCAGAGCTTTCTGTAACTGATTTGTATACTCCAGCAAATGCTAAAAATACTACTTCTACTACCGACTTTGTTGAACAACGTTTATTAGGTGCTTATGGTGATATATCACTTACATACAATAACTACCTAACTTTAAACTTAACAATGAGAAATGATTGGTCATCAACTTTACCGAAAGATAATAGATCCTATTTCTATCCTTCAGGAAGTTTATCATTTGTATTCTCAGAAGCATTAAACTTACATAATGACGTGTTCTCTTATGGTAAATTAAGATTAAGTGCAGCACAGGTAGGCAATGATACAAACCCATATCAATTAGATTATAATTACTATCCAAGATCAACTTATTTTGGACAATATAGTACCTCTAACAATTATCCTTTTAATGGGCAAACGGCTTATACAGCAACAAATGTAATCCCACCAGAGGGATTGGTACCAGAAAGACAAAATTCTTGGGAGGTAGGAACAGAGTTAAGTTTCTTTAATGGTCGAATTGGAATAGATTTAACGTATTATCAAATAGAAACAAAGAACCAAATCTTAGCAGTACCGACACCAGAATCTACAGGTTATAGATCTAAGAGAGTAAATGCAGGAGCTGTACAAAATGAAGGAATCGAATTATTACTTTCATTTGTACCAATTAAGACGGGTTCTTTTGAGTGGAATTCTCAGGTGAATTTTACTAGAAATAGAAATAAAGTTACCGAACTGACTGAAGGCTTAGAAAAACTTCAAATTGCATCAGGGTTTAATGGAGTGTCAGTTCAAGCAGTACCTGGTAAATCTCTAGAATTGCAAGGAGTAGGTTTTAAAAGATCTGATACTGGAGAAATTTTAGTTGATCCAAAAACGGGTTTAAGAATGCAAGGTGATGAGCAAACTTTTGGAGAAATTCAACCTGATTTCTTATTGGGTTTCCAAAATAGCTTTACCTACAAAGGAGTTACTTTAAACTTTTTGATTGATTGGAATCAAGGTGGTAAGATGATTTCTAGAACTGTTGGTGATTTAAGATACGATGGTTTTGCAGAAGAGACCGCTTTAAATAGAGAGCAAGCATTTATAGATAGAAATGCTTATGTAGAAAACGGTGATGGAACATTAAGACAAAATGATATTGCTGTTACGCATCAGGATTATTGGCAGAGCTATTCTACAAGTGGAATTGCAGAAGGAGCCGTGTTTAATAAAACATATATAAAACTGAGAGAAGTAAGCTTGGCTTATACATTACCACCATCAATTATAAAAAAGACAAACTTCTTAAAGTCAGTTTCAATTGGGTTTGAGGCAAGAAACTTATGGTTAATCTATAGTGAAATTCCTCATATTGACCCAGAGACAAGTTTATTCCAAGCAGCTAGTGATGCGTCTGGAGCTGTAGAAATGGGTAGTTTACCCTCAACAAGAAGTTTTGGAGGAAACCTAAAAATTATTTTTTAAGATGATTATGGATAAAAAAATTATAACCCTACTTCAAAGAGGATGTTTGGCGTTGACTTTTCTCCTAACATTTTCTTGTGATAGTATTCTAGATATCAACACAGATCCGTTTGCCGCTGGAGACGATCAGATAGCAGAACAACCAGGCTTATTGATGACAACAGTAATTACAAGTATATCATCTGATAAGGTGATGGAAACTAATTTATTTAATCGTTGGTCTCAGCATTATGTAGGTGCAGGGGCATCTGTTTTTTCAGAAGCTGATAATTATTCAATACCAGCTTATCCTCAAACAAATACGTGGTCAACATATTATGTTTCAGCATTAAAAAATGCGAGTAGAGGTGAGCAGTTAGCACTAAGCGTAGGAGAACAAAATACAGCAGCTCAATTTAAAATTATTCAAGCTTTTGCATTTTATCATCTTACATTAATGTTTGAAGATATTCCATTTTCAGAATCTTTAAATACAGATGTACTATTTCCAAAAGGAGATACTCAAGAGAATGTATTGAAAGGGATTGTTCAAATGATAGATCAAGCAATAGCTGATATAGACATAACTAATAATGAGAAAATAAGTGGAGAAGATTTGCTTTTTAAAGGTGATCTAACAAGATGGATAAAGTTTGCTAATTCAATTAAAATTAAAACATTAATGGTTTTAGCACAGAAAGATCCTACATATGCTAAATCGAGATTAGAAAAAGCATTTAATGATGATCACGTTGATGAGCTAGCTGAACAAGTTCAATTAGATTATTATGATGATCTAACAAATGCGAACCAGTTTTATAAACTTCATTACCAATATGCAGGTGGGCAAAGTTTATTCTTCTATGCATCAAATCCATTTATAGATTTATTAAGGGGGTCTAATGATCCACGTATTGATATATTTTATGATCGTCCAGAGGGAACTTCAGAAGCAGTACCTCATAGAGGTGTAGACCCAGGTTCTCGTTCATCTTTTACAGTTACCTCTTCATTAAGCCTTCATTTTATTTCTGCAACTTCTCCAGATTTTTGGGTCACTGCCGCAGAAATGAGGTTTTTAAGAGCTGAAGCAATCCTTAAAGGTTGGATATCGGGAGATGCATCAGATGCAGACCAATATTACAAGGAAGGAATAATTCTCAATATTATTCATTTAAATAATTTGGCAACAGTGTTGGATTCAGGAAGAGGAATTACACAAGGTGAGTTTGATATCTATATTGGAGGATTACCTGATTTGGATAATCTTTCTGATGCAAATGCCATTAAAGCAGTTTACCAACAAGGGTATATTGAAACTTTTAATAGAGGAATGGATGCTTGGACTTATGTGAGACGAACGGGTTATCCAGAAAATAAGCCTTTACCAGTAGATGCTGTTTTGAGTAGCCATATTACAAGATTACCTTACTCTCCAAGTGAAGTAAGTGCTAATCCTAATATCCCAAAACAAAAAGCACTGGATTTACCAATGTGGTTTATGTCATCTAACTAAAACTAAATACACATGAAAAAAATAGTAAATATATGGGTACTGTGTATTGGACTGACTTTCCAGAGTTGCGAATTATACGATACTTATAAAGATGAAGTAAATGCTGAATTTATTGGTGAGACTGTAGCTTTTGCTGTTGCAACTCCAATAGGAGAAGCAGATTCAGTAAAAGAAAATTCAGTGCCGCTAAGTTTGACTGTAGAAATGCCAATGGCAATTCAAACAAATAGAGGAATTGAAGTAAGATATACTTTTGAGGGAGATGCTGTGTTTGGAACAGATTTTACGGCAAAAGCTATTGAACGAAATGAACCTAATGCATCTGATGTTACTGAAAAATATGCAACTTCTCAAGGAGGAAAGTTTGTAATGAAAAATAGAGAGATAACAGAGGATGAATCTGGTGATGAAAGCTATACAAATACTCAAAATACAGCTATAATAGAAATCTCTCCTTTAGTAGTTGCAGGAGTTGATAAAACCTCAGGAAAGACTCTTTCAATTGTTTTATCTTCTGCAAAAAATCTAGATAATGGAGAGCAAATAACAGTTGGGCAGGGTGGAATTAAGAAAGAATATAATATTATTATTAATGATATTCATTGTCCAACAAGTCTTGCAGGTAATTATGGTGCTCAAATTTCTACAGAGACAGGTATCCAAGATATTCCTGATGTTACTTTAACAAAAGTAGATGCATTAGCCAATCCCGATGATATTTGGGGATTATATGATATTTCTAATATTGCAGGTGATATTCAAGATATTCCATTCCAAATAATTGATCAATGTGGAGAGTTTTTAGGGCCATCAGACAGTTACATTTCTGTACAAGGTGAAACTGAAACTAATGGAAGAATAGTATTAGATGTAATGTTTAGTGATGGAACAACCACTAAACAATGGATTTTATATCTCACTAAAAAATAGCAACAATGATAAAGAATTATTCTTTTCTTCTAGTACTCATTGGATGTCTCTTTTTAGGAAGAGATGTTGAGGCTCAGAAGTTACAATCAATCTCAAATCCAAATCAAAAATGGATAAGTCCTTCCATTAAAACTGCTCCTTCAAAATTATTTGTAAGGTTTAAAGAAGCGAATGATGTAAACTATGCTTACATGGAAAGTGGCCAACCTCAATTTGTTTCATCAGAGAAGCAAAGGTTATATAAATTACTTACAGATGCACGTGTAAAATCTGTTTTAGAACCAATGAGTGTTCTTAAAAACAGTGTATCAGATGTACTTCAAATTACACTTTATAATGATAATGACTTAGAACGTTATCGTAATGAATTGAGTAAGGACAAGAATGTAATGTATGTAGAAAGTGTTCCTTTACCACAAACATTTGCAGACCCTAATGATCCATTATTTTCAGATCAATACCATATTAATTTAGTTGGAGCAATAGATGCTTGGTCTAAAAAAACAGACAATCCGAATGCTCCAAAAAATGATATAGTTTTAGCAATTGTTGATGATGGGGTATTGATAACTCATGAAGATTTAGTAGCAAATATTTTTATCAATGAAGGTGAAACCCCTAATAATGGTAAGGATGATGATGGTAATGGTTACATTGATGATTACAATGGTTGGGATGCCTCTGGAACTACTTATGAAAATGGAGATCCAGACCCAACTCCTCCAGAAGCACAAGCAGGACGGTTTACATTTTCTCATGGAACGCACTGTGCTGGTATAGCAGGTGCAGTAACTAATAATGGAATAGGTGTTACTTCGGTTTCAAATAATGGAATTAAAATTTTAGCCGTAAAAGCAACATCAGATGATACTCCCTCTGCGAGGGCTATTACTCATTCAACAGAAGCGTTGATGTATGCAATTGCAATGGAAGCAGATGTAGTGAGTATGTCTTTTGGTAGTTACTTCTATTCTGCTACTGTGTCTAGAATGATAGATGAAGCAACAGAAGATGGAATGCTTTTTATTGCAGCAGCAGGTAATGATAATGTAAACTTAGCAAGCTACCCTGCAGGATATAATAATGTAATTGCAGTCGCAAATACAACAAGTAATGATGTTAAATCTCCATCTTCTCAATATGGTTCTTGGATTGATATTTCGGCACCAGGTACTGATATTATTAGTACTGTAGCAGCTGATAATGGTAATCCGAAAGGAGATTATGCACCTTATACTGGTACATCAATGTCATGTCCATTAGTTGCAGGAGCAGCGGCTTTCCTTAAAACCCAAGATTCCACTTTGTCGCCAATACAGCTGAAAGCTTTACTTTTAGGAACTGCAACAGATATTAACCCAAGGAACCCTGGTTATCAGAATAGTTTGGGTGCAGGTAGAATAAATATGGATGCTGCAATGGATGCTTTATTGGCAAATAGACCATTAGCTGCTTTTAATATCTTATCAGATAATGGTATCCTAAATCAAGAATTAGAATTTGAAAACCTATCTATTGGTAATGGTTTAACATACGAATGGAACTTTGGTGATAGTCAAAAAAGTAATGCAACTACTGATACAGTAGGACATACTTATACAGATATTCCTGATTTAGGCTCATACATTATTACACTTACTGTTACAGATTCTCAAGGAAGAAAAAATACATTTAGAAGAGGTATTCAGATGACTGAAGGACCTCCTTCTAGTCCAATAGAGACAGTGCCATTTGCTACTGACTTTTTATTAGACACAGGTGGTTTTGTAACAGAAACTGTATTCTTGGATGGAGGGTCTGGTAATGATATTTGGGAACATGCAAGAGCAAGAGGGAATGTATTAAATAGTGGAGATTCTTCTGTTTGGGTTACTACTTCTGGTGGCGGAGTTCCTTTTAGGTCATTTTCGGCTATTTTATATACACCAACCTTTGATTTAACGACAGCGAATAGAGAATATAAAATTCACTTTACAAAGAGTATGGATATTACCTATTGTAATGCTCCGGCAGCTTGTCAGATGCAGTATACAATAGATAATGGAGGTACTTGGAAACTTTTAGGTGAAGCAAATGATGGTTTAGGAACAGGGTGGTATAATAAATCTCCCAATGATGCATGTGCTATTCATCCTATCATTTTCCAAGATCAAGCAGGTTGGTTAGGTAACTTTGATAATGATTCTACATCATATAATGTATCATTTTTGGCAGGGGAACAGGTTCGATTTAGATTTGTATACCGTCATGAATCAGCATTCCAAATCCAAGATACAGATGATGGCTTTATGGTCAGAGACTTTGAGGTGACATCTGAAGTTCCAACTGGAGAATTTACATCTCCGTCTATTGTTGAGTATATAAATAGACCCCTTGATTTTATTTATAATTCTGGAGGTGCAACAACATACGCATGGAACTTTGGTGATGGTAACACATCAACAGATCAAAATCCTACTCATACTTATACAACAGCAGGAAATTATTTTGTTTCTCTTGAAGTGGATGGAAATACAGCATCTAATTATCAGGATACGATAGCAATTTTAGGAGAAAAGAAAGCTCCTTTTTACCCTTCTGATGGTGGAGATTTAGAAACTAATGAGCTCTTGTTCTATCCATATAACTTAGCAGGGAATGATTTAAAGAAAGGGAATTCGACAATTGATGGTAAGTCGGGAACAACGAGTGGAGATAGTGCATATGTGCTTGGCCCAGATACTACTGCTTACGAAGTACCAACAGGATTTTATCTTTATACATCAGTTTTTGATTTACCCGGTGATAGTAACAGTGGAGATTCTACACAAATGTTTTCTTTCAATATTAAACAAGATGTGGCAAATAAGGTAGATGGAATGTATACAGAGTATTCTGATGATTATGGAAAATCTTGGTCTCCTTTAGGGTATTTTATTGATCCATCTTGGACAAATGCATTTTCTTCTGAAGATTATTGGGGAGGAGAAGGTATTCCATTAATAACGGGCTCTACAAATAATAATTGGGAAACGAAATTTATACCTTTAGCAGGTTTTGAAGGTGAACAATTAGCCTTTAGGTTATTCTTTGTTGGAGCAAATGCAGATTCTAGTGGAGGTATAGGTTTAGCTTTAGATGATTTTAGAGTAGTTCCTTATAATCCTCAAGTCACTTCTTTATCTTATTCAGTTGATAAAACGGAAGCTGGCTTAAATCAGGAAATAACTTTTACAAATACATCCGATGCTGATACAGCTTTAATAGGTTGGTACTTTGGAGAAGAGGGAGATGCTTTACCGTCGATAGCTTACGGCGCTGGCCCTCATGAAGTTTCTTATACTACAGAAGGTAGTAAATCAATAGCTATGTTTGTAATAGGGTCAACGACTCAAAAAGAATTTCAAAATGCTGTTAGAATTGATGCTTCAATTACAAGCTTAGAAGAGGAGATTGTTTCTAATTCACCTATAATATTCCCGAACCCTGGAGAAGGAAATCAATTACATATTTTATCAGATCAATTAATTGATAAAGTTGAAATTTATAAATCTACAGGTCAAGTTATGGGACTAAGTCAAAAGTTTGTGAACGGTGTAATGGATGTTTCTAAATTACCACCGGGAGTTTATATTTTAAAACTCCAGCAACATAATGGTGAAATTTATCATAAGAAATTCATAAAAAAATAAGTAAAAAAGAGATTGTCAATAACGACAATCTCTTTTTCTTTAGAATTGTTTTTCTCCAAAAACAGTATTTTTATTGGCCTTTTTCTTAGAATTAAGTGAATAATTAACGCTTAGTTCTAAAATAGGACCATACCTGTAATATGTAGTTCTTTGATAAAAAGCATCTTCTCCAGTTATTCTATCTTGCCCTGTAGTATCTAACCCTTTAATATTAGATTGAAAAATGTCATTTGCTCTTCCTGTAAATGTCCAACTTGGTAGGGCAGTGGGTTTATATACCAAAGCAATATTACTCATATAGAACATATCATTTTGTCCTTGAGCAGTTACTGTTGCAGATTGTATATCTATATCCCAAACTAATGAAAGTGTTTTATGAATATCAGCATTGATTGTAGATTTTAAACTCCAATTCATGCTACTTTGATCTATGTTGTAGTCGTAAATTTCGCCATTAATAGAATAGTGATATAACGAACCTCCTACAAATAGTTTCACCTTTTTAGCAATATCAAAATTTGCATTTAATTCAAGTCCTAAAGATTGATCATTACCCGCATTAGTATAACTTCTCATAAGTACATTTTCTCCAGCATTTACCGTATTCACCCTAAAAACTGCATTTTCAACACCTCTATAAAAAGCTGTTACACCTATTGTCTGATTACCAATGGATTTATTATATGTAATCTCAGCTAAATTTACATATTCAGGTTCTAATGTAGGGTCACCAACTTCATAGACCTCATAATGCCTTCTATAAAGAAATGGAGCCATGTTTTTTGTTGGTGGACGATTAATTCTTCTACTAGCTCCAAATATAAATCGGTCATTTTCTGTCAATTCATAATCAAGATTGATCGATGGGAAAAAATCCAATTTCTGAACTACAAATTCATCTTGTTCTGGAATATCTACGATAGGAAATACATTATAATTACCAACCTCCATTCGCTGATCCATGTATTCCATTCGAACACCAGCTTTTAAACTGAATTTTCCCCAATGAGCTCCATAATCTACATAAGTTGCATAAATACCTCTCGTTAAGTTATAATTATTTGAGTAAGGGTGAGCATCCCAGCTTCCATTAGTGCTTAAAGTATCATAATTATAATTACCAGTTTGTTTTAAAAATTGGGGCTGTGCTCCAAAAGATAAAGTTTGATTATCAGCAATGGGCATTTCATAATCAATAGATAAACGAATACCATCTAAAGGCTGAACTGTAGTTTGAGTATAATGTGTTGTTACTTCTCCAATGGTCCCTGTTTCATTATCATAGATGTGATTTTTATTATCAAGGTCATCTCCTAAAGAAGAGTGTTCATATACTAACCCAAGAGTAAGTTTAGACATATTATCAAACTGAATATTATAATCTAAATTGGCTGTATGAAAATCACCATACCTTTCATGAGTATTGGGATTGTAGATATATTCATTAGTTCCAGGGATTAGATTACCATTAGCATCATTGTAATAATTATGGTATTTATAATTAGCAGTTCTTTTATTGCTTTTATGACCATAGAAATATGATGCAGAAATAGATGAATTATCATTTATATCATACCCAATACCTAAATTTGCTGAATAATTAGTATGATACTCAGGGCGGTCACCTTCTGCATCCATATGATAAGTACCACCTTTATACGGACCTTCAAATTGATTAATAGTAGACTCTCCTTCTCTTCTTCCATCCACATTTCTGCTAAGGTAATTTGTACCAAGGGTATAGGACCATTTATCTTTTTGATGTGCAATATTAAAATTGCCACCACCTCTCACTGGTTCAGCTCCCTGTTGCCATGGAGATCCACCTAACATACCTCCAACATTTACAGAAGTTCCATTAAGCTCATTTTTATCAATTGTAATATTGATAATACCGGCTTTACCTTGTGCATCATATTTTGCAGAGGGAACAGTAATAACTTCAATATTTTGTATAGAATTTGCTGAGATTTGAGATAGTAAAGTAGAAGGATCTATTTGAGTAGGTTTACCATTAATATATACCATAAATCCTTGTGTACCCCTTACAGATACCTCACCTTCTGGAGAAACAGATATTGAAGGGAGTTTATTTAACATGTCAGTTGCTGTGCCACTTCTAGCCGTTTCAAAGTCAGCAGCAGCATATACTTTTCTATCTATTTTGGTACTTACTGTTTCACTCATTCCTTTAATTACAACTTCTTCAAGTTCCTGTAAATTTGGCGATACATACAAAGTACCTAATTGTACATCGGAATTAGATATAGAGATTTCTCTTTTAAAATTTTGATAACCTACAAATGTAGCTTCAAATGAATATTGACCTTGTTTTATTTTACTTATTGAGAATTTTCCATCGAAATCAGAACTTCCAAAATTGGTGATTTCATTATTCTGATTAATCAGTTTAACTGTTGCATAAGGGATAGTTTCCTTGGTTTCTTGATCAATAAGTTGCCCTGTCACTGAGCGTGTTTGTCCATAACTTATTGAGCACAGAAGTACTAATAAGCATAGAGTGAATATTTTTTTCATGATAAAATTAGGTAGTATAAGTAGTCATCTATAAATCATAACGTATTTGGACTGTATTTTTAGCATTGGTTAGACTATAAAATACTAGAATATAAATTTCTTTATGATTTATAAATACCTATTTAAAATTTGTTTGTAAGTAGTATAACTGTGCTTGCAATTTGTTAAATCAGGAGTAAATTAAAGAGGTCTATTTGAAAATAATAAGGAACAATTGACTGTTCATGTGTTGTATAAAGAAATATTAATCTTTTTGGCTACGGAAATATGCAGGAGTTTGCTCTGTATTCCTTTTAAAGTATTTGATAAAATGAGAATTGTCCTTAAATCCTAATTCATAAGCAATTTCACTAACAGGTAAATTTGTGTAAAGTAAAAATCGTTTAGCTTCTTTTATAATGTATTCTGCAATTAATTTAGAAGCAGATAACCCTATAGCATTCCTACAAATAGCATTTAAATTTTGAGGAGTAGTGTGTAATATCTCAGCATAATAATTTACACTGTTTTTGATATTATCGTTATTTTCTAATAGCTCCTTGAAAGCTGCATAGAGTGGAGGTAGATTAGATAATTTACTTTGGATTGGTTTTGTATTAATTAAAGTTTTTGCAAAAAGAGCCTTTAATAACCCTTCTATAATAGATTGTTGATATTTCGATGGATTTTTTGATTCTTCAACCAATAGTTCAAAAATTTGAGTAAGATTTTTTTCATCTTCAACTTCAACACAAACATGATTACTTATTTCAGAAATAAAGTTTTCTAATTGCTTATCAATAGAATGTTCTAAAAAAGATTTTTTCATAATAATCACATACCCTTTTGGAGGGGTTGTAATTTCCCAGTGATGCATCTGTTCTTTTCGCATAAAGAAAAGAACAGGAGGTTTTATTTCATAAGTGTCATTATCAATAGTATGATATCCTTTTCCTTCAGACAGAAAGATAACTTCGAAGTATTTATAGTGTTTGTGCGGTTTTGTTGTTCTGATTGAACTTCTAAAGGGCTCGATTTTAATATCTAAGTTTGCAGATTTATCTTTTACAGTAAGTTCCATAATTGCTTAGTCACGTTATTATTAAGTATCTCCCTAAATTAATACATAAAAAAAACGAGACTAATAATTAATCTCGTTTTTCTTTTAATAAATCTTATTTGTTACAAAATACCATCGTCAGTCTCGGTTGGTGTTACATATTCATCTTCCAAAGTTGAATCTGTTTCTGCACCGAACTCACCAAAGTTTTCTGCATCATATTTACTACAATCTAGTTCTACACCAATTGGTTTAGATGGCTCAGGAAATAATCCTCTTTTATACCCTAGATCTCTACAAAGTTTTTTATCCCTGTAAACATCTTCCATAAAGTAGGCAAATGCAGGAAGTGCTTGTCTAGAACCTTGTCCATATTTAATACTTCTGAAGTGTACGCTTCGGTCTTCACCACCACACCATACACCAGTTACTAAATCATTTGTAAAGCCCATAAACCACGCATCAGAGAAGTTTGCAGTAGTACCAGTTTTACCACCAACATGATAGACTGCTCCTGTTTTCTTATCTCTTTTAAAGTTATAACGATTTAATCTAAGAGCAGTACCACCTGCTTCTTCCGAAGTACCTCTTAACATATACGTCATTAACCAAGCAGTTTTTTCATTTAAAGCTTCTCTCTTTTTAGGAATAAACTCCTTTAAAACTCTACCATTTTTATCTTCGATTCGAGTAATAAATTGAGGTTCCGTCCAAGTACCTTTATTAATAAATACAGAATAAGCTGTCACCATTTCATAAACAGAAACATCTTCTGTACCTAAACATAAAGAAGGAACACCTTTAATATATTTCTTATTATACCCTGTAATACCTCTTTTTCGTTCATCGTCCGTAACCATATAATCAAACATTTGATCACGGATATATCTAAAACCAAATTTATCGGCAGAGTATTTTGCTAATTCTCTAGCTGTAAGTTCTTTTACAAGGTAAGCTGCTGCTGTATTTATAGATCTCGACATTGCTTGTCTTAACGTATAAGTTTTCCCGCTATAATAATCAGCATTTTTAGGAGTCCAAGGCTTATCAGCGATGGCTTCTTCTGCAGTAAATGTAATTGGAACATCAGTAATTGGAGAACATGGTTGAAAACGATCTTCCAATGCTCTAGAATATAAGAATGGTTTAAATGTTGATCCAGGTTGACGATATCCTAATCTAACATGATCATACTTAAAGTATCTATAATTAATACCACCTACCCAAGCTCTAATTTTACCTGTTTGAGGTTCCATTGACATCATGCCGATCTGTAAGAACATCTTATAATACTTTAAGGAGTCATAAGAGCTCATTAGAGTATCTTTTTGAAAATCTTTATTATTCCAAGTAAAGACTTTCATCTTCTTTTTAATTTTCAATTGCTTATCTATAGCAAGAGAATCATTACCTATTTGCTTTCTTAGTGTTTTATAAACAGCAGTTCTTCTAATAGAGTGTGCTAAGAAATTAGGAATAACTTTACCTTCTCTATCTCTCCAAGGATCTCCTTGACCTTTCCAATGATCATCAAAAAGACCTTGTTGCTCTCTCATATGTTTATCAACAGCACTTTCGGCATACTTTTGAACACGAGAATCAATCGTAGTATATATTTTTAGACCATCAGCGTACAAGTCGAAACCATTTTCACGACAGTATCTAATTAAATCTTTAACAACTTCTGCACGGAAATATGGAGCAATACCTTTATTATGATTTTCAACATTATAATTTAGGTTTAAGTCTTCTGCCATTAATTCTTTAGAAGTCTTCTCAGAAATGTAATTATACTTTTCCATCTGAGAGATTACCTTATTCCTTACATAAATTGCTCTGTCAGGGTGGTATCTCGGACTATAAAATGATGGAGCCTGTAAAATACCAACTAAAGTTGCAGATTGAGGAATTGATAACTGATCTGGTGATACACCATAAAAAGTTTCCGATGCAACATGAATACCAAATGCATTTGAACCAAAATCAACGGTATTCAAATACATAGTTAAGATTTCTCTCTTAGTATAAGATGTTTCTAATTCTACAGCAACAACCCATTCCTTAAATTTATTTATAACAAGGTTGACTCCTTTAACGTCAGATAATCGTCCTTTTAAATTTGTTTCATTACGAATTTTAAAAAGATTCTTTGCTAACTGTTGCGTAATTGTTGATGACCCTCTTTTTTGTCCTCCTAAAACAATATACTTAAAGAGGTAATAAGGTACAGCTAAAGTAGCTTTGAAATCTATTCCACTATGCTCATTAAATCGAATATCTTCAGATGCATATAATGCATGAATTAGATTTGGAGATAAATCATCATATTCAGATTTTGTACGGTTTTTTCGGAAATATTTACCTAATAAAACGCCGTCTGCAGAGTATAGTTCAGAAGCTAATTCACTTTTAGGGTTTTCTAAAATACTAGGATCGGGGAGTTCACCGTAAAGGTTAAACCAGTTATTTGTTAAAGAAAATCCCAAAAGAAGAGCACTTACGATGCCTACTATGAAAAGTACCCAAAGTGCTTTTATGGCTTTTAAATACATATGTTATTAATATTCAGTACTTAAACTAAAAGATGTCAATATAGATTAATAATTAAACAGCAATTTAGTTAATCTATTTATAAAGGTTTGATTTATTCAATCAATTGATACCTTCTATTTCAAAAAAATCATCACAAAACTAAACTTATAAATCAATAAATCATACTATTCGTCTATCGTGATTTCAAAATCATGATACCTACCAGGAATGTAACCATTCTTTAATCTATTATCCGTTATTTCGCTTAACATGCCTTTTGCAATAGCAGAAAATTCACCTTCTGGATATATTTTTAAATAGTCATCCAAAGATTTTTTAAAGATCTTATAATACTTTGTTGTTCTCCCTACTAGTAAAACACGTAAGAAACGTCCTTTCTCTTCGTATGTGTTTTGAGGGAAGTCATTTAAAAGTTCATTTAATTTTTTATCAGATGCATTATAATTACCACTTAAATATAAATTATAAGCAGAAGAATAAAGATCTCTTATATAATTTTCCCTTTCATTTGTTTCCTTAACATAATTAGGGTTTACCAACACTTTAGAATATAAACAGTCTGGATAATTATCTATTAAATATTTTTTAGCAACATCAGAATCACATTCCTCATAATCTAAACAAATAACATAAACTAGATAAGCAACTTCATAAGCATTTTCATCTTCAGGGTAGTTATCTAAGAAACGATGAAAATTAGCAAGAGCATTATCTGGAGTTTTAACCTTATACAGATATACTTTACCTAATTCAAAAAGAGCATCAGCTAACTTTTTATTAATACCAACTAACTCCTCTTCTGAAGTTGGAACTTCTTGTTTTCTTTCTTCTACAGATTTGAGGTTAGCAAAAAGATCAACATTTTCCTCCTCATCATTATTAGCATTATTTTTAGTATTTCTACCTTTTGATGGCGAAGGATTATCTCCTTGTTCAGGGTTGATATCATTAGAAGCGAAATCCATTTTATTAGATCTTCTCCAATTATCTTCTAATGGCCTTGAACCCCAATTTTTTAGAAATTGAGCTTTTCCTTGTGCTACAGCAGTAGAATTATAGAAGTAGAATTCTTTGGTTTCTTTATTACTAAATGATGCAGATTCAGAAGTTGCTGGTCGTTGCTTCTTCTTTTCATTCTCTTTTGCATATTGAGCCCTTAAGATAATTTCATCTTTTTCTTTCTGATATTCCTCTTCAAGAAATGCAGAGCGTTCTTCATCATTCATATCATATAATTGAAGAAGGCGTTCTTGATCATTAATTATTTTGATGTATTTGGCTAAATCTCTTAAATACTCTGCTTTTTCTTTAATTTCTTCATAACCATAAACAGATTCATCAAAATTTTGAAGTGCACTATCATAATAAGCAGAAGCAGCTATATAATCTTTTTTCTCATCATAATAGATAATTCCAGATTCTAGGTAAGAGTGGCCTTTTTGTATTTTATTTGATGTACTTACTTGAACTGATTCATTAAACTCTTTTAAAGCTCTATCATAATCTGGCTTCCTCATTTCAAATTGAGCCATTTCATAATAGATTTTATCACGGTTATCCCAATTGTTATGATCTTTGAGTTTTTTGTCGAAATATTTCTGAATTTTCTTCGCCTGTTTTTCATCGTTAAAATCAACAGGTTGCATACTGTATGCACTGATATCAGCTTGGAATTCTAATTCATTTGTTTTAGAAAACTTCTCAGCTTTCGTATAGGCTCTATAAGCATTGTCAACTTTATTTTCTTCTTCTAACATTTGACCCAAGATGAAGTAGTATCGAGCTTTTTTATGTTTATTATCTTCAAGGTCTACAGCAAGCCTTAAATGTTGAATAGATTTTTTAAAGTTGACCTTGTTTCTATAATAGTGTGCTAAGTTTAAATGATATTCTTTTGTATTAACCTTATTATAAGGTTGTTTTTGTTGTTTAATTATATCTTTGACTAATATCATATTAGCCTCTTCATCAAGCTCAATGAACATTCTTAATAAAGCATTCAAAGCTGCATGTCTACTGTTTGGATCTGCAAATTTGGCGTTGATATATTTAAAAGTAGTCAATGCATTATCATAATCTTCTTCGTATAATCTTACCCAACCTACCAGAAGGTAACATTCATCAATCCAATCACTTGCTTTATGGAATTTGATTGGTCTTGAAGCTTTTGTAATAATGTAATCTAATTGATCTTTATGTGATAATGTTTTATTTGAATCTATAGGAATGAGTATTGAAAGTACATCATTATAATCATCTACGTTTTCATCAAAAATCTCCTGCTCAAATAAATCCATCCCTTCTTTAGCAAGGAAGTAAGAATTATAGTGTGTTGCAGTATCATGATAAAATTGACATCCTCCACTAATAATAAGTAGGGTGAGAAATATTGATTTTAAAAAGTAATTATTTATATGTTTTAGAAAAGTTTGCTTCATTTTTGACTAGCGGTTATGCTAAAATTTATATCTTAGATTGGCTAATTTACAGTTTTTATTCACCTAAAAGTTATAATAATTCAATAGTTACAAACAAAATGCAAAGAAAACGTACATTTATTGTAAATTTACCGCCGATTAACTTCTTAAACATAAGAAGAAACATATTACATGAAGAAACAAGGGAAAACATTATCAGAGTGGCTAACCACTAGATTTGTTCTCGTAGTAAGAGATGAAGAAACATTTGCAGAGCGAGCAGCATATAGATTGAGTTATGTGAAAATCTTATTGTTGTTTGGTGTTGTATTTACCGTACTTGGCGGTTTAAGTTTTATTCTTGCTACAACAGTGTTGGCAAAGGTCTATGATCCAAGAGTAGCTTATCGTGAAGCGGATAGAAGATTGATTGAAATGGAAAAAACAGTTGATTCTCTTCAAAACGCATCTGATGAAAAAGATGTTTATATGGCCTCAATTAAAGCTATAATAGATGGAGAAGTAGAAGATGCTGAAGACATAAAAGCTAATATCGTTAAACAAGGAGAAGTTGAAGATATTGAAATTGACCTTAAAAAGATAGATCCTGTAGATTCACTTTTTAGAAGTGAGTTTGAAGATATTGAACTTAAATCTGCACCTTCACAATTAACTACGGCAAGTTATGATGATGTATTCTTTTTTCCCCCAGTATCGAATGGAGTTCTCTCCAAAAAGTTTGATATTAGAAAAGGACATTATGGTGTAGACGTTTTAGCCAAGCGAAATGAAGGAATTACAGCAATTTCTGAAGGAACTGTAATATTAGCATCTTGGACTCAAGATTCTGGTTATGTAATCGGTATTCAACACAGAGGTCAAGTAATATCGTTTTATAAACACAATTCTGTTCTTCTTAAAAAAGTAGGAGAAACAGTAAGGACAGGTGATATTATTGCAATTATAGGAAATAGTGGAGAGATGACTGATGGGCAACATCTTCATTTTGAACTTTGGGTAAACGGTAATCCTGTTGACCCATTAGATTTCATTCCTTTTGAATAATGATTTCAGACATATACAAAACGTACTACTGTAACGATATAAATTAAATTAAAAAATTATGGGTTTATTTGGAAATAACGAAGATAAAATCACACCTACTCAACAACCAAGTAATGTAACCAATAATACTATTGGTCAAGGAACTACACTTAGAGGTGATGTTGAGACACATGGTATTCTAAGAATGGATGGTAAGTTAATTGGTAACTTACATTGTCATTCTAAATTGTTTCTAGGAACTGAAGGACAAGTAGAAGGAGATATTTTTGCTCAAAATGCAGAAATCGAGGGTGAAATTCATGGAAAAATTGAGGTTGCAGATAATTTAGTTTTAAGAGCATCTGCAGTTGTTCATGGAGATATAATTACTAAAAAGCTTACAATTGATCCAGGAGCAATATTTAATGGTCAATGTCATATGGGCGAGTCTAGACCTTTATTAGCACCTTCGGATAATTCTTCGGAAGCTGAAAAGGTAGAAGATAATGAAACAACAGAAGCAGAATAAATCTAATTTTTCAGAGAAAGCGTCAAAAGCTTCAAAAAAGTATTCGACTTTTTTGAAATACACTTCTGTTAGTACTGAAATGATAGTCACATTATTGATTTGTGCCTATGTTGGTAAGTACCTTGATGAGTATTTAAAAACTGAAGTTCCTTATTTTACTATTGGTTTTCTTTTGTTTGGAGTTTTTGCTTCATTATACATACTTATCAATGGGTTGCGGAAAATTTCGCAAAAAAAAGGGCAGAATATTAAAAAAAAAGGTAAAGATGACGGTTTTTATGAAAAATGATCAAAACATGCTTTGCGTTTAAAAGCTATTACATTATGTTTGCAATCGATTCGGCTGATTGGGCTGAAAAAATTATATGCAGCGAAGTTTACGAGCACGTTTCTATATAGGTTTATTAAAATTATCCATACTTTGTTTAGTAGGGGTAGTGATAATAGAGTTAATGGGGTTAGATTTAGGCCGTTTTATTTATATTGAAATCGTATTCAATGCATTTTTAGCGGTAATGTCGTATGAGATTACATGTTTAGGAGCCTTATCGGGAGATGGGGAGATTTTTCATGGATTTTATGTGGCAACGGTTTTTATTAGGGTTTTACTATCTTTAACCGTTTTTACTTTGTTTTTTATTTTTGCAGACGCAGACAAACACGAGAAATTAGCTTTCATATTAAGTTTCTTCTTTTATTATTTTGCGTATACAATTTTTGAGATTGTATGTCTCTATCCTAAATTGCAGGGTAAATCAGGTAATGAGTGATTTTATAATAATGAAAAGTATTTTTTATTCTTTTTACAGACGCTTAGCATTGCTAGCAGTGCTATTTTCAGCACTTTCAACTCAAACATTACTTGCGAGTGATGATCAAGGTGAATCTAAAGAGATTCACATCAAAGAGTATAATCCAGTAGAGACGATCTTACATCACGTTAAAGACGAACATAATTGGACGTTTGGAACGGTTACTGATGATCATGGTCACGAACATCATTATGGTATTACGTTACCCGTAATATTATATGTACCTGGGCAAGGTGTTGATTTATTTGCTTCAAGCGAATTCTATCATCACAAACCTGTTAAAGGTAAGTATGCTACTTATGAAATGCATCATGAACATATTTCTAGAACTGATGAGGGAAAAGTTTACGATTTCTCATTAACAAAGAACGCAGCCTCAACAGGGTTGTCAGTACTTATTCTAATTATATTGTTTAGTGCAATATCTAAGGGTTATAAGAAAAATGCTGGAAAAGCTCCAAGTGGAATTCAATCCTTCTTTGAACCTCTTATTGTTTACATGAGAGATGAAGTGATTAAACCAAACTTAGGAAGTAAAACAGACAAGTTTATGCCTTATTTACTGACGTTGTTTTTCTTTATCCTTTTTAATAACCTTATGGGGTTATTACCAGGTGGGGCAAACTCTTCAGGAAATATCTCTTTCACAATGACTATGGCAGTAATCACGTTATTAGTAACTAATTTAAGTGCTAATAAGAACTATTGGAGCCACATTTTTGCTACTCCAGGTGTTCCAGTGTGGTTGTTACCGATCATGATTCCAGTAGAAATTATTGGTATTTTTACTAAGCCAATTGCCTTGATGCTTCGTTTATTCGCAAACATCACAGGTGGACATATTGTATTGTTATCATTTATGTCATTGGTATTTATTTTGGAAGCAGCATGGGTTGGAGGTGTAGCCTCTTTCATTATCATTCCATTATTTTTTATGGAGATATTTGTAGCTGTATTACAGGCATATATTTTTACAATGCTTTCTGCATTGTTTATTAGTTCAGCTGTTGCTGAACATCACTAGGAATTACTAAACTAGCTGTATTTGAGTTAATTAACTCAAATTTTGGTGATGTAATCAATAAAATGAATGATATTCGCACTAAGCGAAAGCTTCATATACGTTTCTTTTTTAAAACTATTTAAACAAAATTTCAAATGTCATTACTTTCAATTTTACTAGAAGTAAGTGGTAACGTAGGTCAGTTAGGTGCTGCGATTGGTGCAGGTCTTGCAGTATTTGGTGCAGGTCTTGGTATTGGTAAGATTGGTGGTAGCACTGTAGAGGCTATCGCTCGTCAACCAGAAATCGCTGGTAACTTACAAACTACAATGATTATTGCAGCAGCCTTGATTGAAGGTGTTGCACTTTTCGCAGTAGTAGTTTGTCTATTGATCGGTTTAGGTTAATCCCTAACTGAAGAAACATTTTGTTTGGATATCCATCGCTTAAGGGGTTTGCCCGGCGATGGATATCTTCCAACAAAGAAACGTCAGAACGCACAACGCAAAATATAATCGAAGATGGATATAATAACTCCAGGTATAGGCCTTATATTTTGGAACACTTTATTCTTTTTAGTAGTGTTCTTAATTATTGGAAAGAAAATCGTTCCGATAATTTCTAAGGCACTTAAGGATAGAGAAGATTCTATTGATAGCGCGCTCAAGAGTGCGGAACAAGCTAAAACTGATATTGAAAAACTTAAAGCGGATAACGAGAAGATGAAAGATGCTGCTCGTGCTGAGAGAGAAGAAATTATCAATGCAGCTAAAGTTAGAGCGGATGAAGTGATAATTGAAGCAAGTGATGCTGCAAAAGCAGAAGCTTCAAGAATCATGACAGAAGCAAAAGCTTCTATCGAGGCAGAAAAAAGAGACGCGTTAGCTAACATCAAAGGTGTTGTTGCTGAACTTTCACTAGAAATAGCTGAAAAAGTTGTTCGCAAACAATTATCTAATGATACTGCTCAACAAGAACTTGTAAAAGAGTTAGTTGAAAGCGCTAAGATCTAAGTTTAATAAGATCCACACGTGAGTTAAACCTCACTGTACATAAATTATAACCATGAGTGCAGAATCTAGAGTAGCATCTCGATATGCAAAAGCATTTGTATCGGTAGCTTTACAAGGACAAGATCAAGACAAATTGTATGAAGATGCAAATTTAGTTTTGAATACTATCAATGGTAGTAGAGAGTTAGCCAACGCGCTAAACAGTCCTATTATTAAAGCCGGTAAAAAAGCAGCTATCCTTAAAGAGATTTTTTCAGCAAATGTAAGTGAACTGACTCAAAAGTTATTTAGCTTAGTTGTTGATAAAAACAGAACTTCAGCATTGAAAGAGATTATGCAATCTATTTTAGCGGAGTTCGATGTTGTAAAAAATATCCAAAGAGCTACTGTAGTAACTTCTTCACCTTTAGCTGCTGCTTCAAAAGCATTGTTACTTGATAAAGTAATAAAGTCTACAGGTAAAAAAGTTGAGCTAGAAGAAAAAATTGATTCTAGTCTCATTGGTGGTTACGTTCTTACTGTTGGTAATATGCAATTGGATTGCTCTGTTAAAACACAGTTGAACCAATTGAAAGTAGCTTTTAGTAATTAAAAAAACTTAAGTATCCTTTAGAAGTTTAGGATACTTTTTTTAGTAAAGAATAGTCAAAATTCAAATCCAGATACAAAATGGCTCAAGTTAGACCAGATGAAGTGTCTGCGATCCTGAAAGAACAGCTTACAGGTTTTAAAGCTTCTTCTGATTTAGAAGAAGTGGGAACTGTTTTAGAAGTAGGTGATGGTGTTGCTCGTATTTATGGCTTGCTTAATGCTGAAGCTGGCGAGTTAATCGAGTTCGAGTCAGGTGTCGTAGGTATGGTATTGAACCTCGAAGAAGATAATGTAGGTGCCGTAATAATGGGTAAATACACAGATATCAAAGAGGGAGATACAGTAAAACGTACAAGACGTATTGCATCTATTAACGTAGGTGAGGGTATGTTTGGACGTGTTATCGATGCTTTAGGTAATCCTATTGATGGCAAAGGACCTATCGAAGGGGAGACTTACGAAATGCCTATCGAGCGTAAAGCTCCAGGTGTATTGTTCCGTCAACCAGTTGATGAACCAATGCAAACAGGTATCAAGTCTATTGATTCTATGACACCTATTGGACGTGGCCAACGTGAATTAATCATTGGTGACCGTCAAACAGGTAAAACAGCAGTTTGTCTTGATGCAATCATTAATCAAAAAGAGTTCTACGATAAAGGAGAACCTGTTTTTTGTATATATGTAGCAATTGGACAAAAAGCATCAACAGTATTATCTCTTGTTCAGTCTTTGGAAAAAGCTGGAGCAATGGCTTATACTGTAGTTGTTGCGGCTAATGCTTCAGACCCAGCTCCAATGCAATATTTTGCTCCTTTCGCAGGTGCAGCAATTGGTGAATTCATTCGTGATACTGGACGTCCTGCTTTAGCTGTTTATGATGATCTTTCTAAGCAAGCAGTTGCTTATCGTGAGGTGTCATTACTTCTTCGTCGTCCTCCGGGACGTGAAGCATATCCTGGTGATGTTTTCTATCTTCACTCTCGTTTATTAGAGCGTGCAGCAAGAGTTAACAAATCAGATGCTATTGCACAAAACATGAACGACCTTCCTGAGTCTATTAAACATTTAGTAAAAGGTGGTGGATCTTTAACGGCCCTTCCAATTATTGAAACTCAGTCAGGTGACGTATCAGCATATATTCCTACAAACGTGATCTCTATTACAGATGGTCAAGTATTCTTAGAAACTAACTTGTTTAACGCAGGTATACGTCCTGCAATGAACGTTGGTATCTCAGTTTCACGTGTAGGTGGTAACGCTCAAATCAAACCAATGAAGAAAGTATCTGGTTCTTTAAAACTAGATCTTGCTCAATTCCGTGAATTAGAGGCTTTCGCTAAATTTGGTTCTGATCTAGATGCAGCAACGAAATTGACAATTGATCGTGGACGTAAAAATACTGAAATCTTGAAACAAGTTCAGTATATGCCGTACACAGTTGAGAAGCAAGTTGCTATCATTTGGGCAGGTACTAATGGTATTTTAGACCCAGTTGCTGAAAGCAAAGTAAAAGCTTTTGAATTTGAATACTTAGATGTTTTAGAAACAAAGTATACAGATACAATGCAAGCAATTGCTTCAGGTAAATGGGGTGATGATCAAATTTCTGTTCTACGTAAAGTAGGAGAAGAAATTGCTCAAAACCACAAGGGATAATTATAATAGAAATTAGCAACAGAGATATTGATTAAATATGTTCTGTTGCTAATTCACTTTTTATTACTCAGAAGAAAATGGCTAGTCTTAAAGAAGTAAAAGAGAGGATCACCTCTGTTAACTCAACGCAGCAGATTACGAAAGCAATGAAAATGGTTTCGGCTGCAAAAATGCGTAGAGCTCAAGACCGTGTAATAGGTATGCGACCTTATGCTAACAAGCTTGAGGCTATACTAGATAACGTTACAGCGGCTCTTGGTAACGACTTTTCTAGCCCATTCGTTGAGGCACATGATGAAGTGAAAAGCGTTCTTGTTATTGCGGTTACTTCCGATCGTGGTTTAGCTGGAGCTTTCAATTCAAATATTACAAAAGAAACTACTCGTTTAGTAAAAGAAGAATATTCTTCTTTAGACAAAGCAGGTAGAGTCGAAGTTTTAGCAATAGGATCTAAAGGTCAAGATTACTTTAAAAGAAGAGATTTTGAACTGAATAGTGATTTTGTTAATTTCTTCCATGATGTAACTTTTGAAGAAGCTAGAAAATCAGCTGAATATGCTATGGATGGCTATATTTCAGGAAAGTTTGATAAGGTAATTATGGTATATAACGAATTTAAAAATGTGGCAACACAAATTGTTCGTTCAAAACAATTTTTACCTTTCTCTTTAGATGTAGTTACGGATTCTGATGATAGCAACCAAGAGGCTGACTACATCTTTGAACCAGATAAAGAAGAAATTCTATCTGAGTTGATCCCGAAAACTTTAAAGATCAACTTCTATACGCACTTGTTAGATTCGAATGCGGCTGAGCATGGTGCTCGTATGACAGCAATGGATAAAGCGACTGAAAACGCAGGTGAGTTATTAAATGCATTGAAACTTGATTATAACAGATCTCGTCAGGCTGCAATTACTAATGAAATCCTTGAAATTGTTGGTGGTGCGGAAGCATTAGCAGGAAAATAATATACAACTGTAGTTTACAGTAAAATTGATCTCAATCTTTTAAATAGGTTGAGATTTTTTTTGTTTAAATTTATTATCGTTTTAAGGTATTGATTGGCTTAGTTTCTGTATTTATATGAAAAGTATAAATAATAACGATTCTTTACCAACAATTAATGAACCTAATACAAAAACTCGTCTTTGGAGTATTATGTTTCTTCTTTACAAGTGTATTAATAAACTTTTTTGATGAAACTACCCAAGTTAATGCAAACGATAGTACAATAATTAGAAGTCCTTCAAATAATATTTCTGTAGGAACCATTGTATTTAAATGGAATATCCTTAAAAGTGATAATTATTTAAACCCTGTTGAAGTAGTTTTCAATGGAGAAAAATACTTTTATAGGGGAGCTGGAACTGAGAAAATCGAAAATTTATTAAATGGAACTTACAAGGTGAAGATTACTTTATTGACTTACAACCTTTTCTCTTTTCATTAAGAAAATATAAGCAACTGCACAAATTCCTAAAATAAAAGGATAATATAAATATTGCATTATTCCTAAAGGTGTAATTACCTCAGCAACTCCAACAGCTACTAAAATTTGAGCACCATATGGAATTAGACCTTGTGTAAAACAAGAGAACGTATCAAGTATACTAGCAGCTCTTTTAGGTTCTATTTTATATTTAGTACTTATTTCTTTTGCTATTGGCCCACCAATAATAATTGCGATAGTATTATTTGCAGTACACATATCTATAAAAATAATTAGTAGAGCAATTCCTAATTCCCCACCTCTTTCGTTCTTTATACGTTTCGTGATTGCATATATTACATAATCAATACCTCCATTAAAATGAGTAAGAGCAACAACGCCACCAATCATAAGGCATAATATTATAGTGTCAGCCATACTCAAAAAACCGTCTGATGTAGCTGCAATAAATCCCCATATATCAAAGCTTCCTAAGTATATTCCAATTACACCAGAAAGAAGTGTACCTACTATTAAAACAATAAAAACATTTAATCCCACAAGAGCAGCAATTAAAACAACAATATAAGGCACTACTTTAATAAAAGAATATTCATAAGTACCAGATAAATCAAGTGAGATTCCACTAGTTGTTATTAAATAGATAGCTATTGTTATTAATGCTGCAGGGAGGGCAATTCTAATATTAGCTCTAAACTTATCTTTCATTTCAGCTCCTTGAGTACGTGCTGCTGCAATTGTAGTGTCAGAAATCATAGATAAGTTATCACCAAACATAGAGCCACCTATAACAGCTCCTAGACCTATTCCTACTGGCATACCTGTTTTTTCTGCAATATTAACTGCAATTGGAGCAATGGCCACAATAGTTCCTACTGATGTACCAACCGAAATAGAAATAAAACAAGAGATAACAAATAAACCTGCAATAAGAATATTACTAGGTAAAAAGGTTAAACCAAGATTTACGGTAGAATCTATAGCACCCATTGTATTACTCACTTTACCAAAAGCTCCAGCGAGTAGAAATATTAAGGTCATCATCATAATATCAGGATGCCCCATACCTTTAGCATAAATATTGATTTTTTCTATAACAGATACTTTTGTATTCATAGAAATTGCAACAATTGATGCTAAAAGAAAAGCAACTGTCGCAGGCATTTTATAAAAATCTCCAGTAATGATTGAGACAGCTAAATAACTTACTAGAAAAGTTAATAGAGGTATCAAAGCAAAAGGATTACCTTTTTTTATATTCTGTTCCAATTTTGAAATTATTTATAGATTAAAACTTGGTGTAGCAATTTTATTATTACAGAATCGTGAAACTACAAAAGAATCGTTAGATGATTGACAAACAGTAGTTAATTTGATAGAAATGAGAAGTTGTTATATGTCTTTTTAAAACTCCTCAACTTTCTTTAACAAAAAAGACTGAAGTAATACAGTTGTACTACTTCAGTCTTTTTGAAAATCTATTAATTAATAGGATATACCTATACTAAACCGCTTGATACTAAATATTCAGCAATTTGAACTGTATTTGTAGCAGCACCTTTACGTAAGTTATCTGCAACAATCCACATGTTTACTGTTTTATCTTGAGTTTCATCACGACGAATACGACCTACAAAAGTCTCATCTCTATTGTGAGAAGTAAGAGGCATAGGATAAACATTGTTTAAAGGATCATCTTGTACAATAATTCCTTCAGAATCTGCTAAGATCTGACGTAATTCATCTTCATCAAATTCTTTTTCAAATTCAATATTTACTGATTCCGAGTGACCACCTACCGTAGGAATACGTACAGTTGTAGCAGTTACTTTAACAGTATCGTCCTCTAAAATTTTCTTAGTTTCGTTAATCATCTTCATTTCTTCTTTTGTATATCCATTATCTTGGAATACATCGATATGAGGAAGAACGTTTAAATCAATTTGATGAGGGTAAACCATATTTGCTTCTTTACCTGCTCTTTCATCAAATAATTGATCAACTGCAGCTTTACCAGAACCAGTAACTGATTGGTAAGTAGAAACAACGATTCTTTTAATTGTATATTTTTCATGCAAAGGACCAATTGCTACAATCATTTGAATTGTAGAGCAGTTAGGGTTTGCAATAATTTTATCTTCTTTTGTAAGTGATTTCGCATTTACTTCAGGAACGATCAATTTTTTAGAAGGATCCATTCTCCAAGCAGATGAATTGTCAATTACTGTACTACCAGCTTCTGCAAATTTAGGAGCGTATTCTAATGAAGTACCACCACCTGCAGAGAAAATAGCAATATCTGGTTTTTCTTCAATTGCTTGTTCTGCTGTAACTACTGTGTATTCTTTCCCTTTGTAAGAGAATTTTTTACCTGCTGATCTTGGAGATGCAACTAATAATAATTCATCAAAGTGAAAATTTCTTTCATCTAATACTTTTAGAATTTGTTCGCCTACAAGACCTGTGGCGCCTACTATTGCTAATTTCATGTTGTGATAGTTGGTTTGTTTGAATAACCGCTGAAGCCAAAATGATGACCTCTAATAGACTACAATGTAAATGTAGAAAATCTATTTTTAATATATTATTATTAAATCTGATTTATACAAAAATAACACAATGTGTTATAAAAAAAACAGCATTGCGTTTTAATACGTCAATGCTGTTCTCTGTTCGTCTTTTAAAGTACGTTTTTACTATTTTTTGCTAAATCATAGAGCAATTCTCTAGCTCTGTGTAATTGAGCTTTTATTGTACCTAAAGGAGCTTCAAGTTCAGTTGCAATTTCATCGTACGATTTTTCTTCAAAATACCTGAGTTTAACTAGTCGTTGGTATTTAGGAGGAAGTAAACGAACAAATTCATGTACAATCTCAATTTTCTGTGCTTTAATAGCCTCTTCATGAGGTGTTAAGCCAGAATCTTGAATATTCATACTCATTGTGTCGCCATCTTTATTAGTGATTTCGGCATCAATAGAGTAAGTCTCTAATTTTTTCTTTCTAATAAAATCGATTGCATTATTAGACGCAATTCTAAATAACCACGTACTAAATGTGTAATCTTTTTTAAATTTTGATAGATTTTTGAAGGCTTTAGCGAAGGCCTCGATTGTTAAGTCTTCTGCATCATCTACATTTCTAACCATTTTTAAAATTGTATGATATACAGATTTACGATAACGTCCCATAAGCTTTGCGTAAGCTTGTTCGTTACCTTCAATCGCTTCGTCTATTAAGTCAAAATCTTCAAGCGCTTTTTGGGAAAACTGTCTGTCTAAATCCATGTTTTTCGCTTTGAGATCACAGAGGATACTCCAATTATAATTTGATATGCAATTAGCATAATGTCCAAAATCGGTACTTTCCACCACTTAAACTTTTCTCCTAAAACAGCAGAAAACTTTTTGAAACATATAATTAAAAACATTATACGTACCAAGAATAGTATTGAGAGGTGTAATAAATTTGTTACCTCATGTGGTAACAATAGTAAATATATAAAATATACTGCTATGTGAGAAGTGCTAAGTGTACCTAATATCAATTTATTTGAAATTTTATAATGATATCCGGCACTTAAATGTCTCGTTTTTTGCCTAAACCACTCTTTCCAAGTAATTGGAGGCTTAGAGTAAGTTATCGCTTTTTTTGAGAAATAACTTATTGTATGCTCTTTTTTTGCAATTTGATTTACAAAGAGGTCGTCATCTCCGCTTAAAATGGTTTTATGTTGTTCGAACCCATTTACAGATTTCCAGAGTTGTTTTGTATAAGCAATGTTTCTACCTACCCCCATATAGTTAATACCTAAATTTGATAAGGATGTGTAAAGTAAAGCCGTGTGAAGTGTTTCAAACTGTGTAAAAACTTCTACTTTACTTTTATCATTACAGGTATATAAGCCTACTCCTAATATTAAATCAGATGATATAAACTGATTTGACATCTCTCTAATCCAAGAAGTAGAGGAAGGAAAACAATCTGCATCTGTAAATAATAGATATTCGTTTTTTGAAAAAAGAATTCCTTTGGTTAAAGCATACTTCTTAGGGCTATGATTTTCTATAGGCTTATCAATGTTTACTTTTTTTATAAATGAATATTTTAAAGTATAACTATCAATAATTCTTTCGGTATTATCAGAAGATCTATCATTGACAACAATAATTTCAAAATTATGATAATCTTGATTTACTAAAACTTCTAAGAGTTTAGGAAGTGAATTTTCTTCATTTCTTGCTGCAATTATTACACTGACAGGTTTTTTAAAAGATTCAACTTTTGTTTGCTTTTTCCACAAGTTTAGAGGGACAATTATTCCCCAAAAAAGTAATTGAGGAATGCAGAAAAGAAAGTAGAGTAGTGTCAAAAAATCTGTAGTCGAAAAATACATATTTTGATCAGGTCTTTTGCTTTTTCTTTTTAGCTGCAGGAAATAGAATATTATTTAAAATTAATCTATAACCAGGAGAGTTTGGATGAAGGTTTAAATCAGTAGGCTCTTCACCTACTAAATGCTGATAATCTTCTGGATCATGTCCTCCATAGAATGTCCATGTTCCTTTGCCATAAGAGCCATGAATATACCTTACTTCATTTGCTTCACTTGTTTCTCCAAGTACAATTACATCAGATTTTACTAACTGCTTTTTAAATGCAGTTGTTTGCCCCATGAAACCTTTGATATTTTGTTCATGGTTCTGAGATAACATTGTAGGGATAGGATCCCATTTTGCAGAAAATGAGAAAAGTTTAAAATAATCATTTCCTTCCGTTAAGCCTCTTTCGTAATATTGATTATCGATATTAGAGTACTCATATTTATAAGGATCCATGTAAAGTTTAAAATCCTTGAAAGCAAATGTCTGGCTGTAATCAAGTTTTGATTGAGCACTAGGGTCAGCAGGGTCTCCATCATACATAAAATCACAAATATCTACCCCATCTGCAGACAATGCAATATCATAGGTGTCAGTTGCAGAACACATTGCAAATAGAAAACCTCCACCAGCAGTAAACTCTTTGATTTTTTTAGCAACAGCTAATTTCAATTCAGATACTTTATTAAAACCATGTTTTTTAGCAGAGGCCTCAAATTTTTTCTGATTATCAATGTACCACTTTTGTCTACCGTATGCCCTAAAGAACTTACCATATTGACCAGTGAAATCTTCATGATGCAAGTGTAACCAATCATATTTTGGTAAAAGTTCTGCAATTACTTCATCATCAAAAACAACATCATATGGAATTTCAGCATAGGTTAAAACTAAAGTTACAGCATCATCCCAAGGCATTTTAGCAGGTGGAGAATAAACGGCTATTTTTGGAGGTACATCCAAACGCATAATATCCATGTTTGCTTCTGGGTGTTCAATTTCTCTTTTTATCTGAACAACTTGAGCATCAGAAATAACTTCATAGCTTACTCCTCTTACTACCATTTCGTTTTCGAAACTTTGGGCATATTTAAAGAGAAAACTCCCACCTCTATAATTTAATAACCATTCTGCTTCTACCTCTTTTTGTAAAACCCAATAGGTAATACCATATGCTTTTAGGTGATTTGTTTGTGTTTTATCCATTGGTACAAGTATATAATTTGCATAGCTGGTAAAACTATATACTACTAACAATAAGGTGAATAAAAATGGTTTGAATATATTTCTATTGTCTTTCTTCATGAACTGTAAAAAGAAATCGTTTTTATACTTTTCGAGCAATTGATGGTATTATAGGCAATACCATCATAATTATAAATATATATAATTTATGAATGGTAAACTGCTCATATTTCAATTCTTTTAGTGATTTATACTTTTCAAAGTACTTAAATATTGTTTCAACCTTATGTTATTCAAGCTTAAATCAGTAGATTAGAGTTGATAATGCTTAACGAAAAAATTATCACTAATTATTAACTAACGATTTCTTCTCGATTCAAACTATGATTTTTTTTAAAGCAAGGTGCTGTTTTTTAGCCTTATGTCTATTGCTATTTTCTAATGTACAAGCACAAGATCCTTATTCTACAGGAACTTTATTTTCTTTTGGAGCATCTTCTATGGGCATGGGAAATGCGTCTATGTTTACCGTTGATACATGGTCTTCTGTAAATGCAATTGGTAGAACAAGCCAATTAGACAACCCAAGTATTGCTATTGGGCATAATTATTCTTTTCAAGAATTATCACTTTCAACAAAAGGAGTAGCAGCAGTCTTTCCTTTTAAACATTTTGTTCTTTCAACATCCTTTTTACGTTTTGGAGATGCTGTTTTGTCTGAACAAGATATTAGTGTTGGTATAGCACATCAAATTGGTATTGTTGAAATGGGATTAGGAACATCTTGGAGACAAGTTGGAGGGAATTATTTAAATCATCTTTCAGCACTATTAGTACACTATCATTTAGTAGCTCACTTATCAGATTATTTTTCAATAGGTTTAAATCTTAAAAATATAGGTCAGAATAATTATGAAGTAGGAGAATTTGGAGCAGATATATCTTCTTTATATGCTTTAGGATTTGAATATAAGATTGATGATGAACTACGTTTTGTTACAGAGATTAATAAATTAAAATACCACGATTTAAGTTATAAAATTGGCTTAGAATATTCTTTACATAAATCAATTATTATAAGAGGAGGTACAACTTTATTTCCTGTAGATATTTATTTAGGAACAACAGTTTTATATAAATATTGGTCATTTGATTATGCTTTTGCTACTGATGATATTTTTGGTTGGTCTCATCAATTTTCTTTGGAATATACAATTACGAAAAGAAAATGAGGTGTTTTTTATTAGTAGTAGCAGTATTTTTTTTAAGAAATGGAATGCTTGCACAAAGTAAATCAGTTACTGATTTAGAACTATTGAACTTAGTTTTTGAAGATCAAGAATTAGATGATTTTTCTAAAGAGGAAATTGATTATTGGTTATCCCTTTTTAATCATCCTAAAAACTTGAATAAGATAAAACTATGGGAATTACAAGAGCATTTTGGATTGACATATTTAGAAGTAAAAGGATTTAAAGAATATAAGGATCAGTATAACTATTTTAGTAGCACTAGTGAGTTAAAACGAATTGATGGTTGGGACCTTGCCACTATTAAAAGAGTGAAAGCCGGGACTTTTGTAGAACAATCAACATTAAAACCATTTAAAGAAAGGTTACTACATCCTGATATTAATTATTTGATAGTAAACAGTTCTACTAGTTTGCCATTAAGTAAAGGGTTTTCACAATCGATTTATAAAGGGATTCCAGTTGGCTTTCAGACAAGGTTTAGATGGGCTAAAAAACAAGATTACTCATTTTCCTTAACTCTTGATCAAGATAAAGGGGAGCCATGGCAGTGGAAACCTAAAAATATGCAGTATGGAATTGATCATATTTCGGCTAATGCCTCTCTATATAATAGGGGTGTTTTTAAAAAAATAATGATTGGTGATTTTCAAATGATGTCTGGTCAAGGTTTGGTGTTTGGAGGTGGATATTTTTTAGGGAAAGGAGGTGACCCTATTTTAAATGTAGCTCGTGTAAATGATGGAATCCGTCCTTATACATCTGTTTCGGAAAGTGGTTTTATGAGGGGGGTAGCTTCTGAGATAGAATTGAACAAAGTAATAAAGGTTACTCTTTTATATTCTAATAAAGAGATAAATATAAACCAAGTTGATAGTTTGAAGCGCTTTTCTACACTAACAAATTTTAGAAATGATAATGAAATAGAAAAGAAAGGAGGAGGTCGAGTTACTGTTTTAGGGTCAAGGGTTGCATATAATAATCATAATTTAAATGTTGGAGTTAATATAGGTTTCATAAATTTTGATGAGAAAATTACACCTGCTATAAGAACAGACTCATTATCATTATTTAGAGGTGATAAATTAATAAATTATAGTTTTGATACGAGATACCATTGGCGAAATATAAGTGTTTTTAGTGAATTCGCATTTTCGTATTCTAAAGGGAATGCATTCAACATAGGAGCTTTTATAGGTTTAGCTAAGGGTATTGATTGGGTAGTTCAGTTTAGAAACTATGCATCAACTTATATAAGTTATTACGGTCATGCATTATCAGAAAATGGCCACCCAAATAACGAAAGAGGTTTTTATACAGGTTTTAGATGGCACAAGAGTAAACAGTTTGATTTATCTGCATATATAGATCTATTTTCATCACCAACAGCTAAATACAGACAAGATGCGGGTAATGAAGGTTATGAATTAAGAGTAAGTTCAACGTATAACTTTGATAAGAATACAGCTTTAACTTTAAAGTATCGTTTTAAACAAGTTGGGAATTATCAGCTAATGCCAAAGTACAATAAGGTGAATAGTTATGTGGAAGAGCAATGGACTAAATTTACGAGTATTTTAAAATTAACAATCAATGAGCGTTTACTAATAAGTCCACGTTTACAAGTGACAAAGTATTTGTTAGAAAATGATTCGTGGGGATATTTACTCGCCCAAGATATGGTTTACAAGTTTAATAATAAGTTACAATTATCGTCTAGAGTAGCAATATTTAATGCTTCTAATTACGAAAATAGACATTATGCTTATGAAAGAAATGTTCAGTATTCGTTTTCTTTTCCTGCTTATTATGGAGTAGGTTGGAAAACCTACTTACTAGCGAAGTACAAATTTGGGTATGGGAATAGTATATCATGGAGATGGGGATATACTTCTTTTGAAGATAGGGCTACAATTAGTTCTGGATGGAATACAGTACCATCACGTTACAAACATGATTTAGTAGTACAATTAAAATTGAAGTTATAAAAAAGGCATGTAATCTAAATGTAGATTACATGCCTTAATATATATCAGAGTAAAATATTACTCATTAAAAACACCCATATTAGAGAATTTATCAATTCTTCTATTTTTTAAAGTAAGGGTATCTAAAGCTTCTAATTCAGCTACTTCAGAAAGAATAGTTTCTTTCATTATCTTGAACATTTCTTGAGGGTTTGTATGTGCACCTCCAAGTGGTTCAGGAATAATTTTGTCAATTAACCCAAAAGATTTCATATCTTTTGCTGTTAACTTAAGTGCTTCTGCTGCTTGTTCTTTGTAATCCCAGCTTCTCCATAAGATTGAAGAACAAGATTCTGGTGAAATTACAGAATACCAAGTGTTTTCAAGCATCATAACAGAATCACCGATAGCAATTCCAAGTGCTCCACCTGATGCTCCTTCACCAATAACGATACAAATAACAGGAACAGTTAACTTGAACATTTCTTTCAAGTTCTTTGCAATAGCTTCTGCTTGTCCTCTTTCTTCTGCTTCAATACCTGGGAATGCACCCGGTGTATCAATAAAAGTAATGACAGGCTTTCTGAATTTTTCAGCTAAGTGCATTAAGCGTAGTGCTTTTCTGTAACCTTCAGGGTTAGCCATACCAAAGTTACGCATTTGACGTTGCTTTGTATTTCTACCTTTCTGTTGGCCAATCAGCATAAATGATTTGCCTCCAATATTACCGAAACCACCAACCATTGCTTTATCATCTCCAAATGCTCTATCACCGTGAAGTTCGATAAAGTCATCTGTAATCTGATAGATATAATCTAAAGTATATGGTCTATCTGCATGACGAGACAGTTGTACTCTTTGCCAACGTGTTAGGTTTTCAAAAGTACTTACTTTCAACTGAGTAATTTTCTCCTCAAGTTCTTTTATAGCTGTACTTACATCAACATTGTTTTTAGATGCAAGATCTCTCATGTCTTCAAGTTTCGCTTCGAGTTCAGCGATTGGTTTCTCGAAATCTAGCAGTGTATTTTGGTCCATTGCTGCGAAAATAAGGTGTTAAATTTAATTTAGAAAACAGCTCAATATACTTCTATTTTGAAAAATATTTTCTAAACAATTACTATTAAGATGGCAAACATACACAATATTCGCCGTATTGAAATATCAAAAGCGTTAAATCACTAAAAAAAAGCCTCAACTAGTAGTAGAAGAGGCTTAATTTCAGTTATTTATATTTTTTAGTCAACCACACCTGCAAAGGCTTCTGAGATATTCAGAATGTGATCTCCAATTCTTTCTAAAGATGAAAGCAAATCGTTGTAAGCTAACATTGTACCTGTAGAAGCATCATCACTATCAGAACGTTCAAGGTGTTTTCTACGCAACTCTTTACGTTTCTGGTTTACTGCTTTTTCAGCAATATTAGCTGCTTCTAGATCAATATTATCAGACTCAATGTTTTTCATCATTATATTGAAAGCGTTTTCAACAACGTCTAAGAACTCATCTAAATCGTTTTGTTGCTCTTTAGTAAGCCAGATTTTTTCGTCGTAACGTTTTTCAATAGTAAATGTGATTCCTTTGTAAATATCTCCAATGCGTTCTACTTCGTGAGCAGCTCTCATTAAGTTATTTACCTCATCTATTTGAGAAGAAGAAAGTAGTTGGTCTCTAGCAATCTTAGATAAGAAAATACTTACCTCTTGCTCCATTCTATCTGTATTTTCTTCTACTTTTCGGAGTTTAGCAATGTATTGCTTTCTTTCCTTTTTATTCTCAACACTTGTATTAAATAAATTTCTTGAAGTATTAATCTGTTTTGCAATTATCTTAGAAAAACGTTTTACTTCATTCTTAGCCTGTTCTACACCGGCTTCGTTTGCTATTGGTCTACCATCAGATATGAATTCAAGACTGTAATCATCTTGATCTTCTTTTTCTGGAACCATTTTAATTACAATATCTCTAATAGTACCAATAAAGAAAATCATTACTGATGTATTGATAATATTGAAAGAGGTATGGAATATTGATAAGGCGATAGGAACCGCCGTTGCTTCTAAAGTAATCGCACCGTCAGGACCAATTGTAGCACCTAAGTCTGTGTAGTTTGCAACATAGTATTTAACGGCATCTAAGAAGAATGGATAGATTAATAACATCCAAACCACACCAGTTACATTAAATATTAAGTGAGCCCTTGCAGAACGTTTGGCGTTAGTATTACCAACCATTGCAGCAAGGTTAGCCGTAATAGTAGTACCAATGTTTTCTCCCAGTACCATTGCTGCTGCAATATCAAAAGGAATAACTCCTTGGTTACAAAGTACTAATGTAAGTGCCATTGCAGCACTAGACGATTGTACTATGATTGTAATTAATGTACCTACAACTACAAAAGCTGCAGGAGCAAAAATTCCCAAGTGCTTGAAAGATTCTAAGAAAGATAATTGATCATGACTTAATGTTGGGACAGAATTTTTTAATGCTTCTAGACCAATAAATAAGATTGCAAATCCAATTAAAGTATTTCCCCAATCTTTTGTTTTCTTGGAATTTGAAAACATCATAGGGAAGGCTACTGCAATAATCGGCATGGCTAATTTTGCCATTTTTACCTTAAACCCTAAAATAGAGATAATCCAAGCTGTTACAGTAGTACCAACATTGGCACCCATAATAACACCAATAGATTGTGTTAAGTTTAACAATCCTGCATTTACAAAACTTACTACCATTACAGTAGTAGCCGAAGAAGATTGTATGATTGTAGTTATCAAGAAGCCTGTAAAAACTCCTGCGAACTTATTCGATGTCATGGCAGAGAGGATTCCTCTCATCTTATCACCCGCAACATTCTGAATACCCTCACTCATTACTTTCATCCCGTAGATGAAAAGACCAAGTGAACCTATAAGTTCTAGTAACTGAAATATTCCAAATTCCATATCTTAAGAAAATACTACAAATTCAAAAAAGAATTATAATTTTTGAAGTTGCAAAGTAACTTAATTCATTACTAATAAAAGCTGATTATTATTAATTTAATAATTTGTTAATCTAACTATTATATGATAATGATCAAGAAGGCTTAATTTAAAAGATTTATAAAAATTAATTAGAAATGGCAAATACGCACAAAAAAGAGCGATTTTCCAATTCTTCTGTAATATTCTGATTTTCTATTTAATAATCATAATAATATTCGTCATTGTAGTGTTAGAAATAAATATTATTAGCAACTCGGAATGTATTAGCATGTGCTTCGATAATAAATCTTAATGATTTTGAGTATCCACCACCCATACTAACAACTACAGGGATGTTAGAAGAGGAGCATTTCTTAAAAACGATCTCGTCTCTTTCTTTACATCCTTGAATACTTAAACCAAGTTTACCCAATTTATCAGTTTTTAATATATCCACTCCTGATAAGTAAAACACAAATTCAGGTTCAATAGATGAGAATAATTCATCAATATGTTTATTTAATACACTCAAATATTCTGAATCAGAAGTATTATCATTTAAAGCAATATCTAGGTCTGATTTTTCTTTATGCATAGGATAATTATTTGCCCCGTGCATGCTAAATGTAAAGACCTTCTGATTGTTTTTAAATATTTCTGCTGTTCCATTGCCTTGATGTACGTCTAAATCGATAATAAGAATTCGTGAAAACGCTTTTTGATTAATAAGATAATTTGCAGCTACCCCAAAATCATTGAGTATACAAAAACCTTCTCCATGGTCTGTGTAAGCATGATGTGTACCTCCTGCAATATTCATTGCTACTCCATATTGAAGTGCAAATTCAGTACAATCCACCGTACCCTGTGTTATTATCAGTTCTCTTAAAATAAGATCTTCAGACATTGGTAAACCTATTTTTCTAGCTTCATGATAGGTTAAGGTTTGTTCTATTAGCTTTTTCCAATACTCTTCAGTATGTGTTGTTAGAACAAATTCAGGATTAACAGGTGTTGGTTTAAAAAGGTTTTTATCAGAAATGGTTCCTTCATAAATAAGTTGCTCTACCAATAAAGGATATTTATCCATAGGAAACCGGTGCCCTTCTTCGACAGGGTGACCATAACATTCGTGATATGCAATTTTAAGCATATACTAATATGTTTGAGAAGAAAGCATTACCAAAGTACAGGCTTCTTCTGTAAATATTCCTGCCGCTGCTGCTTTCTGATAAAAAATAGGATTCTCTGTACCTGGATTAAATATTATTCTTTTTGGTTTAAGAGATATAATGTAATCTATCCATTCATTTTGTTTTTGAGGACCAACATACATCGTTACAGTATCAACATCAACTATTTGAGGCTTATCATTGATGATAGGAATACCAGCAACAGATCCTTTTTTTATACCTAATGGAACAATTTCATGTCCTTTTTGTGTCAACCTTTCAGCAGCAAAAAATGCATATCTAGAAGGGTTCGGTGTAGCTCCGATAATAACGGTTTTTTTCATTTGCTTCTATCTAAGAATTAAGACAGAAATTAGGACATTAACACTTACAATAAATGTCTCAATCCTGTCTTTAATATGAAGTTAATTGTTATTATTTTGATTCTAAAAATATAGGACTTGAAAAGTAGATAAAAGTATATTTTTTACTACTCCTTATTTCAATCATAAGGGCTATTTAAATAAACTCGTAGTCAGATATTTGTAATTGAACTTGAATAATATGAACTTATAATAGAAATACTACTTCCTTTTAGATAATCAAATAAAAATTTAAAACCCATAGACATTAAAAAAATGAATAATATACTATTGTACGGTGCAGATTGGTGCCCAGACTGCCGAAGAGCAAAAGCATTCTTAAATGATAACAATATCGACTACACTTTCATAGATGTAGATTTAGATAAAGAAGCGACTTTAAAAGTAGAACAGATTAATAATGGTAAAAGAATAATTCCGACAGCTATTATTAGTGGAAAATCATTTACAAACCCTTCTAATGTTGAATTATCTGCAGTTCTAGGAATTAATGAAGTAGGCAGGGTTCAACTATTTGGAGCAGATTGGTGCCCTGACTGTAGAAGAGCAAAAAACTTTTTGAAAGACAATTCAATTAATTTTGAATTTATTGATGTTGATGAAAATGAATGGGCAACAGCTAAAGTAGAAGAAATCAATAAGGGTAAAAGGATTATTCCTACAGTATTAATTGAAGGTGTTGCGTATACAAACCCAGATAATGTTAGTCTCACAGAACTATTATCTATTAATGTAGAAAAAGAGCATAAAGTCTTTGATACAATTATAATTGGTGGAGGAGCTGCAGGTTTAACAACATCTATTTATGCACAAAGAGATCGTTTTAATTCACTTATTTTAGAAAAGAAAAATATAGGAGGGAATGCTTTCTTAACAGAGAAAATAGAAAACTATCCAGGCTTTAATTCTATTTCAGGTCCGGCTTTAATGGATAAAATGGAAGAACAGGCAAAAACTTACGGAGCAGAGATTAAAACTGGTGAAGAAGTAGTTTCTATTCTGAAAAAAGAAGGTTTGTTTAATGTAGAAACAAAGAGTACTACTTTTCTTAGCAAAACTGTTGTCTTATCTACAGGTTCAACATACCGACTATTAGGTATTCCTAATGAGAAAGAATTAGTAGGCTCAGGTATTCACTTTTGTGCTACTTGCGATGGGGCATTTTATAGAGATAAAGATATTATTGTAGTTGGAGGAGGAAACTCTGCTTTAGAAGAAGGAATATTTTTAGCAGGTTTTTGTAAATCAGTTAAAATAGTTCATCGTTCAAGTGAATTTTCAGCATCAAAAACTTACGTAGAGAAGTTAGAGGCTATAGATAATATTTCTACCTATCTAAATAAGACACCAATAGAATTTATTGCTAGTGAGAATGAAACCTTCCAATCTTTAAAGGTTAGAGATAATGATTCTAATAAAGAAGAATTAATTTCTGCAGATGGAGTTTTTATTTTTATCGGGTTAATACCAAATACATCTCCTTTTAAAGAACTCATTGATTTAGATGAAAGAGGATTTATAAAAACAACAGGTTTAGCAGAAACTTCTGTTAATGGAATTTTTGCAGCAGGAGATTGTAGAGAGGGTGCTATTGCGCAGGTAGCTGCGGCTACAGGAGAAGGTGTTTTAGCAAGTTATGGAATAAGAAACTTCTTAAAATAAATGAAGTGGATAGTAATTCTATGTTCTATTAAAAAGAGATTAGCGTTGTATGTTTTTTAATAAACTACATGAATGAAGATAAAATAAGTGAGTCTATTCATACCATAAAACATTTTAAAAAAGGTGATTTCTTTCTTCAAAATGGAAGACCTTGTGTAGAGATTGGTATGTTAGAGAAAGGAGTTTTAAGAGGTTTTGTATATGATAATGATGGTAATGAAATCACTACTCATTTTTATCAAGAAAAAGATATGGTAATAGGTAGCTTTATTCCTAAAACGAATGCAGTAATGACTGTAGAAGCTTTGGAAGATAGTAAAATATCGGTGGCAGATTATACAGAAGTAATGGAAAACGTAAATAAGAATATAGAAATTACAACTATTATTACTACTCAGTTTCAGAAGCTTAATAATCAGTTACAGGCAAGGCTAGTATCTTTACTTAATTTAAATTCAGTAGAAAAATATGAGCTCTTTTTAAATGAATATCCAAGCTTATTAAATAGAATACCCCACTATTATATTGCTAACTATCTTGGTATAACACCCACTCAATTAAGTAGAGCAAGAAGGCAATTTATCAACAAATGTAGATGAGAATTAAACTACTACATAGTTACTTTGTAGTATGAAAATAGTACAAATATTAATTCTCTCAATGTGCTTGTTTACAGCATGTAATCATGCACATTACCATGAAAATGCTTACTCTTCTCAAGATGAAAAAGACACAGTTTCAGAAATAGTATCAACTTTTCCAACTGTTGGGTATAAAGTAGTTCATAAAGATACAATACCGTATGCTGTGGCTAAAGTGTTTCCATTGCTTGAACCTAAAGGACGTAAATTACTCTATGAAAATTGGGATCCAATTGAATTGAAGAAAGGAGAAGAAGGAACGTTAAAAGGGTTAATGTTATACTCGAAGTATGACGAAATGGATGTAACATTAACTGTTACACAATACAATCCAGAAAAGGGGCATATCCAATACCTTGTAATATGGGATGATTTTGAAATTCAAAGGATTGATATTTTTTGTGTAAAGGGTACTACCGAAAATTCATCAATTATCAAATGGGTTGAGCATAATGCAGGGTTATATGAAAAAGGTATTCCTTTAGTGAAAATGTTCATTGAAGAAGGATATTGCATTAAAGCAGTAGATCGTTATTTAAATAATATTCAAAATCAATTACAAGATGGGAAATAAACTAAATCATACTCAATTAACTGATGATATATTTATTGATCAGTTTAGAAATGGATCATTAGATCCTGCATTATTTAATCATGAAGCACACTTAAGGTTAGCTTGGTTATATATAACAACATTTGATTTAGAACGAGCTGAGTATGAAATTCAAAAACAATTACAGAATTATGTGAAAATTGTTGGCGCTTCAGATAAATACCATAAAACTTTAACTATCGTTGCTGTTAGAATGGTAAATCATTTTATACAAAAATCAAAGTCTACTAATTTTGGTAATTTTATTAGAGAGTTCCCTCAAATGAATAAGGAATTTAAGCAATTAATAAATACCCATTATAGTTTTAATATTTTCACTTCAGAAAAAGCAAGACAAGAATTTTTAGAACCAGATTTGTTGCCATTGGTATAGAAGTAGAAGGTTAATTTCAAATGTCAATTTTTATATAGAATCGAACATCCTAAATAAAAATTGATAACTTGAAATTAATTTGATAGTGCTTACATTTGTAAGACGTAAAAAACAAAAATAGAGCAATGGCAAATCTTGATTGGAAAACAGAAAAAGAATACGAGGAAATAACCTTCAAAACGCTGAATGGTGTTGCAAGAATCGCATTTAATAGACCGGAATGTCGTAATGCATTCACACCAAAAACAGTTGATGAATTATGGGAAGCGTTAATTATTTGCCATGAAAGTCAAGAGATAGGTGTAGTATTAATTACTGGAGAAGGTCCATCTGAAAAAGATGGAGGTTGGGCTTTTTGCTCTGGCGGAGATCAACGTGTAAGATCTACTACAGGGTATAAAGGAGCTAATGGAATTAATAGATTTAATATTCTTGATGTTCAACGTCAGATTAGATTTATGAACAAAGTAGTTATTGCTGTAGTTCCAGGTTGGGCAGTTGGCGGTGGCCATAGTTTACATGTTGTCTGCGATCTAACAATTGCAAGTAAAGAACATGGTAAATTTAAGCAAACTGATGCTGACGTAGCTAGTTTTGATGGTGGTTTTGGATCTGCTTATTTAGCACGTCAAGTTGGGCAAAAGAGAGCAAGAGAAATCTTCTTTTTAGGTGCAGAATATTCTGCTCAAGAAGCTTTTGAAATGGGTATGGTAAATAAAGTGGTCCCTCATGAAGAACTAGAGCAAGTAGCTTATGATTGGTCGCAAGAAATTATGACTAAAAGTCCAACAGCTATTAAAATGCTGAAATTTGGTTTCAATTTAATTGATGACGGATTAGTTGGACAACAAGTGTATGCAGGAGAGGCAACTCGATTAGCTTACGGTACAGACGAAGCTGTTGAAGGAAGAAATGCATTTCTAGAAAAAAGAAAAAGAGACTTTTCAGATTTCCCAAAGTTTCCTTAAATCGATTTTTTTGAAAAATAATTTATTAGTCTTGAGTATATTTTATTTATGCTTAAGGCTTTTTTTATGTTTTAGAACTGAATATTTATCATAAAGTGATATATAATATTGTGAGTAATAATATATATATTGATATTTAGAAAGACTAAACTATAACTATTAGAAGTTCTTCAATTATCAAAATAAGCAAACGACTAAAAATGATTTTTCAAAAAAATATATTTCTCTTATTTTTTTTAAGTTTAAGTTCCTTTTCTTATTGCCAGGAAGAAACACATACAGTTTCTTCAGGTAGTAAAATTGATTTTGGTACCCCTCCTTCAAAGGAAATGCTGGAACTTAAATCTTTTACTCAAGATACATCTGCTATTGCATTTATTGTAGGTGATTATGGTGAAATGGCTTTTGATTCTGACGCTACAGCATCAATGTATCGTTTAAAAAAGCATATAAGAATTAAAGTCCTTAAAAATGGAGGATTGAAATATGGAAACGTTATTTTAAAAACATATGATATAAATGGTTTTAGGGAATCAATATCATCTTTTGAAGGTAGGGTTTATAATTTAGAGAATGGGGAGATTGTGACTTCCAAATTTAAATCAAAAGAAATTATTGAAGAAAAGAATAGTGATGATGTTTTGTTAGAAAAAATATTTCTTCCCAATGTTAAAGTAGGATCCGTAATTGAATATTCTTATGTTCTTAATTCTTATTTTTTGGGAAATCCACATGATTGGAACATTCAACATGATATTCCATGCTTGGTTAGTGATTTTACCTTCAAAATGCCTCAATCTTTAAGGTTTAATGTAATAACGCCAAGGTATCTTACTGTTTATGAATTTCCATCAGAAGTAATGAATCAACAAAGGTCCTATTCAACGATTGTGAGAACAAGCAAGATAGGGCGTCCAAATCAAAAGATTTATCATGAAAAGACAGAATTATCCTTATTAATTAGAAGATGGAGAGCTGAAAATGTACCGTCCTATGTATTAGAACCATTCATTTCCTCAGAAGAGGAATTAAAAGCAAAGCTTAAAATAAATATTAGCAGTTCTTCTAACGGTATGTTCGACTATGCCAACTCTTGGTCTTCAATTTTAGAAGAGAAATATAAATTAGCTTATAAGGGAGTAGGTGAAAATAAATTAAAATTTTTAAAGGATAAGCTCGAACTTATACGAAATCAGTCTGAAGATAAATTGGTAAAAGCAAAACTTGTTTTTGAGTTAGTTCGATCAAGGATTAAATGGAATGGAGAATATTCTTCATTAAGAAGTGCAGCACCAAAAGAAATTTATAATAAAAGATCTGGAAATGTAATTGATGTAAATTTATTTCTTGTTGATGCATTAAACCAAGTAGGTGTTTCTGCTGTATTAATGTATGGTAATATTAGAGGAAGAGGAAAACTAATTCAGAGTATTCCAGATGTATCACAATTAATTTATGGAACAGCAGTTGCTTCAATAGATGGAGAAAAAGTTGTTTTAGATGCAACTTCTGAATTTACCTCATTTGAATTAATTCCGCAAAGAGCTTTGAATTATCAAGGTGTTTTGATGTCTAGTAATAAGCATGTTAATGGACAATTTATGGAAGTAATTCCTCAAGGTAAAGATGATTTAAATATAAGAATGAAGGTTGAGATAAATAATGATCTTAGCATAAAAGGTGAAAAAAGCATTACTTACAAAGGTTATGCAAGGGTTAATTTTAGAGAGTATTGTGATGAAATTTCAGAAGAAGAGTATATAACTTCTTTAGAAGAAAAAGTGATAGGGTTATCAATTTCAGATTATTCTAAAAAAGATATAGAAGATCTTCATATTGAAGAATATGTCATGGAGAGAGAAAATGCTATCGAAAAAGTAGGTTCTAAGATATTTTTCAATCCACTAAATTTGATAGATGTGGCAGAAAATCCCTTTATTCAAGAACAAAGAATGTATCCTGTAGAATTTCCTTATGGTATTGACCGAAGGTATATTTTTCAAATAGAATTACCCCAAAATTATGATGTAGTAAACATTCCTTCTTCTATACAGGTAATGTTACCTAATAATGGAGGTAGGTTTAAATTTCAAGTAAGTAAATACGAGAATAAGTTAATTTATATGGTTGATTTTGAATTAAATCAATTAGTATTTCTACCTGAAGAATATTCAAATTTAAAATTATTTTATGAAAAAGCTTTTTCTTTACAAACAATACCAATAGAATTAGTTCAGAAAAAAGAAAATTAATAGCAAACGAAGAAAAACTAAAAATAACTAAATCATGAATACAAAAAGCAGACTATTATTAATGCTCTTATTCTTTGTAATAAGTGGGCATTCTTACGCACAAACACTTCCTAAAAAATTAAACTTTGGGAAGATTGCTACAGAGAATCTTAAAATGACAACCTATGATGCAGATACTTCTGCCAATGCTCTTATAATTGGAGAATTTGGAGATATGTCGTTTGATATAGGGGGAAACGGACTTGTTTATAAACTTAAAAAACATGTACGTATAAAAATATTAAAGAAAGAGGGGTTAGATCAAGCAAATATTGTGCTTTCAACTTACGAATCTAGTGGAGATGGAGAATCTATTAGTTCTATTAAAGGAGCTGTATATAACCTAGTTAACGGTAAAGTTGTAAAGGAAAAGTTCAAACCAAGTATGGTTCATGTAGAAAAAGTAACAGAAGAACGAACCAATAAAAAAATACATTTACCTAATGTGAAAGTGGGCTCAATAATAGAATACTCTTACCTTTTGACATCAAGTTATGTATATTCTCCTGATAGTTGGATTGCTCAAAAAGATATTCCTGTTCTTGTAAGTAGTTTTGTAATGAGAACTTTAGATTACTTTGATTATAAAGTGATTAATTCTAGATATTATCAAATGCCAGAATTAAAATCAGAAGTTTCTTCTCAACAAATAAGAATAGATTCTGAGCAACAGACTATGACGGTAAACGTGAGAAGATGGAGAGCTGAAAATATCCCAGCATTTAAGTCAGAGCCATTAATAACATCTCCATATGATTACTTGGCAAAATTAAAGATTGAGCTTAAGTCTTCAAATTATGGAATGAAACCTCATACAACATCTTGGCCAGCAGTTTTAGATGATATCCGTAGGTCAGTTTATAACGGTAACTCTTCTATTGGCGTCGGCTTTATGAAAGATGAATTAGAAGCTATAATGGCTAAAACAGAAGATAAAAAAGAACGTGCCATTTTAGTTTATACATTAATTCAATCACGTATGACATGGGATGGTAGCTATGGAAGGTACAAAAGTAGTTCTTTAAGAAAGAGCTATATAGATAAAAAAGGGAATGTAGTTGATGTTAATTTATTACTAATTGGGGCTTTGAACAAAGTAGGAGTAACTACTACACCTTTGTATGGTAGCACTAGAAAATATGGTAAAATTGTTAGAGGGTCTGCTGAAAAATCACAATTGATCTATGTAATGGCTGTATCTTCTATTGATGGGGATAAGGTGATTTTAGATGCAACTTCTAAATCTACTCCTTTTGGTGTACTCCCTGAAAGAGCATTAAATTATCAAGGTGTTTTAATGTCTAACAACGATCATATTAATGGACAGTTTATGGCTATTAACCCAACAGCAAAGGATGATATTAGTATTCGAATGAAGATGAAAATAAATCCTGATTTAGGTATTGAAGGTAATAAGCAGGTTACTTATAAAGGTTATGCAGCTATTGATTGGAGGGATGAAGTGAATAGTGACGAAGAGGACGAGTACTTAACTTCTCTAGAAGAAGATGTTATAGGACTTTCTATCTCTGATTATGAAAAAGAAGGAGCTTCTAATAAGTACGAAAAAGCTATTGAGAAATATAATTTTGAGGTAGAAAATGTTATTGAAAAGGTGGGTGATAAATTTATTTTTAATCCTATGTTTTTAATAAGCTTGAGTGAAAATCCATTTACTCAAGAAAAAAGACTTTACCCTGTAGAACTTCCATATAGTATAGATAGAAAATATACATTTCAGGTTGAATTACCTGAAGGATTTGATGTAGTGGATTTACCAAAACCACAGCAAATGGTGTTGCCTAACAAAGGTGGTAAGTTTAGATATCAAATAGTTAAAAATAATAATATGCTTACTTTTCTTATTGATTTTGAGTTAAACAAACTGGTTTTTAATACGAATGAGTATACTCTTTTAAAGACTTTCTTTGAAAAGGCTTACTCAATCCAAAAGATGCCATTAGAACTTACTCAAATACAATAATATGATGACAAAGCAGCTTATAATAGTTTTAATGCTATTAATGATTGGGCAATTGAATGCTCAATCATTAGATAGTATTGATCCAAATTTAATTAAAGGAGCAAATAGTGTAATCCTCTCTTCAACTAGAGACTTTAAAGTCCTTGACGAAGGATCGGCAGAACTTCACTTTACTAAGAAAATTGTAATTTTAAATAAAGAAGGAAAAGACGAAGCACAAATGGTTGTCTTTTATGATAATTCCTCTAGTATTTCGGATTTTAAAGGTTCTATCTATCAAAATGGATTTAAGAAACCAAAGAAGTTTAAAACTACAGAAATTATAGATAGAAGTACAGAAAGTAGTGGTTCAGTGAGTGTTACTGATGGTAGAGTACAATATATAGACCCTACTTTAACAACATACCCTGTTATTATAGAATACTCTTACACTAAAAAATATTCTGGACTTTTTAGTTATCCTACATGGTACCCTGTTTCTGATTTTAAGCAATTTGTATTGTCATCTTCCTATACGCTTGATATACCAAAGGGATTTAAATTTAGACAAAAAATAAAAGGGATTGAAGATCCAATTGTATCAGAAAAAGAAGGTAGAGAAATTTATAATTGGTCTGTAAATAATTTACCAATTATAAAATCAGAAGCAATGCATTTACCAGTGTATGAAATTTTTCCAAGTGTAGAAGTTCAACCTTATGGATTTGAATATGAAAAAACAAAAGGAAGGTTAGATACTTGGACTACGTTTGGTGATTATATTTATTCTCTTAATAAAGGAACTTGGGATTTAAGTGATGAAACCAAATTAGAAATTAAAGAGCTTACAAAAAGCGCTTCATCAGACTTAGAAAAAGCACAGATTGTATATAATTATCTTCAAAATAAGGTACGTTATATAAGTGTCCAATTAGGTATTGGTGGTTTAAAACCCGCTAATTCTTTACAAGTAGATACAAAGGGCTACGGAGATTGTAAAGGTCTTTCAAATTATATGTATACCTTACTTAAAGAGGTTGGAGTAGAAAGTAGGTATGCTATAATTTATGGAGGAAGAAATCCATCGAAAGTAGATGTTGAAATGGTGGGTACTCAATTTAATCATGCAATTTTGTGTTTACCAACTGTTGCAGATACGGTTTGGTTAGAATGTACTAGCCAAACTACTCCTTTTGGGTATTTAGGTAAATTTACTGGTAATAGAAAAGCATTATTGATTGAGGATGGACATAGTAAATTAGTCAATACAACTTCTTATAGAGTAGATGATAATTTACAAACTCGAAAATCAGTAGTCAAAATAAATAATAATGGAGGGGCACTTGTAGAAGGTGACTTAGTAGGGAGAGGATATCAATTTGGTAATTTCTCTCATTGGGAACAATTGCCTGATAAAGAATTGAGAGAACGTTTTCTAAGAAGTTATGCTTTAACTACATCAGAACTTGTAAACCTGTCAATTGATATTGATAAGTCTTATCCAGATCCTTCGGCTACTTTAGCTTATGTTGTAGAGGTCAAAGATTTTGGTAAAAACATCTCAGAAGGTAAATTAATTCCGTTATTCCCTTATTATGGAGATTATAGTTTACCTAAGAAATATAGGTCTAGAAAATTAGCTTTTAGCTTAAAATATGATTACAAAGATGTTGATGAAATAGAATTTCATTTACCAGAAGGAACATCAATTGAAGAATTACCAACATCAAAAGAAATTCTTTCTGATTTTGGCTCTTACAGATCATCTTTTACTAAGGTATCAACTTCTATTTATCTTTATAAAAGAGAATTCATTACAACTAAAGGAGAATTTGAAGCAAGTAGATATAAAGACTACTATGCTTTTAGAACTAAAATAAAGAAAGCTGATAAAGAACGTTTTTGGCTAAAAAATGCAAGTCAGAGTACAACAAAAGATGTTGAATAAAAAAAGTCCTCTTGAAGTAAATTCAAGAGGACTTTTTTACGAATTCTATTTTTAAATTTCATCAAGCAGTGTTACCGTTGTTCTACGGTTAACCTGATGTTCTTCTTCTGTTTCTGCATTAAATACTACTGGTAGTAATTCACCATAGCCTTTTGCTTCAATTCTGTCTTTTTCAATACCTCTACTAATAATATAATTTACAGCAGATTCAGCTCTTTTTTGAGATAGCTTGATATTGTATTTTTCCGACCCTCTATCATCTGTGTGTGAACCAAGTTCAATACTAATATTTGGGTGTTGTTCTAATAATGTAACAAGTTTATCTAGTTCTCTTGCAGCATCAATACGGATTCTATAATCATCAAAATCATAAAGGATATTATTTAAAGTAATTTCACCTTCTTCAATTAATTCATCATAAAAATCTTTTGTAAGATCAACCTCAGATTCTAATACCCAATCAACAATTTTTTCAGGTCTGTCTTTAATATCTTCTTGGTCAATCTCTTTGTCTGCAGTTGTATAATATACAGAATCTTGGAAATATTTTTCTTTTTGAGCAATCAAGATATAATCATCACCCATTACCAATTGTGTTTTAAACTCGTATCTCCCTTTATCATCAGAAAGTACCTTTTCTACAAGCGAACCATCTGGTTTTAATAGCATAACATCCACACCTGCTAAAGGTACTTCAGAAGTATCTTTAACTCCAATAGAATTACCTGCTAAGAAATAATTGACAGGTTTATTAATTGGTGTTTTATCCGAGAAGAAATAAATATGATCTTGATTTGATTTATCATCACCAACTTGCCTTGATGATGTAAAAGCACCAAATCTTTTTTCTAAGAATACTAAACCAAAATCATCTGCAGAAGAGTTGAACGGCTTACCCATATTCTTAATTTTTATTTTCTTACTTTTTCTAGAAGCCTCAAATAAATCTAATCCTCCTAAACCTGGGTGGCCATCGGAAGCGAAGTACATTTTGCCTGTTGCAGCAACATAAGGAAACATATCATTGCCTCTAGAATTTATTTTAGGACCCATGTTTCTAGGTTTACCCCAAGTGCCGTTTACATTACGCTGAGACCTATAAATATCGATGCCACCATAGCCACCTTTTCTATTAGAGGCAAAATAAAGTGTTTTTCCATTTACAGACAGGGCAGGGCAAGCATCCCAAGATTGAGGGTTACTAAATTTTAAGATAGTAGGTTCAGACCATTTTCCATCTTCAAAGCGAGATTCAAATAAATCTACTTCCTTATAGTCTTCTTTATGATGCCCCGTATTGCTACGTGCAAAAATCATAAACTTACCATCTCTGCTAAAAGTGGCAGAAGCTTCATGGAAATTAGGATTATTGATTAGACTATCAAAAAATGTTACCTGACCATTACAGCTATCAGCTTTATCAAAAGTGTAGCGGTATAAGTTGGCATATCCTTCTCCAGTTCCTTGATAGACAGCTTCAGAATCTCTTGTAGAAGTAAAGATTAGATCACCATTAAAGAAAGCGGGTGAATAATCTGACTTATTACTACTTAATACTTCACAAAGTGATATATCAATAAATGGATCAACAACTTTGGATAGACTATCTACTAAATCAATTTGTTTGATTTCGTCTTTGGCTCTTCTGATTAATTGACGATCGCTACCCTCTTTAGCATACCTGTTAAAGAGTTTACGAGCTTTCTCATAATCACCTTGTAGTTCTAAGCCGTAGGCATAATAGAAATACATGTCCATATTTTCGTAACCGTTATCTTTTGCCTTTTTGTAATAAGGCAAAGCTTCTGATATACGATTAGAAAGGCGATATGCTTCTGCAATTTTATAATATGCTTCAGGTTTCTCTTTTGCATATTTATTGTTTTCAGCAATGGCTTCATACTTTTTTATTGCAGGTTGATATTCTCCTGTCTCGAAATGTTTTTCTGCAACACTTAGAGGAGAAGAACAACTAGCAATAATGCTTGCGATTGATATAAATAAAAGAAGACGCTTCATGTTTGTAATTTGCGTTTCAATGGTTTGCTAAGGTCAGTGAAATTGATTTTTTCAAAATGTTGATTTTAAAAACCTCTTGATTATAGAAGTTAGGAGTTTGTTTATTGATCTGCAAATTTATTTAATATGAAAACCGTTATTTATAAAAATGATTTTCTGGAGAATGCTGTTATTATAAACAGAAAAAGCATTGTCTATTTAAAAACAATGCTTTTTGTACAATCAAATTAATTGAATTAACCTTCTATTTCTGCATTAAAAACAGGAGTTGCAGGTCCAGTTAAAATGATATCAGTATATTTTTTATCACTCACCTTAGTAAAACCAACGGCTAATTGTCCGCCAAGAACTTTAACTTGAATAGGGCTTTGCATATCATGTTCAATATTTGCAGCAATTGCACAAGCTGTTACTCCTGTACCACAAGCATACGTTTCATCTTCAACGCCTCTTTCAAAAGTTCTTACATCTAAAGACTGTTTTCCTGTTACTTGAGCAAAATTTACATTTGTGCCTTCTTCATTAAATCTTTCATTATGTCTGATGGCTTTACCTTCAGTTACACAATCAAAGTTTGCAAGGTCATTTTCAAAGCGAACGTAATGCGGGGATCCCGTATCCATAAAATAATGGTCGTTATTAACTTCTATCTCACCAGGAGGGTTCATTAATAAATGTACCAGTTGTTTATCATCTAAGGTTGCTTCATGAGCCCCATCTGCAGCCCAAAAAGACGTTTTATTTTCAAATAAGCCCAAGGTATGTGCAAATCTAACAGCACATCTACCTCCGTTACCACACATACTTCCTAAATGTCCATCTGCATTAAAGTAAACCATTTCAAAATCATAGCCTTCTTTTAAGCGGATAAGAATTAGGCCATCTGCTCCAATACCAAAACGTCTGTGGCAAAGAAAAGCGACTTTTTCAAAATCGTTACTATTAAAAGTATTATTACGGTCATCGATCATAATAAAATCGTTACCTGCACCTTGGTATTTCCAGAAATTTATCATTTTCTATGCTTTTTGTTAGAAAGTATATATCAGTTTTACAAGCCTATTTTGGCCTTAAAACTTTAAACGTTGCAAGTTATTAAAAAGATATGAGTTTTTGCTTTCAATTTGAATGTGTAACTTTCGGAGTTAACAAACAAAAAACAAAATTATGCATAGAATAGACGAATTATTTCAGCGTAAGCCAGAAGAGGTATTAAATATTTATTTTACAGCAGGCTATCCAAAATTAGACGATACAAGAACAATCTTAAAAAGTCTACAAGATAGTGGTGCAGATTTAATAGAAATTGGCATACCTTTCTCGGATCCAGTTGCAGATGGTCCGACTATCCAAAAAAGTAATGAACAAGCATTGGAAAATGGAATGACAATGCTAAAATTGTTTGAGCAATTAGAAGGCTTTAGAAAAGAAGTAGATGTACCTGTTGTAGTTATGGGGTATTTTAATCCAATAATGCAATATGGATTAGAGAAATTCTGTAAAGATGCTCAACGTGTAGGGATTGATGGAATTATTGTTCCCGACCTTCCTATGATCGAGTACCAAATGAACTTAAAAGAAATGTTCAATGCACATGGTATTAGAAATACGTTCTTAATTTCGCCTCAAACTTCTGATGCGCGTATTAAAGAAATTGATGATAATACGGAAGGTTTTATCTATATGGTATCATCTGCGAGTGTGACAGGTGCAAAAACTGGAATTTCTTCTGAACAAGTTGACTACTTTAAACGTATTGAAGCAATGAAACTGAAGAATCCAAGATTAATAGGTTTTGGTATTTCAGACAATAAGTCATTTAAAGAAGCATCATCTTATTCTAACGGAGCTATTATTGGTTCTGCTTTTGTAAAACTGATTGGGCAATCGACGGATTTACCAAAAGATATTAAAGGTTTTATTAGTGCCGTAAGAGGAGAATAAGTAGTAAAAAAATAGATATAAAAAAGACCTTGATCATTCTGGATGATCAAGGTCTTTTTTTGTGTATTTATGGTTAGTATGTCTATCGATTAACGACGAGACATTTTCAATACTTTCTTTTGAATCTTAGTGATATCTTTTCCTTCTTGCATTCCAGATAAGATTGCTTGGTTATAAGTATCGATTGCCATGTCTTTAGCACCATTTAAAGCAAGGTAATCCCCTTTTACTTCAAGGTTTTCAGAGTTAGCATCGATTGCGATTGATTTCTCAATCCAAACGTAAGCTTCACTTAAGTTTTTCTTTAATTCAATACATCTATCAGCAGCGTCAGCATAGATAGCCCAATCTGTTGCACTTGCATTTTCTACAGTTGCACGTAGTTTATTAATTTCGTTATCCTCATTGTCATGAATACCTGCAAAAGAAGGTGCAGCAGTGATGATAGCTAAAAGTGCGATTGCGAAGAATTGTTTTAAAGATTTCATGATTATATATGTTTGTGTTTTTTTAAATCTAAATGTTATATGCTTCTACTAATACCAATTGAGTGCCAATTGTTTCTATATTGTTGATTTTCAATTTATTAGATATGGTCTTTGGTGTTTTAAGTGTAATCGTAACGCTGTTTGGGTTGCATAATTGGACATATTGTTCGTAATCGGTCATTTTTTAGAGAATCTATCCAAATATTATTCTGATTTACTTTGTTTGTTTACAGTTGTTAAGAATTTAATACTGTTTTTTGATTAAATGACATAATATTCTATGGATAACAGGGGTCTAGTTGTGGCTATTTTTATACGCTTCGTTATAGGATTGTTCATTGCAGATGTATCTTTTTAGTAATTTGATAAAAAATGAAGGTTATTTTTAATGAAAGTGTAAAAATGTTTATTTTTATCTTTTTATTTTATGGTAATCGTAATAAATACCACCTAGTGGACAGTTTTTGATAAAAAGTGTTCGGTTTACATTATAGTCGCATTTGTAGTGTTATAAACGTTCGTTTTTAGTCGTTTTAGATAGGCTAGATTTAGATGTTTTCTAATTATTAATAGGTGCTAGAAACTTAGAACAATTCGATATATCTTATGGAAATCAAAAAGTCTTTAAAATAGAAAAATACCAACAGAAAGGGTAAAGACCTTTTTAGTTAGTATTTATACTGAACCTTTAAAATAGAGCATAAAAAAAGGTGTTGACGAATTAACATCAACACCATTTAGCGTGAAATTATATTTATTACTTGTTATACAGTTTCAATAATTTTTTTTGTACAGCAGGGATATCATAATCACTGTCATTCATTCCTAAAAGGATAGACTGACGGTAAGCTTCCATTGCCATATTATTAGCACCATTAAGGGCTAGGTAATCACCTTTCAATTCGTAGTTTCTTGCATTTGGTGCAATTTCTAAAGCTGTATCTAACCAAACATAAGCTTCGCTTAAGTTTGTTCTTAACTCAATACATCTTTCTGCAGCATCAGCATATACAGTCCAATCATTTGCTGAAGCATTTTCTACACTATTACGAAGCTTAGTGATTTCGTTATCTTCATTATCTGTACTCGAAGCAAATACGCTTGTTAAAGAGAATAAAGTAACTAATGTGATTGCGAAGATGTTTCTAAGATTTTTCATGACCGTATATATTTAAATAATAAGAATGAAATTCGATTTTGATTACATTTCTACTAATACTAAATATGTGCCATTGTGGTTTAATTATTTGATTTACAGTGTATTGTAGTTTGTTTTTGGTATTTAAAGTGATGTTTGTACACTTTATTTGTTTCTAATTTGGACAGAATGTTCGTAAATGAACAGTTTAAGTTCTTTTTATCCAAATAATATTTTATTTAATGGTGTTTTGTAATATATATTCAGAATATATTAAATGTTTATTGTTGTTTTTTGTGTTTAATATTCTGTTTGGGGATTAGATTTATATTGTTGTTGAATTGAAAATATAGCCCTATTGTGTTTAAAACCTGTTTAGTTACTTTATTTGTAATTTTTCAATCTTTATTTATTGATTTAATAATTATGTAATTAAATCAGTTAGTTGTTTTGTGATTTTAGTAAAAAGTGTTCGGTTATGTGCTTTACTCTAAAAAAATGGATTTAGGTAGCCTATTTTTAATATTCAAAGCATTTTTACAATACTCCGTAGAGTTTTCATTCACATATAAAAAATGGTGATTCGTATATTAAGCTTACAAACAAATCATACGAGATCACCATGAGAAGTATCGAAACACTCCTATTACAAATATTCAAAAAAATGTCAGAGATAAACAAATGGCAACGCTCATTTTTAATAGATCATTTTACTACTTTGCTCTCTTTTATGGGGAAGAATAATTATATGAATTTAGCAAGGTATAGTAAATACAATGAAGGAAGTATTCGGTCTTGGTCTCAACGTACTTTTGATTATTTGACATTCAATATTCTTTTGATAGAATCACTATTCAAAGAATCTCGTATCATCGCTTTGGATCCGAGTTATATTTCTAAAAGTGGTAAAGCAACACCAGGAGTTAGTTATTTTTGGTCAGGTTGTGCAGGTGCTCAAAAATGGGGGTTAGAAATAACAGGACTTGCAAGTGTAGGTTTAGAAAGTAAAACAGCAATGCATTTATCAGCCCACCAAAGTATCCCTGATGGTAAAGGCTTTAATTTACTTTCGCATTGTGCTAATTTAGTAGTGAATAATAAGGAGAAATACTTAAAAATATCTGATACTGTTGTAGTTGATGGGTATTTCTCAAAATATACATTCGTGAACCCTGTGACAGAATCAGGTTTTAAGGTGGTTAGTAAATTTGCTAAAAATATCTATTTACGTTATAAGTATACAGGAAAACCAACAGGAAAAAAAGGACGTCCAAAGACTTTTGACGGACGTGTAAAGTTCCAGAAATTGAATATGAACCATTTCCAATTAGTGACGGCAGAAGAAAATATGAAAATATATGAAGCAATTGTTCACAGTAGAAGCTTAAAACGTTGGGTGAAATGTGTAGTGGTAATCACCGTACTTGATACTGGTAAAGAAAGAAGAGAAATACTTTTTTCTACAGATCTAACAATGGAAGCAGAAGAGGTTATAGAAAGTTATCGCTTACGTTTTCAAATTGAATTTTTGTATAGAGATGCCAAGCAATTTGTGGGGCTCAATTACGGGCAATCAAGAAGTGAAATAAAAATTCATAATCATGTAAATATGTCCTTAACAGCAGTATCAATTGCCAAGGCAATTCACTATTTTAACACGGATGTTATGGAGAAAAAAACATTTTCTTTGTCGAGTATTAAGACTCAGTATTTCAATAAGATGTACCTCGGAAAAATTATTACTTGTTTCGGAATTAATGCCGAAACGAACATTAATTCCGAACATATTACTCAATTGGAGAATTTTGGCTGTATAGCTGCTTAAAACTCTACGGAGTATTGTTTTTATACTTCAGCAAAAAAGTAAATAGATAAAAAAAGAGCCTTTAAAAATAAAGACTCTTCCTTTGAATAGTATGTATTGAACAGGTTAGATAGATAAATCTAAATCCCATTGTTCAAGTATATCAGCAACCTTTCTAACAAACATGCCGCCTAAAGCTCCATCAACAACTCTGTGGTCGTAAGAATGAGAGAAGTAAGCAAACTGTCTGATACCAATAACATCACCCTGAGGGGTCTCTATTACAGCTGGTTTTTTACGTATTGTACCTATTGCCATAATTGCCACTTGTGGCTGCATAATAATAGGAGTTCCAATAGTATTACCAAAAGAGCCAATATTAGAAACTGTATACGTTCCACCAGATAATTCTTCTGGTTTCAATTTGTTTTCTCTTGCTCTTGTTGATAGATCCTGAATTTTTAAAGCTAAACCACTTAAGCTTAAACGGTCAGCATTCCTAATTACAGGAACAATTAGATTACCATTTGGCATAGCTACTGCCATACCAATATTAATATCTTTCTTAACAATAATATTAGTGCCGTCTACTTGTACGTTTATCATAGGGTACTCCTTAATTGCTTTTGCAATAGCAGAGATAATGATAGGCATAAAAGTAAGGTTAGCACCTTCTTGTTTTTTAAATGCTTCTTTTGTTTTAGTTCTCCACAAAACAACATTTGTCAAGTCAGCTTCTACACAAGAAGTAACATGAGGAGCCGTTTGTTTCGATTGGACCATTCTGTCAGCAATCATCTTGCGTACACGATCCATTTCAATAACCTCATCGCCATTATCTAATGCTACTGCCGGAGGAGTAGTAGTTACTTTAGGAGCTGAAGAAATAGAAGGGTTAGAAGGTTTCTGAACTGTTGTTGCAGTTTTTTGAATAGGATTAGTAACACCGCTTTCAAGGAAATCTAACATATCCTTTTTCGTTACCCTTCCTTCTTTTCCTGTACCTGGAATACTATCCAACACCTCTTGCGAAATGCCTTCTTTTTTAGCAATATTTCTAACTAGAGGAGAGTAGAATCTATTTCCACTTTTCGCACTAATTTCGTTTGTATTATCTGTATTATTAGCATGTACAATAGTATTCTCTACTGCACTATTTGTAGTAGTTACTTTTGCTTCTGTTTCAGCATTATCCTCACCTGCAATTTCTACAATTGCAATGGCAGCTCCAATCTGAACAACATCGTCTTTAGTAACTAATATTTTCTTTATTATTCCTTCTACAGTAGCAGGTACTTCTGTATCTACTTTATCCGTTGCTACTTCAACAACCGATTCATCTAATGTAATAGAATCGCCTTCTTCTTTAAGCCATTCTAAAACTGTAGCTTCCATAACACCTTCTCCCATTGCTGGAAGAACCATTTCTACTTGTGCCATATTGTATTTATTGAATTATAAATCGAAGACCAATGGTATATCAATTTTGTGCAAAGGTAATAAAAGACTTCTTAATAAATTAGTGTCCATCCTACGCATAAATGATATTTATCATGTAATTAAGAATAATACATGTTAATATTTCTTAGAAAATACATTTTATGTATTTAATCTCCTAAATCTTTTAATAGCTTGAAGCAAAATTTGAAAATCTTCTATTCGGTTACCTACTACAAAAGTCAATAAAGTTGAGTGTTTCATTTATAGTACTTCTCTTTTTATTTGGTCCATCAGATAGTTTAACTACTGTATTAAGCGATACAGTTATTATAGATCAGCAGTTGGAACAGTTTTACTCACATTACAAACAAAGAAGTGACAGTGCAGCCTATTTTGCAAAAGAAGCATTACGTCTTTCAAACCAAATTAATGATATAAGCAGAGCAGGAAAATCGGCTCATTATTTAGGTGTTTATTATCATGGTTTAAATATAAATTATGACAGTGCTCAGAAATACTATCTACTTGCTACAGACCCTGGTAGAACTCCCTATGAATTATGTATGACGTATACTAACCTTGGTAATATTTACCATAATATGCAGTATGAAAAAACAGCAATGCGTAATTTAATTTTGGCTGAAAAATATGCTTTAGAAGCTAAGAGTAATTCAAAACTAAGTAATATCTATACCCTAATAGGAAGTATACTTTTAGGTACAAAACAGTACGATAGAGCAATTAGTTATTATAATAAAGCATATAACCTTGCTTTAGAAGATGATAAGCCCAAAAGGCAATCAAATGCAGTTAATAATATTGGTATTGTTTATAAGGAAAAGCAAGCGTACGGAAAATCAATTAAATATTTTAAACAGAGTTATTTAATAAGGCAACAACATGGTACGCCAAAACATTTATTAGAATCCTGTATTAATATTGCAGATAGCTATTTGGAGTATGATAAATTAGATTCTGCTAAGACGTATATTAACCTTGCTCAAAAATTATATACTGAAAATAAGATAGATAGCTGGTCTTCAGAGTTTTTGATCTTAAAAGCACATTTTTATAAAAAGATAAAAAAATATACTAAAGCAGAGAAGCTTTATAAAGAAGGTTTAGCCATTGCAGAAGAAAGAAAAAGTTTAAAAGATCAAACAATAGCCAAAAAGGGATTAGCTGATATTTATACAAAAACACATCAGTATAGAAAAGCCAATATTCAGTTATCTAGTTTTCTAGAAATTGATGAGAAAGCGGACAGTATTAAGGCGAGTATAGAAGTAGCTGATATTCTTTTAGGTTTTGAAGTCGGTAAAACAGAAGACGAAAATAAAGCCTTAAAACTAGCAGCAGAGCAGACAAAGCAACTATTACTCTACCAAAGAACACTATTATTTATATCGTCATTAAGTTTAATTTTATTGATAATACTAATTAGTTACCTCAATAAATCGTTTAGAAAATCTAAAATTTTAAACTTAGAATTAGAAGATAGTTTAGGTATTGTTAACCATCAGAAAAAAGAAATAGAAAAAAAGAATACAGATTTATCAATCGCTTTAGAAGTAGTGAATGTACAGAAAGAACAGCTCACTTCTACAAATAATAAATTGCATGAAAGTATTCGTTATGCTAAAGGATTACAATCATCAATGCTTCCTTCTAAAGATAAGTTGGATGAACTCTTAGGGGATCATTTTATATTCTTTAAACCCAAAGACCAAGTATCAGGAGATTTTTATTGGGTATATGAGGTAGATAACATTAAGTATGTAGTCTGTGCAGATTGTACTGGACATGGTGTACCAGGTGCTTTTTTATCTGTTCTTGGTGTAGCAAGTTTAGAATATATCATAAATATTGAAGGTGTAAGAAAGCCATCTGAAATCTTATATAAAATTAATAATAGGTTTATTGCCCTTTTAAAAGATTTATCAAATTATATTCAAGACGGAATGGATATTTCTGTGGTTGCTTACCATTTAGATAAAGAGGAAATTGAATTTAGTGGTGCAAGAGCAAAAGTTTATTTAAAACAAGACAATAGCTTAAAACTCTTCAATACTGTAAAAAAAGCAGTAGGAGAAGAACAGAATACAACTTTTACAGATACTATTGTTAAAGTAAAAGAAGGAGATACATTGTATTTATCTACAGATGGTTTTAAAGACCAATTTGGTGGGAAAAAAGGGAAAAAATTAATGCATAAAAACTTTAAAATATTATTGGATGAAATATCTGAAATGGATACAAACCAACAATATAAGGTTATACGAAATTCATTTAATGAGTGGAAAGGTTCTTATGATCAAGTAGATGATGTATTAGTGATAGGTATAAAGATATAAGTATGAATAAAGATACAGTTGAACATATATTTTTTGATTTAGACCACACATTGTGGGATTTTGAAAAAAACTCTGAAGAAACACTTACTCACCTTTTCCATAAATATGGTATTGGAGATGGAAATGTAGCACTTCAAGATTTCTTATCAGCATATAGAAAAGCAAACTTTGAACTATGGGAATTGTATAATTTTAGTAAAGTGACAAAAGAAGAAATTCGAGATAGACGCTTTCCTATGACTTTTACAACGATTGGTTTAGACCCAACTACCACTCCTCCAACAATAGGGCAAGAATACTTAGAAATATGCCCAAGAAAACCCAATTTAATACCGGGTACTAGAGAATTACTATCTTCTTTAGAAGGAAAATATACTATGCATATTTTATCAAATGGTTTTGATGCTACGCAAGCTGTAAAGCTAGAAACTACAGGTATAGGTCAGTATTTTTCTACAGTGGTTACCTCAGAATCTTGCGGACATAAAAAACCATCTGCAGAAATTTTTGATTTTGCATTGCAACAAGCAGGAGCATCAAAAGAAAATTCTATTATGATAGGAGATAACCCTATAACAGATATTAAAGGAGCAAAAGAATACGGTTTACCAACAATTTATTTTGGTACAGAAACTACTGTTGCAGATATAGAAATAGATAATCTACTATTAATTTTAGAGCATTTATAAATGATCTTAATATCTTTGTAATAAAATTAGAATAAACATTTATGGCAAGGATTGTATACGGTAAAACATGGTGGGGAAAGCAATGGTTAAATGCTTTAACTGATATAGATTGGAGCAATAGGTTACCCAGAGGAAAAACGTATGCAAATAAAGGTGCAGTAGAAAAATTAGATCATTCTACCACTAAAATAACGTCTACTGTAGAAGGCTCTTACCATAATTGGTATAAGCAAAAAATAGAACTTATACCTTTTACTAAAAAGGAAAAAGAAACGCTAGTTCAACATCTATTAGAGAATGAACTTGTGGTTGTAAAATTACTTTCTGGACAGATGAGCCAATCTGTAGAAAAAGTACTAGAATCCTTAGAAATTTCTTTATTTCCTGCTTCTTGGAATGATTTATCAATGCATTGTAATTGCCCAGATATGGCCGTTCCTTGCAAGCACCTTGCTGCTGTAATATATGTTCTCACACAAGAAGTTGATAAAAACCCGTTTTTACTTTTTGAGTGGAAAGGGCTCGATTTAAAAAAAGAACTTGCAAAAGCAACAGGCATTACTAGTTTATCTTCGGATCCAATAATAGATATCAATTTATTATTAAGTGATACTGCCAATACCACAGTTACATCTACTACAGAAAATATAGATTTTTCTAAAATAACTCCACTTACCACTTCCTTATTTTCTTTATTAGCTGATGCACCTTTATTCTGTACCGCAAATTTTAAAGAACTACTTCAAAAACTTTACTTAAAAGTGAAACGAAATGCCTTAAAAGGTAGTGTTACTTTGGAACGAAATGAGGTATTAATCAATAAGTTGAAAAATACGGAAGAGTTATATCTAATTCTTGATCTACAACTTCAATTATGGGATTGTTTTTCGTACGAAGAGGAAAGTTATATTTCATTTTTTAATGGAAGAAAAGCAACTGCCTCTGATGTTATTGAGCTTATAGAAGTACTTTCTGATGATGAACTTGTAGAAATGCCCACTTTTGTACGTCAGTTAAAAGAGATTTCTATTTTTTGTAATCAATTGATGGAAAAGGGAGCATTTGTTCCAAGGCTTTTAAAGAATGAAGAAGTCTACTTTATTGAGTGGGTACCTGCTAGTTTTGAAAAATCTGTTAGCGATTTAATCAAACAGTTTACCGCAGCTATTGAGCTCGATAAACTAATTGTGAAAACTAATGAGGGAATGCGTTTTCTGCCAGCAGAAGAAGTTGTCAATAATTTATGCCATCTTTTTATTCAACATGAAATAGAAAAAATATCGGCAGGGTTTATCACTCCAGAAGAAGAAATTTCTAATTTGTTTTTTGAAGGATTACCAAATTCTTTCCAGCAAGTTGGTAAAACAGAAGTACCTAAAAATATTCAGCATTGGTTAAAGGTGTTTTCTATTACGCACAAAGAGTTTGTACCTGCAATTCAGTTATTAGAAGAAGAGGAACATTACTTTGTACGTGTCGTAATTACAACAAAAGAGAATACAGAAGCACCAATTTCATTGCCTGTTTTTTGGAATGATATAGCTTATAGTAGTTATAAATATGATGTTTTACAGGATTTACAGATTATTGCAGCACAATATCCAGATTTAGAAACGCATATTTTTTCTAAAGGTAAGCAGCCATTAATGTATGATAAGGAAGAAATTGTAACCGTTCTATTCGAAATTTTTCCAGTAATAGAACTTTTAGGTATTTCCTTGTTAATGCCAAAAGCTTTAAAGAAACTTATTCAACCCTCATTGTCTATTCGAGCAGCAGTAGAAGGTGTTCCAGATGAGGGAGAGAAAAGTTTTATGGGTATACAACAATTATTAGTATTTGATTGGGATGTTGTAATTGGTGATTTATCCATTTCTAAAGAAGAATTTTTAGCTAAATATGCAGACCTATCGGGTATTGTAAAAGTTAAAAATGAGTACATACATTTTGATAAAGCAGCAATTCTAGAATTATTAAAGGAAATTGATACTCCTCCTAAATTTAAACCACATCAAATGACCCAAGCTCTTTTCTCTGAAGAAATTGAAGGGAAGAGTTTAACCTTTACAGATGAGTTAAAGGACTACATAAAAGAGTTAACATTAGATAGAAATGTACTTTTACCAGCGGCATTAAAAGCTACCTTAAGACCTTATCAGGAAAAAGGTTTTAAATGGATGTACAAAAATACTAAAGTTGGTTTTGGTAGCCTCATTGCAGACGATATGGGGTTAGGAAAAACATTGCAGGTAATTACGTTATTATTAAAATTAAAAGAAGAAGGAGCTTTAGAAAAGAAAAAAGCATTGGTAATTGTACCTACAAGTTTACTAACCAATTGGCAAAAAGAAATAATTAGGTTTGCTCCAGGTCTAAATGCCTCGGTATTTCATGGAACGAATAGAAAATTAGAAAAGGAATTTGATGTTCTTATAACAACGTACGGATTAGCGAGAACAGAAGAGAAAGCCCTAAAAAAAATAAAGTGGGGAGTAATGGTAATTGATGAAGCACAGAATATCAAGAACCCAAGTGCCCAACAGACTAAAATAATTAAAAGTATTAAAGCTGATACCTATATAGGTATGAGTGGTACTCCTGTAGAAAATAGGTTATCTGAATATTGGAGTGTGATGGATTTTGTAAATAAAGGATATCTAGGTACTTTATCTAATTTCACTAAGACGATAGCACAACCTATTCAAAAATCAAGAGATTTTGAAGTACTTGATTATTTTAAAAGAATTACGCAACCCTTTATATTAAGGAGATTAAAGACTGATAAATCTATTATATCTGATTTACCAGATAAGATTGAGAAAAACCAATACATTAATTTATCACCTGCCCAAACAGTTATTTATAAGGAACTAGTAGATAGTGCCATGAAAGAAATTGCTGAAAATGATGGGAAAGCTAAAAAAGGATTGGTTTTAAAAATGATGATGGGATTGAAACAAATTTGTAATCATCCTCAATTATTTTTAAAAGACCCCGTTTTACCTGCAGAAGATTCAACGAAAGTAAACCGCCTTTTTGAAGTTCTAGATCAAGTAAGAGAAAAGGGTGAAAAAGTACTGATATTTACACAATATAAACTTATGGGTACTTTATTACAAGAATGGATTGAACAGCGATACGGAAAGAAACCCCTCTTTTTACATGGTGGTAACTCTAGAAAAGAAAGGGATAAGATGGTAGATCAGTTCCAGACAATGCGTACTGAAAACATTTTTCTACTGTCTTTAAAAGCGGCAGGTACAGGTTTAAATCTTACGCAGGCAAACCATGTGGTACATTTTGATTTATGGTGGAACCCTGCTGTAGAAGCACAAGCAACAGATAGAGCATATAGAATTGGACAAAAGAAGAATGTTATTGTGCACAGAATGTTATGTAAAGGTACAATTGAAGAGAAAATTGATGTGATGCTTCAACATAAAAAAGAACTTTCTGACATGTCTATTGCTGAAGGAGAAACGTGGATTGGTAATCTAAATGATGATCAATTGAGAGAAATGGTTCATTTAGAGGGGTAAATGAATAATATAGGGTAAGGGAAATATTTTGAAAGTTGAATATTTGTTCACCTGAGTTCAGAAATAGTATCAAATTGTCATTTTTTTAGCAAGCAATTAATTTTTGCTATTATTTGATCAATTTTTAGCCTCACATCTGTGTTAGGAGTACTAGATTGCGGAAGTAATATAAATACTTATTTAATTTTTTGATTATGACTGCAACACAAAACATCCAGACAAAAGAGCAAGCTCTAGCTACAATTATCAATAACAATCTTAAAAAGAAAAAATGGAACAAGGCATCTAAATGGTTGAAAGAGCAAATGCTACAATGGGAAATTGAAAATGTTTAAACCATTCTTTAATACAATGAAAATCACCTTTTAAAATTTAAATTTTAAAAGGTGATTTTTTATATATAAGTACTTTTTTGACCTCTATAAATACTAATTTGTTGAATGTGCTTAAAAAGGATATCATTTTAGTAATGTTACTCTATCTTGAAAATGGATTCTTCCAGAGATGATGTGAACTACTATTAAAGTGAACCATAATTCTAATTATTAGCACAACAAATAAAATGAAACAATTTTTAAGATTACTTACTCTAGTGTTGTTACACTTATGTTTTAGTACTACTACTACTACTTTTGCACAAACAGATTTAAGCTTACCTCTTTTTAATAAAAAGCTGGTAATGGCAAGAAATCAACCCCTCTATAATTTTAGTAGAGATTTAGGGCTGCTGAGAGCCATGAAATACGATAAGCTACAAGGAAATGATTTAGATAGTTTAAATGGTAGGTATAGAACATATACTCCAATGGTGTCTGAAATGTCAAACCCAATGTCTTTAGAAGAGTCTGTAGAATATGAAATGCGAGCAGCAAAAGAAATGGGTATAGATGGTTTTAAATTTATATTCTACGTTACAGGTAATCGCTATTATTTAGACAAATTTGTAAAAGTTATTAATGCTTATTTTAAAGTAGCAAATAAAGAAAATATCGATTTTAAATTTTCATTGGTTTTAATTAATCAAAAAAATAAATCTTTTGATGAAAATGAAATAAAAAGGTTATTAGTTTACCGCATTTCGGAATTATTTAGCTCAACAGATTTGTCAGACAATTGGTTAAAAACACCTGATGGAAGAATTACCCTTTTTACATCAAAACCAGAACTTATCATAAAAGACTTCTGGAAATTTAAAGGACCTAAAGAATATATTAACGACCCATCAAAAATAAAGCGTATAGCAGCTGCTTATATGGATGTAGAAACAGGTGTGGGAGAAAAAATTGCTTTTATTTACAATACTTCATTTCCAGGTAGCCAAATATTTACGAATCAAATTTTAGATTATTTTCCTGCAGTTTCTGCAAATATTTATGCTCAAGTATTTCAACCTAATATAAAATCTTTGCAGAAAGTATGTAAGAAAAGAGGTAGAGTATATATACAAGAAGTTTTTACAGATCAAGTTGGGTCACAACTTATGGTGAAAGAAACTGGTAAAAAAATTAATGAAAACTCGTCTTTATCAAAAGAGGTTTCATATAAAAATACTATGCTACTTGTACCCTCAATTAAACAAACAACTTCTTACAGAAACTTATTAGAAGAGTCAATCAATAGAGGTGCAGACTTTATCAGTTTGTCATCTTGGAATTGTTATGATGAAGGTTCTCAAGTTTCTCCAGAAGTACATCATGGCTTTAGCTATGGTATTTTATTAAAGTATTATAAGGAAATTTGGCAAAAAGGAAAAAGTGCTTCAATAAAAGAAACAGCTATGGTTTCATACAAGCAATATTCTAAAGCTTCAATGGCATCTGGAGGTATTGAATTGAGAAAAGGTATGGAGTATTCTCCTTTTGAAGAACTAGATAGTATAGAAGTAATTACTATTTTAAATGCTAAGGCAGATATTTATTGTAATGGAAATTATTTAGGAGCAGGAAAAGTGGGTATTAATGTAAACTATGCTCCTTTAGAAATGGGAATTGTAAAGGTTTCTGTAAAAAGAGGTGGATCTACTATTCTAAAAATAGAAACAGTAAAACCAATTGTAAAATCACCAACAAGAACAGATTGGCAAACGAATAGTTATTCAACTCAAGATCACGTAATGTTAAATGTAATGCAGAACTTGATTTTAGATAAAGAGATGGAAAACATGAAGAGAAGGTTTTTGATTGATGCTAGCCAACAGTCTTTGTGGAGATTAGCTGCCCATGAAAAGTTTACTACAAATATTAAAAATATTCAGAAATATGGCGATCAGCCGGAAAAATATCAGCAACTAGCATTAAAATCTAAGAAGGAATATAGAGCATCCGTTGAAAAAATTCTTACTGAATTTGATTACAAGGTGTGGATAGATATGGAAGATGAAGCAGAGAAAAATGTTGGTATTACAGATCTAAATGCACCTTTACTAGGTACTGTTATAGAAGAGTACAATGTATTGGAAGCAAACTAATATTTGTTGTGTGATTCAGGTTGTAGAGACTATCCATTTAATAGTTTAGTCTCAAATTTTTTAGATAGGAAGTTGATATTCTCAGCTTCCTATTTTTTATGTTTATAAATTTCATTGTGTTATTTAAAAAGTATCATAAAACGGTTTTGTGTTCTTTTTTGAGAGTATATTATCCATTATAAATGACTACAGGTTATAGATTGCATCATTGTTATACTAATTAACTACTACTTTAATAACTCAAAAAAACAGAAAATAATGAAAAAACTACTACACTTATTTTTATTTCTTTTTTTCTCATTATCAATCGTTGCTCAACCTAACAATAGCGAATTAGACTTACCTCTTTTTAGTAAAAAACTTGTAATTGCAGAATGCCAACCAGTATATAACTTTAGTAGAGATTTAGGGCTTCTTTCAGAAATGAAATACGAAGGGTTACAAGGTAAAGATATCGATAAACTAAGAGGGAAATACAAAACGTATACCCCAATGGTATCAGAAATGTTTAATCCGATGTCTCTTGAAGAGTCTGTAGCATTCGAAATGTTGACAGCAAAATCAATGGGTATTGATGGCTTTAAATTCACCATTTTCGTAAATGGAAATAAACATTATATAGATAAGTTTGTAAAGGTAATAGAGACCTATTTTAAAGTAGCAAAAGAACGAGAAATAGATTTTAAATTTACTTTAAATTTAATGTTTTATAAACAGAAAAGCGTTCCATCATCTCAGCTTAAAAAAGTAGCTACAGACCGTTTATTAGAAATGTTTGAAAAGACAGATCATTCAGAACATTGGTTAAAGTCTCCTGATGGAAGAGTAGTAATTTTTACTTTAAGCCCTGAATGTATAATCAAAGAAGGAATGAGTGCTAATAATGTTGATTTTTATTTAAATAACCCTAACATTATTAAAAAGATAGCGAAAGAGTTTGAAGAGATTCGTTTAAATGTAAGAGAGAAAATTGCATTTGTGTATTCTACATCTTATCCTGAAAATGGAACATACACAAATATGATCTTAGATTATTTCCCTGCTGTATCTACCATAACTTATAGTCAGGCATATAATGAAAGAATTGAACGTGTTAGAGAAATTTGTAAAGAGAGAAATAGACCATTTATTCAAGAAGTAATGGCAGATCATTTAGGTACTCAATTATTTTCTAAACAGACCGGTAAATCAATTAAATCTAATTCTCAGAAAGCAAAGGAAATAAGCCATGAGGATACTTATGTTCTTGGGCAGAATTTCAAATTAACGTCTACATACAGAGATTTATTAAGTAAGGCTGTAGAAAGAGATGCATCTTTAATAATGCTATCTTCTTGGAATAAGTATTCGTCAGGTTCTCATATTTCACCAGAGGTGCACCATGGTTTTAGTTATGGTATTTTATTAAAATATTATAAAGACTTATGGTACAACCAGAATCCTGTAAATAATGAAATTGCAATTGTATCTTTTAAGCAATATAGCATTAATCAGATGGGCTATGGGGGTATTGAGGTAAGACCAACTATAGAGTTTAAACCGTTAATAGAAAGTGATAGTATTGAAGTTATTTCAATTTTAAAAGAGCCTGCAGATATTTATTGTAACGGACATTATTTAGGTAAAGGAAAGGCAGGGTTAAATGTACATTATGCTCCATTAAAAACAGGAGAAGTTAAAGTACAGGTAAAACGCAAAAAAGCAGTTGTATTGAGGCTTATTACTGAAAAAGAAATAATTGAAAGTCCGAGAAGAACAGATTGGTTAACAAATAGCTATTCTACACAAGATGATAAGTTGAGTAGAGCATTTCAGAATATCATTTTAGATCAAGAAATGGACAACATGAGAAGAAGGTTTTTATTAGATGATAAACAACAAATGATGTGGCGTTTAGCAGCGAGTACAAAGTTTACTACAAATATTAAAAACATTCAAAAGTATGGAGATCAACCTAAAAAAATAGTTGATCTAAAAAATAAGACAAAAAGAGAATATAGAGAGGTTATAAGTGATATTTTATCCGAATTTGATTATGAAGTTTGGGTAGATATGGAAGAAGAAGCAGAAAAAAACGAGGGTATAACAAATTTATTTGCTCCAATGCAAGGTGTTGTATTAGAAGAGTACAATGTGTTGGAAGCCAACTAAAATTAGTTGTTGTGTGAGTACTAGAGAAGCAATAAGTTGTTTCTAATTTAGGTGTTGAAACAGGAAGTTGATTGCTCGACTTCCTGTTTTTTTTAGTTTAAATATGACTATCAATAGCTTCTAAAATAATTTTACAAGCTGTATCAATTTCATTATCTGAAATAGTTAAAGGAGGAGCTATTCTAAACGCATACGGCGTAGAAAGAAACCAATATGTAATAACACCCTTGTCAATACAAGTAGTAACGACGTTGTTTACAAGCTCAAAGTTTTCCATATCTATGGCAAACATTAACCCTTTTCGTCTAATTTCTTTAATAGCAGGATGTCCTTTTAATTGATCTTCTATTCGCTGCCCTTTACGTTCAACATCTTCAATAATTTTATCATCAATTAATGTATTGATAACAGCGTTAGATGCAGCACAACAAACAGGATGGCCTCCAAAAGTAGTAATATGTCCTAAAATTGGATCATGAGATAACACCTTCATTTTATCAGCAGAAGAAATAAAGCAGCCCATTGCCATACCTCCAGCCATGCCTTTAGCAATAGTTAAAATATCTGGAACTACATCAAAATGTTCGAAAGCAAAGAACTTCCCTGTTCGTCCGAACCCTGTCTGAATTTCATCAAAAATTAATTGAGCACCTACTTCATCACAACGTTTGCGGAGTGCTTTCATATAATTTACTGATGGTATTCTTACACCGGCATCTCCTTGTATTGGCTCAACAATTACACCGGCAGTACGCTCTGTAATTTGTTGTAAATCTGCTTCAACATTAAATTCAATAAAACGGACATCAGGCAACAAAGGACGGAATGCATTTTTCTTTATTTCATTACCAGATACACTTAAAGAGCCATGTGTATTACCATGGTAGGATTTCTTAAAGCTCACAAGTTCTGTCCTTCCCGTATATCTTTTGGCAAGCTTTAAAGCAGCCTCGTTCGCTTCTGTACCAGAGTTGACAAAATAAGTACTATTTAATGTGCTTGGTAGTACAGATAAAAGACTTTTAGTTAATTCAATTTGAGGTTTCTGTACCATCTCACCATACACCATCACAAATAAATATTTATCTACTTGGTCTTTAATTGCTTTTATAATTTTAGGATGACCATGCCCCAAATTATTTACAGCAATACCAGAAATTAGATCCATATATGCTTTACCATTAGTATCATACATATATACACCTTTTGCATAATCTATCTCAATACCTAAAGGATAAGGTGATGTCTGAGCTTGATGCTCAAAAAAGATATCTCTATTTGATTTGTTACTAATATCCATAAGATATAATCTATATTTTTAGGTAGGTTGCAGAGTACAATCCTACTATTTGATCTGTATTTATATGCAAAGTTAAGCAACCGATAAAGATTTATATAGAGAATAGTGTTATGACATTTAAATAGTTGGCAATAAAAAAGAGTAGCTAACGCATTAACTACTCTCTTACCTATTGAATTAAAAATGAAGTTATTTTACTTCCTTCATTTTTGGTTGAAGCTCTTTTACAAATGCATAGTATTCTTTTTGATTGACTTTTGATTCAATCAAAATCATTTTGCTATACTTTTTGTTGATGACTTTGAGTTGAGCTTTTGCTTCTTCAGGTGTGATCTCGTTACTTTTTTTAGCTTTAAAAACAACCTGAGCCTCATCCATCTGAGATAATTTAATCTCGTAGACTTTTGTTTCTACCTCTTTAGATAAGCTGAATTCTTGAGCAAATTCAGTTGCAAAAAAAGCTGATTTCTTTTGCTTTCCGTTTTTCTTTTGTTGTCCGAAGGCAGTAAGCGTAGTCAATACTGCAAATAAAATAATGAAGTACTTTTTCATATAAGTAGTTTTAAATAAATATTGAAATGATGTTTGTTGATCACTTCTTGAGTAGTCTGTAATCTAAATATATTACAAAAAAATCTCAGAATGTTGTTAGTGCGTCTTTTGTTGATATAAATCAGTCTTTTCATGACCTATTTTGAGCATTGTACTTTTACCAAGTTCCTGATAACTATTTTAGTATTCCCTATATATGAAAAAAGTATTTTTTATAATTATTGAGATTGAAATGAAAGCAAAATTATTATCTACCGTATTAGCATTATTAATAGCAACTATCTCCTTCGGACAAACTAAAGTGGGGAGTATGTTTACTGATCATATGGTTTTACAACAACAATCTAATGTTAAGATTTGGGGAGTTGATAAACCAAAAACTAAAGTTACAGTTTCGGGAAGCTGGGGTGAAGACATTATTACCAAAACATCTAAAGAAGGAAAATGGACAGTAGAACTACCAACTCCAAAAGGTAGTTTTACGCCTTATATAGTTACTGTTGTCGGATCTTCAGAAATACATCTATCAGATGTGCTTATTGGAGAAGTTTGGTTAGCGTCTGGTCAATCAAATATGCAAATGCCGCTAAAAGGTAATAAGAACCAACCAATAATAGGAAGTGCAGAAATGATATTAGAGGCAAGTAAACCAAATCATATACGGTTATTTACTGTTAAGCCATCTTATGGTATAAAAACACAAAATAGTTTAGAAGGAGAGTGGAAAGTAGCCACATCTTTAACAGCTAGAAATTTTAGTGCAGTAGCTTATTTCTTTGGAAAAAACATTGCAGACTATATTAATGTACCCGTGGGTTTAATTAATTCTTCTAGGGGAGCAACACAGGCCGAATGTTGGATGAGTGAAAAAACACTAGCTACAGTAAGTAAAAAGAAAGTACCTGAGGATAATGCGTTAATTCCAACAAAAGATACAGGGTTAACGCCATCTGTATTTTATAACCATATGATTTATCCATTGGTAGGCTATTCTATTAAAGGAGTAATATGGTATCAAGGTGAATCAAATAAAATGGAGGCGGCACAATATACAAAGGTATTAAGTGCTTTAATCAATAGTTGGAGAGCAGAATGGAACCAAGGTGATTTTCCATTTTATCAAGTAGAAATTGCTCCTTTCATTTATAAAAAAGGAGGAGATGCAGCAGCAAGATTGAGAGAAAATCAATTTAAAGTAACTACTCATGTTAAAAATACAGGCATTGTATCTACGGTAGATTTAGGAGACTTACATTATATACATCCTCCTAGAAAAAAAGAAGTTGGAGATAGATTAGCACTATTGGCATTAGCAAATGACTATGACTTTAAAGGAATTGATGCTGTAGGTCCGTCTTTTAAAGAATTTTCTATTAATGGTGATAAGGTAAAAGTTTCTTTTAAAGATGCTCCCAATGGAATTACATCTTTTAGTAAAGAAATAACAGGATTTGAAATAGCAGGAGAAGACCAAGTTTTTTATCCGGCAACAGCAAGAATAAATAATAAAAAAGTAGCAGTTGTTGTAACGTCTGATAAAGTAACAAAGCCTGTAGCAATTAGATATGCATTTAAGAATTTCTCTAAAGCAAACTTATATGGAGTATCGGGTTTACCTGTTTTTCCCTTTAGAACAGATAACTGGGAAAGTAGAAAAGAGAATTAAAGTCGTTTTTTAATATTAAATGGTTAATATCTAACATTTGGTCTTTTTTAGGTATATTCTGACCCTATTTCGGAAATCGGGAGGTGATTTATTAGCGTTATATAGATTGTAATCAGAAAATAACTTGTTGATTATCTGATTCTAAAATTGAAAAACACTAATATTTAAAATACTACAATTATGAAAAAGTTTATCTTACCAATGCTATTAGGAATGTTCTTATTTTCATGTAATGAAAGCAACGATGAAGTTGAACCGATAGATCCAGGTTATGAAAACCCTGCAGAACCAGTAGACCCAGGTTATGATAATCCAGGTGTTGATCCAGAATACGGTAATCCTGGTAATGAAACGTACTAGATTTAGAGTAATCTAATATAAAATATATAGAGGTTGATTAGAGCAATAAAAGCTTTAATCAACCTTTTTTACTTTTCTTCTTTTTGTGAAGTATTACATTCACCTCCACAACACGATGCACTAGATTGGCAACCTAATTTAAAAATACCCATTGCTGTAAAATATCCTCCTAGAAGAATTCCAACAATTTCTTTATCCATAACAGAAGGAATTAGAATGGCCAAGCTTAAGATTAACCACAAAATTCTAGTAAGTGTCCATCCGTGTAGCAAATCGCTATTAAATAATTTATTTATCATTTTTTTTATGTGAAAATACGCTTCCTATTAATCCTCCATATAAAACAGAGATAATAGGATTAGACGTAATGGGGCAGGTGCCACTTGTACAACCAATGTAAAAGTAATACATATAACCGAGAATTGATCCTATCAATAACCCAATAAAAGTTCTCTTATATCTAATAATGAAATTCATGATGTATATTGTGAGTAGTAAAACTAGAGTATTCAGATTAAAAACTATGTGATAATTATTACATTGAAAGAATACTTATTAATGATTAAACTTAATTCTACTTGAAAAAATATTCTTTTAAAGGCAAATCTCTAAGAGATCTATATGTATCTTTTACAAAAGATTTTAATGGTACATGGACCGATGATACATTAAAAATAGATGACGATGAGGTAAAAATGGATATCTCTTATTATCAAGATATTTTTGGAATTACTGTTGCCGTTAATGAAATAGTTTTTAGAGATGATGTAATCATCGAACTTGCACAAGATGAAGAACCAACATTGCTGGCTCGTTTTGTAGTCGACTCAGAACTTACATTGCCAAGTGCACAAGATGGACAGATTTCTTTAGGGCCTAAACACAAAAAAGGAGCAATTCTTTGCAATACCTACCATCCAATAGTTTTTGAATTAAAGAAAGATCAAAAATTAAAATGGATTTCGATCAGGGTACCTTTTTCGGAGTGGGATAAAATAACGAAGAATAGATTTTCTCATTTAGATACACTTTTTAGAAGTAAAGACCCTTGGTTGGTTACCACTGCAATCAATACATCTATGGAGAAATGTATTGATGAAATTTTTGGATATAAGGATGTCGATTTTGGAAAAATAGCCTTTACATTATCTAAAAGTATAGAGCTGAGTTATCTTTTTTTAGTGGAGTTAATGAAAGAGGGGAAAGAAAGCGAGAAATTGACTTTGATGAGGCCTGATTATGATATTATCATGACAATTAAGAAACAACTTTCTGAGAACTTAGTAAACCCACCTAAAATTGATGATTTAACAAAGCAATATGGCGTTAGTACAACTAAACTAAGAAGCAATTTTAAACAAGTTGTAGGTATGCCTATTCATCAATATATAATGCAACAACGTTATGTTAAAGCCTATCAGAAAGTAAGGAATACTACAGAACCAATAACATCTATAGCATTAGATTTAGGGTTTAGCAATACGGCTCATTTTTCTGATGGGTTTAAAAAATACTTTAATATCACTCCTTCTAAACTTAGAAACGATGTAAAATAAAAAAGTATTTAATGGCGTTTTTTGAAACTAGAATGTTCTTTTTTGAAAGTAACTTAAAATAAAAAGACGCACATTTGTAGTATAGAAAGCAACAATAAAAGTATTTAAAATTAGCCCATTAAAAATGAGATGATAGTGCTAGGCTAATCTTAATTAGTACTAGCTAAACAATTAAAAATGAGATTAAAAGACTAGCAAATTAAAAATGAGCTAAAGTGGTATACTAAAAGTGTATCACTTTTTTTTATGCTTTTTTTTCGAAGTGACAGCTCTTTTTAATCAGAAAATGATAAATAATACAGCGATTAGAATTGTTTATAATGTTATGAAATAATATGACGTTTTTCGAAACTAGAATGTTTTTTTTTGAAATAGTAGTAGTAATTTTTCTACCATATTTACATTATCAATAGTAAAAAAACATTAATCTTATAAGTTAGTAATAAGACAAAACCATCTCTTTTTGAGGGATGGTTTTTTTATTTATAAATCATTAACAAGCAGAACATATAAAGTCATCTTTTACTGTTTTAATTTTTGTTTGATTTACACTTATAAAAACCTAATTAATCAAATACTTAAATGAAAAAAAATATACTAGCACTGTTATTTACTTTATTATCAATTTCAATTTTTGCACAAGAAGCTAAAACTACCGATGAAAGAATGGAATGGTTCAAAGATGCAAAATTAGGTGTCTTTATTCATTGGGGGTATTATGGAGTAAATGGAATTAGTGAGTCTTGGTCAATGTATCATCAAAAGATTACTTGGCAAGATTACATGCAGCAAGGAGAAAAGTTTACTGCAGAAAAATACGATCCAGAAGCGTGGGCGAAATTATTTAAAAGTATAGGAGCAGATTACGTAGTAATGACGTCTAAACACCATGATGGTCTGGCATTATGGGACTCAAAATACAGTAAACTAGATGCCAAAGATCATGCGGCAGCAGGTAGAGATTTATATACTCCTTTTGTAAATGCAGTAAGAGGAGAGGATATGAAAGTTGGTGTCTACTACTCTTTATGCGATTGGTCTCACCCAGATTATTCTCCAATTACATTTCCGAGAGATGAAAAAGCATTAAGAAAATTATATCCTCAAGGAAAAACGGAAAAGTATTTAACTGCTTGGCAACGTTTTCAAAAATTTAATATGAACCAGATGGGTGAATTATTTGATAATTATACGCCAGATTTAGTGTGGTTTGATGGAGATTGGGAACATAAAGCAGATGAATGGCCATCGAGGGTAATCAAGGATTCTTTATTGTCTTGGAACCCAAATGTAATTGTAAATTCTCGCCTAAATCAATATGGTGATTACAATACACCAGAGCAAGACCCTCCAATCATGACGCCTGATAGACCTTGGGAATTATGCATGACAATGAATACAAGTTGGGGATATTTTCCTACGGATACAGAATACAAATCATCTAAATATATTGTAGAAACTTTTGTAGAAACAATTGCAAAAGGAGGAAACCTACTCTTAAACATTGGCCCTAAACCTAACGGAGAAATTGCAGAAGAGCAAAAACAAAGATTAGAAGATTTAGGAAGATGGATTACTAAACACGACGAAGCGGTACACGGTACGGTAGCAGGTATGGAATATGGACATTATTTTGGACCAACTACTTTGTCGGAAGACCGCACGATTATTTACTTATATAATTTCCAGAACCCAAGTGAATTTACCTCTTTAAAAGGTGTAAAAAATAAGGTGAAGAAAATTCGAGTTGTCGGTTCAGATAAAGAATTAGATTATAAAGTAATCGATTCTGCACCATGGAACGAAATACCAGGTATTATTCAAATTTTTACTCCTAAAGATATCGCAGACGAATACGCAACCGTAATTGCTGTAGAATTAGAAGGGGAATTAGAGCTGTATAGAGGTATTGGTCATGCTGTAGAAATGAACGATTAATAAGATACAAGTAGCAACTACTTAAAGGTAGCTTAGATTAAGGTCGGGTAGCGAAAGTTATCTGGCCTTTTTAATTCATTTTAAATAGTTATTTTCGGTGTATGGACGCTATTAAACAAATATTTGAAGGCTTAGAATTTACAGAAGAGGAACTTCTATTTATCGGAAAGAGGAGTACTAAGATAGCTCTTAAAAAAGGTGATGTAGTATTATCTAAAGGTGGTCTGGCATTGTCTCAGTTTTATGTATTAGAGGGTTGTTTACGATCTTACTTTATTGATAGTCACGAAAAAGACCATACCGTTCAGTTTGCAATTCATGATTGGTGGATAAGTGATTATACTGCCTTTTTTGAAAGTAGTAGGGCTGTTTTAACCATTGAAAGTTTACAGAATACCACGGTTTTAGAATTTACAAGAACTGCTCAACAAGAAATTTTTGATGAAATACCTAAAGTAGAACGTTTTTTTAGAGAAAAGATGGAACATAGTTTTGGTGCTTTTCAGAAAAGAATTATCAATAATTTATCAAAAACAGCGAAGGATAAGTACAACGATTTTTTGCAAACTCATGCACAAATAGAAAAGCATATCAAGAATTACCACATTGCTTCTTACTTAGGTATAACCACGGAGAGTTTAAGTAGAATTAGAAGAGAGATTGCTAGAGGATAGTGTTTTCTTACCATAGATCAATTTTTAAAATGAATTAAATTATTGAGTTTTGTGTTGTCAAAAAATATAGAGAAATGCTCAACTTAAAATATTTATTCATTGGTGTATTATCTGCTCTTATGTTTACAGCATGCGGAACTGATAATTCATCACAATCAAAAGAAACTATGGGAAGTGCAAAAAAAGTTTTATTCGTTTTAACAAGTCATGATCAACTAGGAAACACTGGAGAAAAAACAGGTTTCTGGGTAGAAGAATTTGCCTCTCCCTATTACTTTTTAAAAGATAAAGGTGTAGAAATTACTTTAGCATCTCCAAAAGGTGGACAGCCTCCTTTCGATCCTAAAAGTGATGCCCCAGAATCGCAAACGGAATCTACAAAACGTTTTAAAGCAGATAAAGATGCAGTTGCTCAAATGGCAAGTACATTAAAATTATCTACGGTAAATGAAGCAGATTATGATGCTGTTTTCTATCCAGGTGGACACGGTCCGTTATGGGATTTAGCAACGGATAAAAATTCTATTGCTTTAATAGAAGCATTTTATAATGCAGGTAAGCCTGTATCTGCAGTTTGCCATGCACCTGCAATTTTTAAAGATACAAAAGCACAAGATGGAACTCCTTTGGTTAAAGGGAAAAAAGTTACTGGATTTTCAGACTCAGAAGAAGATGCAGTACAGTTAACTGATATTGTGCCTTTCTTAGTAGAAGATATGCTAAAAGAAAATGGTGGGATATATTCTAAAGGGGATGATTGGACTCCTTATGCAGTAGAAGATGGCTTGTTAATTACAGGTCAGAATCCAGCATCTTCTGAGTTAGTAGCAGAAAAATTATTAGAGAAGTTAAACTAAGTAGACCGTTTATCTTTTTATAAGTAAAGTGGTATTACAATTAACCTACGGGTTGATGGTAATACCACTTTTTGTTTTTATAGCATATTTAGACTGGGGGCTATAGTGATATTTTCCCCTTTTAGATATAAAGAAATAGAAACAATGATGAACTTAAAACAGATAATATGAAAACTACCATAAAACTCCTTTCGATAATAATCTCACTTTTATTTATACATACAGCTTTTGCTAAAAGAATAAAAGAACCTGCAGCCGAAGATGTTGCAAAAATGGAATTAATGAATAAGTTTAACCAAGAATTTTCGATTGGTGAAGCCACTTATAAAGGCAGTACTGTTCACGTAGAAGTAGAATTAAAAGAACTTGCTCTACAATTAGGATGGACACCTACAATGTTTAATGAATATAGCTCTACGGAAGATGGTAAAGCCACTTACCAACAATTTTGTGAATTTATTAAACAAGCACATACTGATTCGTTCCTAGAAGCAGGTTTTAATCAAGTAGAAATTAGATTAGTGTATTTAGATGAAATAAAAGATATTTATGCATCTCCTTTACAATAGATTTGAAATAAAAAAACAGGCTATACAATTTTAAAAATGTATAGCCTGTTTTTTAATTTATTAGTGTTTGATTAAATTACCAATTGTGTTACCCAATCTTCACTTATATCAGATGTGCTGATTTCATTTCCATCAACATCATAAAATGTTTTCGTTCCAATGTAGTAATTACCACCTTCTTCATTATGTTTAATCTCAAATTCAACATTATAAAGTGTTGAACCGTCTACATTCATTACTTTTTCTTTCGTCTTTTTTAAACTAAGATTGTGGTATTCCATAATTTGAGATTTACCTACGAGTTCTATATTATCAATAGTACCATAATAGATTTCTTTAAATTCAATACGACCATTATTACCAGTCAAAAATGTGGTAGTATATTGAAAATCTCCATCTGCAAAATCATAGAAGTACCTTTTAGTGCTTTTTAAATCTGAAAGGGTGACACCATAAACATTTACATAAGATGGTTTATCATTTTTATTAAAACCATTCATTATTAAATTATTTCCTTGGTATTTCATCTTTTTATAGAAATCTAATTTACCATCAATAAGATAATGCTCTTCAATAATTCTATCCTTTTTATCATAGGTATATTCTGTAGAAAAGGTCGATTCATTGTTAAACGTTTTTGTGTACCGAACGACCTTATTATCTGCAAAAGAAAAAGTATAAGTTGTAATATCTTCCTTCTTCTGTTGTTCATCATTTATAGACCAATATGAAACCTTGGTACATTTTATAATTTGATTTTTTGAATTATACTGATAAGTCTCTGTTTCACTGTCATTTTCCTGCTTAACAATTTGTCCTTTATCATTAAAAAATAAATTGATTTTGAATTCGTATACACCTTTTCTATTAAATGTTATTGTTGATAAATACCCTAAATTATCGTAAGTATATAATAAGGTAATAGGTGCACTTGTATCGAAAATTACTTTATCCTCTACCGAGGAAGTGATAATACCTTCTGTATTATAATTATGTTTAAATATCTTTTTTTGACTATTAAAAGAACCAAAACCTTTATCCGTAATAATTGTGGATTGAATTTTACCGTTCGTAATTACATTGGTATAGTTCGATTCCCAGTTATAATAAGTGATAAAAAAACATTGTTGAAAAGATGTTGAAAATTTACTTTGATTGAAAATAGAACCATCGCCTATGTCAATATTTAGGTTATCGAGTTGCTGAATAGGTTCTTCGTTTTTAGTTGAATTGCAACTATTGATCAAAAATAATATAGTTAGTAAGAAAATGATTGATCTTATTAAGTTTAGAGAGTTGTTCATGTTGGTATTAGGTTGGTTATTTATATAACTAGTATGTTTTGTAAATATCGTATTACAAACTCAAATAAAAAACATCACCTCAATAGTTGAGATGATGCTTTTCTTCTACTTTATAAATTGGTTTGATAATCTACCAAACTTTTGCTCTATTTTCAGGAGCAACAAACATAGAATCAGTTGCTTGAACGTTGAACGCTTCGTAGAAAGGATCAAAATCTGATAAAGGACCCGTTGCTCTGTATTGACCAGGCGAGTGAGGGTCTGTCATGATTTGATTTCTTAAAGCTTCTTCTCTAGATTTAGTTCTCCAAATAGTAGCCCATGATAAGAAGAAACGTTGTTCTTGCGTAAACCCGTCTATCATACCTGGCTTTTCTTTTTGTAGAGATAAGTAATGTTGTAAACCATCATAAGCAACGGCAACACCACCAATATCAGCAATATTTTCTCCTAAAGTAAGTTCACCATTAATGTGTAAACCTTCAATTGGTTCGTAAGCATTGTATTGCTCAACAACCATTTTTGTTTTACCAGAAAAAGTTTCACCATCTTCTTTAGTCCACCAATCTTTCATTTCGCCATGTGCATCAAATCTTCTTCCAGAATCATCAAAACCATGTGAAATTTCGTGACCAATTACAGCACCAATACCACCATAATTTACAGCTTCATCAGCTTTGTAATTATAGAAAGGAGGCTGAAGAATTGCGGCAGGGAATACAATCTCATTATAAAGAGGGTTGTAATATGCATTTACCGTTTGCGGAGTCATACCCCATTTAGTTCTATCTACAGGCTTACCAAATTCGGCCATGTTTTTATTGAACTCTAAAATACTTGAATTAACAAGGTTTTGGAAGTAATTATCTTTTGATACTTCTAGTTTCTCATAAGTTTCCCATTTATCAGGGTAGCCAATTTTAACCGTAAAGCTTTGTAATTTTTCTAGTGCTTTCGTTTTAGTATCAGCACTCATCCAATCCAAATTTTTAATACGTCCAGCAAAAGCTTCCTTGATGTTATTAACCATCTTATCTGCTTTTATTTTAGCTTCTTCAGGGAATTCTTTTTCTACATAGAGCTTACCTAATGCAAAACCAACAGTACTGTTTGTTGTACCTAAAACACGTTTCCAACGCGGTCTATTTGCTTCTAAACCACGCATTTTCTTCCCGTAGAAATCAAAACCTTCGTTTACAAAATCACTACTTAAATAAGGAGCAGCCTCATGAATTACATGCCATTTTAAATACTCTTTAATTGTTTGTAAAGATGTTTTTGCTAAAATGTTATCAAGGTGTTCAAAGTAAGGCAAATGATTAACAATAATCGTATCAGCAGGAACATTAATACTTTGTAAGTACTTTTTCCAATTGATAGATTTTGTCATTTTTTGCAATTGAGCAACTGTCACAGGATTGTACTGACTTCTTGGGTCTCTTTCCTCAACAGGAGTCATGTTATATTCTGCAAGCGTGTTTTCAAAATCAAAAACATCTTTAGCAGCTTTTTTAGCATTTTTAGTACCTACCAACTCGAACATATTTTCTATATGCTGTACATATAATGCTCTTTTTTCTACTGAAGCAGAATCTTGTTTAGTATAAAAATCTTTGTTTGGTAACCCTAATCCATCATATCCAAGGTATAAAGATTGTTTATTACTGTCTTTAAGATCTTGAAATACACCAGGTCCAAAAATTGCAGAAGTTTGGCTTTTGTGTAAATCTACTAAAACCTTTTGAAGGTCTTTTTTAGATTTCATTCCATCAATCATACTTAAATATGGTTTGATAGGGTTTACACCTAGCTTTTCAATAGAAACAGAGTCCATACCACTTTGGTACATATACACTGCTTTCATTTGGTCGCTACCTTCTTTTAGATTTCCAGAGGCAATTGCTTCGTTTAAGACCTCTAATGTAGCTTTTTCGTTTCTCTCACGAAGCTCATCAAAACTACCCCAACGACCTCTATCTGCAGGGATTTCGGCTTTTTTCATCCATCCACCATTGGCATAATCATAAAAATTATCGCCTGGCTTAATGGAAGTATCCATGTTAGAAAGGTCGATAGCTTTTTCTGAAGAGGTGTCAGATTCTTGCTTTTGTGTTCCACAACTTGTTGCTAGTAATGTACCAACTCCAAGTGCAACACTAAGCGTTCTTGTTAATAAAAAATTCATGTTTATCGTATTTATATGTTCTGCAAAGCTATAATAAATAAACATTTTACAAGTTTGATTTTTAAAATTATTGTGGAATAAAACCTTATAAAAGGAAAAGAAGATCTATTTAACTAGAAAAGATATAATTTTGAATACTTTATAAGTAATTGATTTTTAAATGATTAATATGTGCTATTCTCTAGAAAATAAAAAATTGTTATCTGATAGCTAATGCAACAAAAAGGAACTAATTTTTGTTATTAATTCAGTTAGTGAATGCGAGAATATAATTTTCAATCAATAAATTATTGAAAACCTTATGTTTGAAGTGTGAAATGTACTATTTTTAGATATAATTAAAACAACACCCTTACCTTAATTAATAATAAATCAATAACTTAATCGTGATTATCTCTTTAATATTAGAACTTTCATTTAAGAAGAGATAAAGCTCTCCAAAACTGATTATTCTGAAAATAACTAGGTATCTCAGTTACTAGCACAAAATAAACACTGTGATGAAGCAACAACAAAATTTTTTAGCAAATCTAAGATACGACCTTCCTGCAAGTGTAGTAGTATTTTTAGTAGCAATGCCCCTATGTTTAGGAATTGCTTTAGCATCTGGCGCTCCGTTATTTTCGGGTATAATTGCCGGAATGATAGGCGGTATAGTTGTATCATTAATTAGTGGATCGCAACTTGGCGTAAGTGGTCCGGCTGCTGGTTTGGCTGTTATTGTGCTTAATGCCATCAATGATTTAGGTGCATTCGAAAATTTTTTACTTGCAGTAGTAATTGCAGGTGTAATTCAGATTATACTCGGTATTGTAAAGGCAGGAGTAATAGGATATTACTTTCCATCTTCTGTAATTAAAGGTATGCTTTCTGGTATTGGTTTATTAATCTTTTTAAAGCAATTACCACATGCAGTTGGGTACGATGCAGACCCAGAAGGCGATTTCTCTTTCTTTCAGGTAGATGGCCATAATACTTTAAGTGAACTTTGGTATATGTGGGATGCCGTTACACCAGGTGCAATGGTTATTACAGCATTGTCTTTAATTATATTGATATCATGGGATAAGCCTTTTATCAAAAAGACATTTTTATCTAATATACCAGGTCCGTTGTTAGTTGTAAGTTTAGGTATTGGATTAAATCTATTTTTTGATTCAATTCCAGTTTTAGATATCACTTCAGAACATTTAGTAACAATTCCTGTAGCAACATCAGCATCAGAATTTCTAAATCAGTTTACTACACCAAACTTTGCGGCATTTACCGAACCTAAAATATATGTAGTAGCCTTAACATTGGCTGTAGTTGGTAGTTTAGAAACACTTTTATCTGTAGAAGCAACAGATAAATTAGACCCAATGAAAAGAGTAACACCCACAAACAGAGAATTAATAGCTCAGGGAATTGGAAATATGTGTTCTGGATTAATTGGAGGATTACCTGTAACGCAAGTAATTGTACGCTCATCTGCTAATATTCAATCTGGAGGTAGATCTAAAGCATCTGCATTTTTCCATGGTATTTTACTTTTGGTTTGTGTAATGATTATTCCATCGGTATTAAACCTTATACCATTAGCAAGTTTAGCTGCTATTCTTCTAGTTATTGGTTATAAACTCACAAACCCTAAACAGTTTGTTCAGCTTTATAAAAAAGATATGTCTTTATTCTTACCTTTTATTGTAACTATTTTAGGTATTGTTTTTACAGATTTATTAAGAGGTATCGGGCTAGGTATGGCAGTAGGTATAATTAATATTTTATGGAATAACTTTAAAATACCATATCATTTAGACCCTGATAATATTAAGGATAATGAACCAATAATTATTCAGTTGGCAGAAGATGTTAGTTTCTTAAACAAGGCTAGTATTCTGAGAACATTTAATAAGTTACCTGATAATACTCATGTTATTATTGATGCTACAAAAAATCATTCAATACACCCTGACGTTTTAGAAATAATTGAAGATTTTGAATTAAATGCAAAAACAAGAGATATAAAAGTGGAGTTGAAAGGCTTTGAGGAAGTTGAAAAATACGACCCAGTGAAGCAATTCCATAAATTATTTTAATCGATAAAGTAAAGGCTACCTCAGTAAATGAGAGTAGCCTTTTTTATTGCTTCAATTAATACCTAGAGTAGTGTTAGTAATGAACAATAAGAATATTATTTTTTAACTCAATAATTAATAAATGTTATAAAATAAAGTAGAATAGAAACTTATTTCTTGAAAAAGACGAATATATTATTATTCATAAACCTTAAGTACTAAGACAAAATTATATAACAGTAATTCCTATTCTTTTTAGTGTTGTACTCACAAAAAAGAATTAATTATGAGTTATTTTGGGCTTACTACTTAGAGTAAATAAAAACTACTATTTCTGTGTCATCCTTTAGAGGACTAATTTAATAATCTAGATGTAAGCCTATGAGAAACCTTAATTTCAGACAACGTGTTTTAATAGAAACCTGTGTAAAACAAAATTACTCCTTTGCTTTTATTGGCCGTTTAATTGGCGTTGCTTCATCTACAATATCTCGTGAGATAAAACGTAATACAGCCGTTGATGAAAAATATTGTGCTCATTTAGCCCATAGGCTAGCCTATGCTAGAAAAATTGTAGCAGGCAGCCAAAGAAAAAGCCGTTATGTATTTTTTTATAGGAAAAAGAAATACGTTTTGTACGCAGACCGCAGAGAAATAGTTTGGTATAGTGATTCTAAAACACAAAGAAAAGAGTATCCAGATAGTATACCTTACAGATGGGTAAAAAGGCGGTTTAAACCCGTAAAATTCTACCAAGAAAGATTAGGTTTACGTCCTATGTTTCATTTCAAAGATTTCTGGCACCTACTTGATGAACTCTTAGCACACAATCAGCGTAAAATTGCTTTTAATAAGAGAACTCAAATTTCTATTAACCAATCAATCACAACACCATCTTCTTCAACTTTCGAAATAGTTTCTACAAAAGAAATCAAGAAGGTCGCCTAGCGCCCAATTATTTAAAAGTGATACAAACAGTTCCTACTTCTTACAAATTCATTCCTTTCCACATCAAAAAATAGTACTAATCCACACACAAAACCGTTCATTGGTTTATTTTTTTGTCCAATTTTTAAAATTAGAGAAGAGCGTTGCAATTGCTCACGATTTACTTTCAAAAAACATATTGAAATCGATCACAAATTCTAAAAAATATTCTCTAGATATTTTGATTTACATCACTTTATTAACAACTTACGATAGTTAATAAACAGACTCTTCAAAAGACTAAAACTATATTTTTTCCTTATAAGAATACTCTATTAACAATTGGATAAACGCAAAAAATATAAACGGTAATACGTTTGTATATTGTTGTGTGTAATTTAAAAAAATGAAACCTACGAAATATGATGAAAAAAATAATTTATACAATTCTAATAACTTTTTGTACAAGTATAATATTCGGACAAAATATTGCCAAAGTTGAAAATGTAAAAATACAATCACAAGCATTAAATCAAGAAAGAGAAATTCTAATTTATACTCCAGTCGGTTATGATTGGAGGGTTAATGAATATTTTAATGTGATTTATGTTTTTGATTGTCAAAGCAGAGAGTTTTTTGATTATACAAGCTCTATGATTTCCTTTTTGACTGATAATGCAAAATCTTTTATTATTGTTGGAATAACTTCACCATATAATGAGAAACTTGATTACGCAAGAAATAATGATTTATTACCTGTTTTAGAAACAAAAAAATCAATCAACAGGTATGGAAAATATTCAGGGAATGCTGATAATTTCTTTGATTTTGTAGGTACAGAAGTAATACCTTATGTTGATTCAACCTATAGAACATTAAACAAGAGAGTATCAATTGGTCACTCATTAAGTGCTTCATTTGTTTTGTATTCATTCACCAAAAATCCAGATTTGTTTGACAATTATATTGCAATTTCGCCTAACCTTGCCTATGACAATGATAAATTAGCCAATCAAATAGTTAATTTCGACTATTCAAAAATAAATAGACCAATATTCCTATATCTAAGTAACGCCAATGAAGGAATAGATTATTGGCAAGAATGGAAACCAGCTAGAGACAAAGTGTATTCTTTTTTCAATTATACATTAGAGAACAAGAATATTAAGGTTAAAATCGGAGAATTTCCAGAAAATAATCATTGGAATACATTTCCCCCGAGCTTAAGTAAATCATTGGAGTTTTACTTTAAAGAAATATACAACATACAAGAGAAACAATTAAGTAAAAAAGAGTATGATGTAACAATAAAAGTTAAAGTCCTTAACAAAAAGGAATCAATTTATATAACAGGAAATCAAGACAATTTAGGGAATTGGAATCCAAAGGAAATCAAAATGAATAAAATTTCTGATTTAGAAAGAGAAGTAAAAATAAAACTAAAGAGTCCAGCTCAATTTAAATTTACAAGAGGAAATTGGGATACAGAAGCTGAAGTGATTGGAACTTATGGGAATATTACAATAAAACCTGAAAAACAATCAAAATTTGAGTTTGAAATTGAAAATTATTTTGATAAATGACAATAACTACACACAACAATAAATATACGTAATGCGGAGCAATTTAGTTAATTTGAACATTAAAGCATTTAGTAAACAGTTTAGTAGTTTGACAGTGAAGTGCCTTGAAACTCCGTGCTACGTATATTCAACCCGTTAGGCAGCATGCAAACAATACTCCAACTAAAGATTTTTAGTCACAAGAAAAATGATTAAATTCGCTGTTTAAAAAAGGAAATAAATTATGATCAAAATAGAACGATTAAAAAAAGCAGAACTAGTAAGCTACTGCGAAGAAATAGGAATCAATACATCAGGTAAAAGTAAAGATATTTTGATAGAAGAAGCTGTTGAATATGGAAATAATGAAATAAATAAAGCTATTAAAAACGGTAATGGTTTAAGCTTGCTTACTAAAAAGATTGAAGCTCTTGCAGAAGATTATTCCTCTAACCTTGATATTAAGATTCAGGGAAGAAAGGAAGAGATGAAAGCTGATGATAATTCACATTATTTAATCTATAGAGTGCTTGGTATAAGTCAAGAAGAAGGGAGATTGATTGATGAATATCAAAATACAGGTCGTTTTTTGTATAAATATGCAGGTTCATTTCTTGAAGAAGCTGCAACTATATGTCTTAAATTCAATAATACTTCAGGAAGTAAAACCTTAGTAAAAAATAATCAAGGGACTAGACCTAAAACCTTTGAGATAGATTTTCTTGATAATAACGATGCTATCGAAATTAAATGGCGTGATGCAACAACAGATGGAGATCATATAACTAAAGAGCATACGAGAGTTAAAGCAATTGAAAGTTATGGATATACTCCTATTAGAGTAATGTTTTATTATCCTCAAAGAGAACAAGCGAAAAAAATACAAGAAACGCTAAAAACTATCTATGATGGTGTAAATGGTAAGTATTTTGCAGGAGATGATGCTTGGAATTTTATTGCTGAGCATAGTGGGTACGATTTGAAAAAAATACTAGTAGATATTGCAAACAAAAGGACACCAATAGATGAATAAAATAGTAAAAGGGAATTGCATAGATATTCTTTTAGAATTAGATTCTGATTCTGTAGATTTAATATATTTTGACCCTCCATTTTATACGCAAAAAAAACACTCTTTGCGTGCAAAAAATGAGAAAAAATATGAGTTCTCAGATAGCTGGGATTCAATAGATGATTATTTAAGTGTAATAGAAAAATGTTTAACTGAATGTAAACGTGTTTTAAAGAGCACTGGTTCTGTGTTTTTACATTGTGATAAAGCTGCATCTCATTATATTAGAGTAGTTTTAGATAAGGTATTGGGTGTTAAAAATTTTCAAAGTGAGATAATATGGACTTATAAGCGTTGGTCAAATTCAAAAAAAGGGTTGCTAAATTCACATCAAAATATTTATTTCTATTCTAAAGGTAAAGATTTTAAATTTAATCAGTTTTATACAGATTACTCTGCAACAACAAATGTAGACCAAATTTTACAAGATAGAAAGAGAACAAGTACTGGTAAATCGACCTACAAGACAGATGAGAATGGTGAAGTTGTTTTAGGGAAAGCGAAAAAAGGGGTTCCATTATCGGATACTTGGGAGATTCCATATTTAAACCCCAAAGCAAAGGAGCGTGTAGGCTATCCTACACAAAAACCTGTTCTTCTTTTAAAAGAAATAATTAAGCTATGTACAGATAAAGGGGATTTAGTTGTTGACCCATTTTGTGGAAGTGGAACAACTTGTGTAGCCTCTAAATTACTTGAAAGAAACTATATAGGAATTGATATTTCTGAGGATGCTGTTCAACTTGCTAATGATCGTTTAGAGAAAATGATTGTTACAGATTCTAATTTATTGAAGAAAGGTTCATCTAGTTATATTGAGAAATCAGAGGAAGATATAAGCTTGTTGAATACTATAGGTGCTATTCCTGTTCAAAGAAATTCAGGAATAGATGGATTCTTAAAAGATCATTTTGAGGGTAAACCTGTTCCAGTTAAAATTCAAAACAGAAATGAAACGCTTGAAGATACTATTGAAAAATTAGAAAAAGCATCCAGAAATAAGAAATATAATTTGAAGATAGTTGTACAGACTAAAAGTGAAAATGAAAACTCACGATTGTTTGAATTTAAAACAGATGTGAAAATTATAAAATCAAATAAACTCTTAATCGATGAGTTAAGAAGATAAAGTACGCTACCTAATAATTAGGGCTTAGATTGGCTTGAAAGGCCAAAATTTAAGCCCTAGTTGAACAAAGGCGTTGTTTGATTGAAATACATTTCCTGTAGGAGGAAGTTAGGATAGACTTTTCATTTTCATGAGAGGTCTTTTTTAATGCATAGTTTTTTTTGAGATAACGATAATCTCATTTTCTTCTTCATTTATTACTTTTTTAAGAAGATTAGATTCCCCAACTTAATGAGAAATTAGTATTTTCATTAAGTTGGGGGTGTATGCCTCTAGGCTTACTTTCATAAGCAAAAAAATGAAGTGAAAATGTATTACTTTAAAGTATTTCCTGTTACATTTTGCTGATTTGGTGAAGCTCTTTGAGAAGCAAATCGAGGCATTATAACCATCTCTCTTTTATCACAACAAGTACACAAAAGAGGATCATACCCTAGTTTAGAGAAGTATAACGTATATAAAGATATGTGCTTTTGTTTTTAGGGATAAGTAAATAATATTAATACGAAAAAAAATGAACAAACTTAAACTAAAAGCAGTTGGGGTAACTTCTATAAGTACAATTTTTTTGTTAGCATTTGGAATCTATTTCATTGAAAGTTATGGTGCTCTAGTATTCATTTTTTCACCCTTCCTAATGGGTTTCCTCCCTTCATATATAATTTTGAAATCAGGAGAAAAAATAAAGAAAAGAGCATTGTTTTTCTTATCTCTACAAGTTTTAGGAGTTATTATTTTGATTATACTATTAATCAAAATGGAAGGATTAATATGTATTTTAATGACATCTCCATTGATTTTAATTTGTCAATGGATTGGAGTTGGTTCAGCAATGATGATTATGAATAGAGTGACGCCTAAAAATATCAACTTATTATTAATAATTCTCGGTTTTGTTTTTAGTGGATTCGATTATTCAAATAAAGAATCAAATCAAATACTAACGCCTATCACTACAACTGTAGTTATAAATGCACCTATTGAAAAAATTTGGGATGAAGTAATTGCATTCGGTACAATTGCTGAACCAGAAGAGTTATTATTTAAAACAGGTATATCTTATCCTATTAATGCAAAAATTAAAGGAGAAGGTGTTGGCGCTATTAGATACTGTAATTTTACGACAGGTAGTTTTGTAGAACCAATTACAAAATGGGAAAAACCAACAAAACTATCTTTTTCAGTAACAAGTCAACCGACACCAATGCATGAGTTAAATCCATTTTGGGAGATTCAGCCACCTCACTTGAATGGATATTTTCTTTCAAAAAAAGGAGAGTTTAACTTAAAATCTATATCAGCTTACAAAACAGAATTGTCAGGCACAACTTGGTATACTTTAAATATTAAGCCTCTATTTTATTGGGGAATTTGGACAAATTATATTTTACATAGCATTCATGAACGTGTCTTAAATCACATTAAACAAAAAACTGAAGCATCAACAACAATGTAATAAAAGATATAATCTGTATTTGAAAATACTTTAAGAGGCTGACACTTATTTAAAGTAAGTGATCAGCCCCTTATCAAAGTAGCGATTGCGTTATACACAATCACACTTGAAAAAATCATCGGTGTGATGAGGTGATATATCTCCATCGACACTATAAATTTTCGTGATTTCTATTTCTAAACCACTTTCTAGAACTACATATTCAACACTTTCTCTTTCTGAAATTTTAATTACATTATCCATAATGCTGATTTTGTTACCGTCTTTATCAAAATAAATAATACTATTTATTGGTAGGTTTCCAGAATCAATTAATAGTATAGTGGAATATTTAGATGAGTTTTGCATATCGTGAAATTTAATTTTTATAGGTATTTCGGAGTATTATTCAATTTAAAGAAAAATTACTAAAATTAATTATTTGGTAATTAGAAAGTTACTTTACTGATATCACCCAAAAATTCATTACTAAAGACTAGGTAAACATAAATAACATTTAATTTCTAATCAGTTTGTATATTGTTAATTACAAGTATACTTGCTTGATATTAAAAATATAGACTTTCATAACCAATCAACTTCATGAACATATTAAATAACGAAATGGTTTTGCCAAATGGTACTATTTTAAGTAATAGGATTGCCAAATCAGCAATGAGTGAAAACTTATCAACTAAAGAGCATAGCCCAACCCCAGTTCTAATAGAGGCTTATAAAAAATGGGCACAAAGTGGTGCAGGATTACTGATTTCGGGGAATATTATGATTGACTCAAAAGCGATTGGGGAGCCAAGAAATGTAGTTGTTGAGAATCGGAATAATTTTGAATTACTTCAGGAGTGGGCAAAAAGCGTAGAGGGTACAAAATCGCAGTTATGGGCTCAAATAAATCATCCTGGAAGACAGGCAATGGAGCAAATTAATAGTGAACTGAAAGCCCCTTCTGCAGTTCCTTTAAAATCTGGAGGAAGAAAAGATATATCTAAGAAACTACCTATAGCTTTAGATGAAAATGAGATTTTAGCTATTATTGAGGCATTTGGAAACACTTCTATCATTTTAAAAGATGCAGGTTTTTCTGGTGTTCAAATTCATGGAGCACACGGTTATTTGGTAAGTCAGTTTTTATCTCCAGATGCTAATGTAAGAACAGATAAATGGGGTGGTAGTTTAGAAAATAGAGCTCGATTTGTGATCGAAGTTTACAGAAATATAAGAGCAAAAGTAGGAAGTGATTTTCCTATAGGAATTAAATTGAACTCCGCTGATTTTCAAAAAGGAGGGTTTACGGAGGAAGAATCTATGGAAGTAGTCAAACTTCTTTCTAAAGAAGGAATTGATTTAATCGAAATTTCTGGAGGCACTTATGAAGCTCCTGCAATGATGGGTAAACAGAAGAAAAGTACCATAAAAAGAGAGGTCTATTTTATGGACTATATTCAGAAAGCTAGAAAAATAACAACTACTCCTTTAATGTTAACAGGTGGATTTCGTACAACTGCTGTAATGAAAGAAGCAATTAGTTCTAATCAATTGGATATTATTGGAATTGCCCGCCCATTTGCTGTATATCCTACTATTGGACATGAAATAATGAACGAAAGCCGAACAAGTTTTACTACAGATATTAAAAAAACAGGAGTAAAAGCCATTGATGGGGCAATGAACATAATCTGGTATGAGTCTCAAATAAAACGTTTAGGGCAGGGTAAATTACCTAAGCCTGATTTAAATCCTTGGGGAGTATTTCTAAAGTATTTTTGGTTAATCTTAGAGAAGAAATTTTAGAATTCAATAATCAATCTAATAGCTATTTTGAATCCAGTCTAATTTATTTTTTGAATACCTCGACCTCTTTTTTAATCTGTATTTTCATGGGTTTCTTTAAAGTGAATGATAACTCATCAGCAATTTGTGCAATAAAATCTAGTATGTTCATGATTTATAATTTTTAGTTTCCACTAACTTAGAGAAGTATGACGCATTAGATATACGTACTTTTGTTTTTACAGATAAGTATAATTTTTTGTTGATAACTAATTTGTATTATGAAATATTATTTCACTTCTATATTTTTCTTTTTTTCTTTTTGTTATACATCTGCTCAAGAGGGTAAAAAAGGAAATGCAAAACTCCTTTGTTATTATACTCATTCATTTCAACCTTGGCAAAATGATACAAGTAGAATAGAAGGAGAGTTTATTTTAAGTTTAAATGAAAAATATTCTGAGTATCAATCTATTCAAAATTTTAATAAAGGTATTGTTTTAGATAAAGGAGGATTAAATGGTAATGAAATATCAACTCAAGTTAGTGCATTTACTTCTTTAGCAAGAGTTATTCATGAAATGCCAGATGCTAAAACGAATGATATAATTATAAGGAAAGATCAACAAAATAAGAATGTATATGTGAATCATGGTTATTTGTTTGTAACAAGGAATTTATTTATTGAATCATTAAACGAATTAGAATGGAATGTAACAGATGAAATACGATTAATTCATGATTTTAAATGTTATAAAGCGCTGAGTGAATATGGAGATTATACAATTATTGCATGGTTTGCACCAGAAATTCCTTTTTCAGATGGTTCATATACTTTTGGTGGGCTACCTGGTTTAATTTTAGAACTTTATGATGAACAAAGATTACATCATTTCACGATACACAAAGTAGATAATAATCCTTCATTACTATTAGTAGATAGATGGCAAAATAGTGCAGGAAAATTTGGTATAAAAACATCAAAAAAAATTATAAAAGAGATTGGTAAAAAAAGAAAATTAGTGGAATTAGGTTATAATTTAGAAGATGATCAATTATCTCGATTTTTTGGTCAACCAACTAGTCCATACCCATTAATTGAAGATTTTACGTCAGAAAAAAAAGATGAGTTATTAATAAAATATTCTCTTTATGATAATCTTCTTTTCAAGTTTTATAAACTAGAGAAAATACAATAATTAATTATCATTGATAAGTTAGTTCTTAAATTTTTCTCCTTTCTACCCTTTATGATTTTACGTTTTTTAGCAACAATTTCCTATAGATGAATCAGAAGTATGTCTTTTGACTCTAGAATGTTGTATTATTTGCAAAGTGGAATTATATCAGATAACCAATGGAATCATTATTTGAGTTTATCTTCAAGTGGAATTGATTTTCAATGCTAATAATAAAACATTGGCCATATATTTATATATGGCCAATTTTCAATTACCTTAACTTTTTTAATTTATGAAATTATTAAAACTAATATTCTTATTATTTCTACCAATTTTTACACTAAAAGCACAGATTACAGAAAAAGGCTACTCAACATTTAAATGTTTTTATACTTATCAATATCAACCTTTTAAGCAAGATACTACTAAGTTTCAAGATAAATTCTTATTAATTTGTAATGATGATTTCTCTATTTTTGAAAATTATACTTCCTTTTTATTTTCTAAAGCTTTAAGTGATGATTTTGAGAATAGAAACCTGAATGGGAATAGTTCTGTATTTTCAATATTAGCTACAAATACAAAAGATTTACAAGAACCTGATGCCAATAATTTTTCTGTTATGAAAGATTATACAACTAAAGAAGCTACATATATCTATAACTTAGGGTATATCGCCAATTGTACTTTTACAGAAAATTATGGAGAGTTAAATTGGACTATCACTGATCAATCAAAAATAATAGAGTTTATCACGGTTAATTTCTTATAAAAAGAAAAAATGGCTTAAAGTTTTAGTTTTGTAGTTCCTACACAAACAAAACTATTATAACCTTAGCCATTTTGGATAAAATTAATTCATTAACCTCATTAACTCAAACGGAATTTGATTTTTTATTGAAAGAGTTTTCATATCAAGTTGAAATGAAAATTTCTAACTACACATTAAAAGGAAAGAAAAGAGCTTATCCAAAGTTTAAAGAATCTCGTCTTTCAAGTCTTTATGGTAGTTCCAAAAAATTAGAATTCATTCTAATCTATCTAAAAGAACATCCTAGACAGGTGTTTTTTGGTTCCTACTTTAAAATAAGTCAAGCCAAAGTAAGTGAATGGGTTAACTTTCTATTACCAATTCTGATTGAAAGTTTACGTAAATGCTTTTTATTACCCGATTCAAATGAGCCATTTATAATACCTTCAAATTTAAATTCAATACTTTGTGATGTTACTGAAAGGCAAATCAATAGAAGTATAGATTATGATGTTCAAAAGGAGTTTTATAGTGGAAAGAAGAAGGCTCACACTGTTAAAAACCTTGCTTTCACAGATGAAAGTGGTTTCATTCATTTTATCAGTAACACTTATGAAGGAAGTGCCCATGATAAAAGTATATGGGATGATATTATCGTGAAAGAATCCTCTATAAATATACTTGTAGACTTAGGCTTTTTAGGTGCAGATAAAGAACACGAAAATGTAATTCTCCCCTATAAAACATCTAAAAAAGTGAAACTATCACCTCTTCAAAAACAGATTAATAAAGGAATATCCAGTTTAAGAATTAGAGTGGAACATGCTTTTTCAGGTGTGAAACGTCTTAAAGTTTTAAGTCAAAAAATAAACCTTAGGTCTTCCGAAATACATGATTACCTGATAAAAATAGGTGTTGGATTACATAACTTAAGGATTAGATTCAGAACTTTAATAAATTAACCGTGATAAAGTCTAATAAAAGGATATAATTGCTTTCTGGCAACAACAATTTATGGGAATTATGAAATTGAAGCATGGTTTACTCCTGAGGTACCAGTTTCTGATGGTCCTTATTTGTTTGGAGGTCTCCCAGGGTTGATAGTTTTATTGAATGATAAAAATAATATACATTCTTTTAGTATAGGTGAAATGATTGAAGACAAAACAATAATGCTGAAAGATAAAGTGACAGGTAGAGAACTATTTGAATCAGTTGGATTCAAGAAGGCCTTCAAAAATATGAAAAAGAAAAGACAACAATTAGAATTAGGTTATGATATTGAAAAAGGAAACCCTTTTTTAAAATCTTCTAGTTTACCAAAATTAGAAGATACATCTCATGAAAATATTAAAAAGTTAAAATTGAAATACTCTCTTTATGACAACCTCTTTTTTAAATTTTATGACCCGAAAAAAGAACTATAAGGAGTAATTACTTTTTAAAACTCTCTAACAACATACATGAAATACTTATTAACTATACTGCTTCTTTTTAATACATCTTTTTTAATAGGCCAATCCATCATCCAAGGTGAGATTATCAGTGAGGTTAATGAACCCATAAATGGAGCATCTGTAATTGCATACCAAATCGATAAAGAAATTATTTTAGGATTTAGTATTTCTCTTAGTAATGGACGTTTTAAAATTCAATTAAAGGAACATCAGGATAGCGTGAAAATAGTGGCGAGGTCGCTTGGGTATGCATCATCATCTAAAAATATATTGGTAGATGGAAATCCTCTTCGTCTACAACTGTCTCATTCGGATAAATATTTAAAAGAGTTAGAAGTAAAAACAAAGCCAATTACAGAAGAAGGTGATACGTTAAATTATAATGTAGCATCATTTTCAAAAGAAGGAGATGAATCTATTGAAGATGTCTTAAAACGTATGCCTGGAATAGAGGTTAGTGAAGATGGTAAAATCCAATATCAAGGGAAGGTAATTAATAAGTTTTATGTAGAAGGGAAAGATCTAATGGGAGCTCAATATGCCATTACTTCTAAAAATTTGCCGAAAAATGCTGTAGCCTCTGTCGAAGTTCTGAAAAATCACCAACCGGTAAAAATGTTGAATGAAGTAGTACATTCTGTAGATCCTGCAATAAATATTGTACTAAAGGAAGGGGTAAGTGTCACAGGAAATGCTGAAATAGGAGTAGGAGTACCTAGTATTTGGTATGGAAAAGTGACACCTATGGTTTTCAATAAAAAACATCAGACTATAAATGTGATTTCTTCAACAAACTCTGGAAAAGATGAATTGTCGGCTTTTAATGCTATTAATTTGTTTGATTATTTGGAATTTGGTTTGATAGAAAGCGTCCCCTCTTTTTTATTAGGCAAACAACCGATGGAAAATAATCTCTTCAAAAAGAGTGAATATAATGACCATCAAACGCATACTTTGACAACCAATTATATTACAGGTTTTGGAAAAGGAGACCTAAAAGTTAATATCGATGCTTATTATGATAAACGTTTTCAAGAACTAGCTTCTAATACTTTTTATTTTGTTCCGAATGATACAATTGCCATTAAGAACCTTCAACAATCTACTTTTAATAAGAAGTATATAAAAACAAAATTAACGTATGAACACAATGCTGATGAAAATTATTTTAAAAATGTTTTTCATTTTAAGTTTTTAGAAAATGAAGAAATTTCAAGTTTTTATCAGAATGAGGAATATATACCACAGAATACAAATCGATTGTTTTATAATATTGGTAATAAATTGAGTAAAATTATAAAGCTAGGAAATATATATTATAAGTTGAATGCTTATTTAGAGTATACCAATACACCTGAACAGCTTCACTTTACAGGAGGACCTTTGATTAATTCAATGATAGATTCTTTGCAGAAAGTAGAGCAACAAACTTATCAGAGACATTTAAAAACGTTTATAGGGACGAGTATTATAAAGAAGTGGAAAAATATCACATTAGATACAAAATTCAGTTTTAATTATAGTTTTAAATCTTTGACCTCAGACGTATTTACTGATAAAGAAGGTTCAGGTCTTAATTATCAAAATGATTTATATTATCATGCAATTATACCTAAAGTGTCACCTTCAATTCAATATAAACATAAGAGGTTATTGCTTTCAGTTATACCAAATGTGTCTTACCAGACAAGGATTTTACAAGATCAATTTCAAATTTCTGAAAGCGTAATCCATCAGTTAATATTCGAACCTACTGCGTATATAACTTATAATTTAGCAGGAGTGAAATGGTCAGGACATTATTCTTACAATACAAATTTTTTGGAACTTCCTCAGATGTATAGTGGGATAATTATTAATAATTACAACGCAGCCAACCAACAAGAATTACCAATTCTTCAAACGAAACTTCAGACTTTTAGAAATGAATTGTCTTATGAAATCCCAATGGCTTCAATGAATTTTTACTCCAGTTATGAATACAATACCACTAATAAAGATTGGATTTCAGCTTATGAAGTAAATAATGAGGGAGTCACTTTAATGAAAACTTTGGATTATGAGAATAACCAAGGGATAAGTCAAAAACTGGAAGGAAACATTGATTGGTTTATTTTAGCCTTAAGAACGACAATTAAAGGAGGTGTAGAAGTAGGGGAAAGTGAAGAAAATGTCATTTTGAATGGAGATGATAATAGAAATAAAAATAACTTTATTCAATATGAAGGAATAATAGATTTCCCTATTATTAAGGGTTTAGTATTATCAACTTTCTATACAAGATATAATTCAGAAAATACTTATCAAGAGATGAATAAAGTAAATTGGTCTCAAGAAATTATAGGAGGTGAACTTCAGTTTTCAAAAAAGAAACATTTATTGAAATGGAATAACAAATGGATCAATCATACTTTTGTTGATGATCAATTTCTTTATATGGATCTATCCTATCAATATAAATTTAATAAGAAAACAAAAATAAAATTTATTGCTCAAAATCTTTTAAACCATCAATCTTACACCCAAACAAATATGAATGCCTACCAAAGTAACCAAACTTTTTTCTATTTAAGACCAAGGCAGTTGGTGTTAGAGTTAAAGTTTTCTCTTTAAAACATTCTAAATTTCATTATTTACCGTAACACCAAATGTACATGGAGGGTAAATATGAACATAATCTGGTATGAGTCTCAAATAAAACGTTTAGGACAGGGTAAATTACCTAAGCCTAATTTAAATCCTTGGGGAGTATTTCTTAAGTATTTTTGGTTAATCTTAGAGAAGAAATTTTAGAATTCAATTATCAATCTAATAGAAAAGAAACTGCTGAGTTAGTAATTTGTGTCTCTCCATTTTTAGGTGTAGCAATTAAAACATCTGTTGAAAAATTATTATTTAAACTTAAAAATGATAATTCAGGATAGGTATGACTATTTTTTAAGCTTGATGGTACAATAGAAACGCCTAATCCATTTCTTACTAATTGAATTATGGAATTGATGTTATTGGATTCATGAACAATATTAGGAATAAACCCATATTGAGAACAGATTTCAACTAGCGTATTATAATACGTGGGAGCATAGTCTTTATTAAAAAACACAAATACCTTATCTTTCATATCAGATAAATCAGTAACGGTATCAATTAAAGTGTTATTATAAACTAGAGAATAATAATCTTTAAACCACAGTTTAGAAGTGATTTTTGTAGACACTAAAGGAGCTCTAATAATTCCTAAATCCAACTTGTTTTGTTCTAAAGCTGTAATTTGTTTTACGGTAGACACCTCATATAATTTGATTTTTAAGAAAGGATATTGTCCCGTTAAAAACTTTATAAGTTGGGAAATTTTGTCAGAAAACGTTGAACTAATGTATCCAATACTGTACTCACCATTTACATTTTCTGAAATCTTTTTTGTTTTTAAAACTACAGACTCCAAGCTTTGTAATTGACTAACTACTTCTTCTTTAAAATATTTACCCGCTTCCGTTAAGACTACTTTTTTGTTATTTCTCTCAAATAACCTTGCTCCAAGTTCATTTTCAAGTTCTTTTATTTGTCTGCTTAAAGGAGGTTGAGAAATAAAAAGCTTTTCAGCAGCTTTTGTAAAATTGAGTTCTTCAGCTACTGCTAAAAAATATTTTAAATGTCTTAATTCCATAGCTATACTTTAAAGGTATTATTAGATGACAAATTAAGTCTTTTTAAAGTTAAATAAAGCAACATACATTTGATAAACGCAATTAAAACAATGTAAAGATGAACAAATCAACAGTTACAGAAATTAAAGAACGATTTGATAATGACGTAGAACGCTTTTCAAATTTAGAAACGGGTCAGGTAGCTACAATTGATGCAGAAATATCTCTTGAACTTTTAACCGAAGCGGCAAAAAGGATTGTACCAAATGCTAAAAATGTATTAGATATAGGTTGCGGTGCAGGAAATTATAGCTTAAAGATGTTAACTAAAATCCCAAACCTTAATTGCACTTTAGTAGATTTAAGTAAACCAATGTTAGATAAAGCAGAGGAAAGAGTTTCTGCTGAAACGAATAATAGTGTAGAAACTATTCAAGGAGATATTCGAGAAGTAGATTTAAAAGAAAATAGTTTTGATATAATATTAGCAGGTGCAGTATTACATCATTTGCGAGATGATAAAGATTGGGAAACAACATTTCAAAAGTTATATCAATTATTAAAACCGGGAGGCTGTTTAATGATTTCAGATTTAATAACACAAGAAATTGATGATGTCAATAAATTCACTTGGGAACGCTATGGAGATTATTTAGAAAAAATAGGCGGGAAAGAGTACAGACAAAAAGTTTTGGCGTATATCGATAAAGAAGATTCTCCAAGATCTATGACGTATCAATTAGAATTGATGAAAAAAGTAGGTTTTAGAAAAACGGAAATCTTACATAAAAATATGTGCTTTGGTGCTTTTGGTGGGGTGAAGTAGAATCTACCCACAACAATGTATAAAATGAAAAACGGTTTCAGGTAATAATCTGAGCCGTTTTTCTTTTTACTAAAAATTTATAAAAGAACATACCTATCTAATGTAGTTGTCAGAAAATAATCACTATTGTTCTTTAGTAAACTATAATACGCTTAGCTATCAGCATTTTAAACGAATTAGAAGTATATATAAGTTAGTAGCGCCTTATAAACTTACCCGTACCATTATCTGTGTTTACCCATTAATTAAGTGTTGGAACGACAATAAATAAGGAATTCTCTATTCTTGTGTTACCGTACTCTAAACGACTAACATCATCCTTTACTTCAATAACATTACAACTAGTACTCAATTAAAGTATGAAAATGAAAATTACTAAATTACTATTAGGGTGGATTACCTTTTTGGTACTCTCGTCTTCCAATCTTTTTGCACAAGTAGATTTTAGAGAAGAATCTATCTACTTCTTAATGACCACTCGTTTCTTCGATGGTGATCCAGGAAATAATGTACCAAATGAATGGTCATCTTACAATCCAGATCCAGAGGTTAATCCAGCGATTACAGATCCAAATGATGTCACTTGGAAAGGTGATTTTAAGGGATTGATCGAGAAACTTGATTACATCAAAGACTTAGGTTTTACAGCAATATGGATTACGCCAATTGTACAAAACTGGAGTCCGTTAGATTACCATGGTTATCATGCGTATGATTTCACAAAAGTAGACCCTCGTTTAGAATCACCAGGGGCAACATTTCAAGATTTAATCGATGAATGTCATGCTCGTGACATGAAAATTGTATTGGATATTGTAACAAATCACGCAGGTCGTTTTGGTATAAAAGGACATTCAGAAATTAAGTACAATACAGATACAGCATCTGTTTGGGGTCAGGATAAAGAAGGAAACCCATTGCAACCCAACCCAAATTGGGAATATGATGGTTTAACACCCAACCCAGATGATGGTTTAATATGGAGTAGAGCAAATATTCCAGCACTTCCTGCTCCTTATAATGAGGATTTAGCGTTGTATAACTGGCCAAGTACTATTTCTTATGTAAACACTACAGACGCAGATTGGTACCACCAAAGCGGAAATGGTTTTGCTCAAGGATGGGACGATACAGAAAATTTATACAATAGAGCTTTAGCTGGTGATACGCCAGATTTAAATACTGCGAGTCCAGAAGTTAGAGAGTATTTAGTAAATGCTTATGCTACTTTTATTAATATGGGTGTAGATGCTTTCCGTTGGGACACCATCAAACACATGAGTAAAGAAGATGTTTTATACTTCTTAGATGCATTTAAGGCTGTTAATCCAGACTTATTTATTTTTGGTGAGGTGGCACAAAAACGTCACGAATTACATCAAGAAGAAGCAATTAACCCACACTGGTATACTTGGAGAGGAGCTACAAATGCTTCGGAACCATCAGGAATGGCAGTACTTGATTTTTACGCAGAGGCAAGTTTTCATGGTCCATTTGAATATGGAGAAAGCTTTTCTGGTGTAAAAGCGGCAGACCGTTACGATCATTTATATGCAGATCCTTCTACTAACTTATTATGGTTAGATAACCATGATTTTGGACCAAACAATGATTGGAACAAACGTTATGGAGGAACAGACGAAAACCTTGCAGCTTGTTTAAACTTTATGTTTACTTGGAGAGGAATTCCTATTGTATATTATGGTACTGAAATGCGTTTTATGTCGGGTGCTTTTGCTGATATTCATGATGCACAAGGAATCAAAAAGTCGATTAACGAAACAGGTAGAGCTTATTATGGTGATGTAATGGACCAAGCGCCAAGCCATAAAGTTTATCAACATATTAAAAAATTAAATGCAATTAGATCTGCTGTTCCTGCTTTACAAAAAGGAGAATGGCGTTGGGATGGTTCTACAAGTGGTAACGGAGTTGGTTATGTACGTAAGCACGGAAACAGCGAAGTAGCAGTAGGATTAGCAAAAGATGGTGCTGCAACATTTAATTTTTCTGGTTTAACAAACGGTACGTATAGAGATGCCGTAACAGGTAAAGAATATGCCGTAACAAACGGAACATTAACAACAACAGTAGCGTCTGCTTCTGCATCAATTTATGTATTAAACGGACCTGGTATGATTGGTGGTAATGGTGTTGGTTTCTTCCAAGCAGGAGAAGGCGGACCAAGTAAACCATTTGTAACAGCATCTCCAGAGCCAAAACGTTATGATAATCCAGTAAATGTTTCTCTTTCTGCAACTTTAGGAGCAGGTGGACCTTACACTGTTTATTATACTACAGATGGTAGTTTGCCAACACAAAACAGTGCGGTATACTCTTCTCAAATAGCTGTTACTGCAGATATGGATATTAAAGCGATGGCAAAAGATACAGATGGAAATTTTTCTGATGTAACTACACTATCGTATAGAATTGGAGAAGTAGAAGGCCTAGAAGTTTACTTTAAAAAACCATCTGATTGGGGTGCAGCAAATGTACATTATTGGTCTGAAGTTCCTGTTGGAGCTTTAACACCGAGTGCATGGCCTGGCCCAACAATGGAAGACATTGGAGATGGTTGGTATAAATATGTATTTGAGGCTACTGAGTCTGTCAACTTATTATTTAGTGATAATGGTGGAAGTAAATCAGATGATTTAACGAGATCATCAAACGGTTGGTATGATGGAACAACTTGGCATAGTACATGTCCAGATTGTGAACCAAAACCATTAACACCACCTGTACTTACACTGTCTACAGCTAATAATACGGCTACTTTATCAGCAACTCAAGAAGGAGTAATTTATTATACTTTAGATGGAAGTACACCAACTACATCAAGTACACTTTATACAAGTACAGTTACATTTACAGGAGCTGAAGGAGATGTAATTACATTAAAAGCAATAGCTGTAAATAGTGCAGGAACATCAAACGAAGTAACAACTTCTTATACTATTCCTGTAATTCCAAATGTAGAAGGTATGACTGTTTACTTTAAAACAGATTGTACAAATCCATCTATTTATTTTTGGGCAAACGATGGTGTAGATGCTACAGCTTGGCCGGGTAAAACAATGATGGTTTCTTCAGATTATCCTGGTTTTTATGAGTACACAATAGAAGGTGCTACAACAACTAACCTGATTTTACTTTGTGGTGCTACAAAAGTAACCGGAGACGAAATGGGTGTTGCTGGAGATGTTTGGTACGATAACGGATGGATTCCAAATCCTACACCAACACCAGATACAGTAGCTCCATCAATTAGTATTTCTCCAAACGGAGCAACATTCTCAGGTTCAGGAACAGTAACAATTTCTGCAACGGATGATAAGGATAGTACACCAACTATTTATTATACATTAGATGGTACTACTCCAACAACCACTTCATTAAGTGCTCAATCTTCTCTTGTACTAACAATTACAGAAAGTACTACAGTAAAAGCATTTGCTCAAGATGATACTTTAAATGTTTCGGCATTTGTAAGTGCAAATTTTGTTGTAGAAGAAGTACAAGGTGGATTTACAGTATATACACAAGGATATGAAAATATTCATCATTGGAGTGCTGAACCAACAGGTGCTTTTGCAAGTTCAGCTTGGCCGGGTGTAACAATGTCTATTGAAAATGGATGGTATAAATTCCAATTCCCAGAAAATGTAACATCGAGTAATATTTTATTCCATGGTACAAACGGACAATCTCCAGATATGAACAGAGGTACTGACGGATGGTACAAAGAGGGCGTTTGGTACGACCAAGAACCTGTAGTACTTCCGGTAGATGGTTTAACTATTCATTTAAAGTCTACGTGGTCTGCTCCTAAAATGCATTATTGGAATGCATCGGATGGAAGTTCATCAAATTGGCCAGGTGTTACAATGGTTTCAGATGGAAATGGATGGTATTCTTATACTATCGAAAATGTATCTTCTGTAAATGTATTATTCCATGATGGAAATGGAAATCAAACAGGAGATTTAACAAGATCTTCTGAAGGTTGGTACATGGATGGAACATGGTATAATTCGAATCCTGAGACTAGTAACGGAAGAACAGCAACTTCTACTTTAGACCTAGCGAGTGAGTTACTAATTTATCCTACAGAAATTCAGAATAAATTTACAGTATCATTAAAACTACTTTCTGATACTAATGTAGTACTGCAAATGATTAATCTTAACGGACAAGAAGTAATGGAACCTATCACAGAAAACCTCTTAAAAGGAAGACATAGTTTTACTGTTGATAATATCCAATTGAAGTCTGGATTGTATTTATTGAAAGTAAGTACAGGAGATCAGATCTATGTGAAGAAAATTCTTAAAAAATAATAAAATTATAGATAGGGAAGGAGAACTGTAAAAGGTGTTTCTTCCCTTTTTTTATGCTTGTTCTAGCATCATTTTATAAGGTGGTACGCATTTATACTACTGTGGTACGCTATAAATACAATTTTACCTTAGAATTGTAACTGTCTATTAAGTATGAAAATGAACTATGAATAACTAAGGTATTTTAAGAAAGAGAGTATTTTCTTTCCTAAAAAATCAACCTTCTTGTATAACAAGAACTAAAGAACAAGCACTTATTATTCATCTAATTTTAAATTATCCTGTAAGCATATTCTGATATGCTTACAGGTAATTTATAAAAACTAAAACTAAGATTTTAAATCTCAGATAAACAGAGATTGACATATACATATAATTAGAAGATTAGCAACTGAAATTCTATATAAATAAGACCTTAATAAGGTCTTTTTTTTATGACAAAATGTTATTAACTAATTAATGAGTACTTTTGTTAAGTACATGAAGAAAATGAAAATGAAGATCCACTGCTTAATAGTATTATTTTTAGTTTGTTGTAGTACTATTTATACAAATACGTATGCTCAAGATAATTACGATTTTAGCGAACTAGATATTTACCTTTCTCAGAGAGGGAATTATTTTCAGAAACGCCTCAATCAAATTGATATTATCAAAGAGCAATTACAAGTAGAGAAAAAGCAAACCGTTAAATACGAACTAATGCTACTTTTGGCAAAAAAGTACCTTCCTTATAATTCAGATTCAGCATTAACCTATGCAAGGTCTGTACATCAATTGTCAAAGTCTTTAAACGATACCAATAAGCAAGTAGCATCAGACCTGTTATTGTCTCAAACCTATATTCTTGTAGGCTTGTATCATGAGGCTATAGCGATATTAGATAATTATAGAGACGAAAAACTAAGTCTCAAATTTTTAAGTGAGTACTATGCTACAAATGCTCAACTTTACAATACCTTATTATCGCTAAGAAATACTTCTGGCGTATCGAATCAATATAAAAAAGAGTGGAGGTACTACGAAGAGGGTATTTTAAGAGTAGAAAAAAAAGGAAGTTTATCTTATTTACTTACCAATGCGGAGTTATTAAAAGATAAAGGTGCTTACAAAAAAGCTGTTGAAGTTTTAGACAATCTATTAAATGATTTAAAAGAACAGGATAGGGTGTATGCACCAACAGCTTATGCCTTGGCAGATGCGTACGGAAGAATGGGCAATGAGCAGAAAAAGATTAACTACTTAATTTTATCTGCAAGATCTGATATTCAGAATGGTATTAAAGAGCATGCAGCACTAAGAGAGTTAGCACTCGCACTTTTTAAAATTAACGAGATTCAGAGAGCAAATACTTACTTAAAAGTAGCACTAGAAGATGCTGTAGAAAGTAACACACAATTAAGACAATATGAAGTGCTCGAAATTTTACCTGTAATAGACCATGCCTATCAGGAAAACCAAACGAGAACACGTACCAACATGAAGATTTTTATTACAGTTGTAAGTCTTCTTTCTGTGGTCTTATTTTTTGCACTCTTTTTTATTCAGAAACAAAAAGGGAAGTTGCAGTCTTCTAACAAACAGGTAGTAGATACCAACACCAAATTACATTTACTAAATGAACAGTTAAAAGAAAGTAACGATAAAGTTGCTTCTGCTAACCTTGCACTTAAGAGTGTAAATAACATTCAAGAAGAGTCTATTGCGAGGTACCTTAAATTGTGCTCCATGTACATTGGTAAAATGGACGATTATAGAAAACAACTATTACGTAAAGGAAATAAAGGAACGAAGGAAGATATTTTAAAGCTATTGAAATCGAAAGAAGTGGTAGACCAAGAGTTAAAACTTTTTTATAAAGATTTTGATGAGTCTTTCCTTAAATTATATCCTAATTTTGTGGCAGATTATAACCATTTGATGCAACCAGAAGCTAAGATCATTTTAAAGAAAAGTGAATTGCTTAATACAGAACTTCGTGTATTTGCATTAGTAAGATTAGGGATAGATGAAAGTACACAAATAGCAGAATTTTTAAGGTATTCTATTACTACTATTTATAATTACAGAACCAAAGCTAGAAACAATACAACAGTAGAAAGAGAACAATTTGAAGATAAATTAAAAGAGATTTAACGCTATTGTACAGAGTTATGTGATTGTATTTACATTTTTATTATTAAAATATCACTACTTTTTACGTTCTATGTATGCCTTCTATTAAATTGATAATTAATGTTTTATGTGTTTTATTCAACTACTTTTTAACAACTTGTGTTAGTTCGACACTTTTGTTTACCGTATGTTTGTGTTATCGAAATGAAAACAAAAGCGGTATAGCATGAAAACAAATATCATAACTTTATTTATTGCATTCTTAGCAATATCTACACAAGCACAGACGCTTAAATCACCTAGTGGAAATTTCACTATGGAATTTGCGTTAACTTCTAATGGAACTCCTACATACAAATTAGAACTTGACGGAGACCCTATTATTAAAGAAAGTAAATTAGGTCTTGAATTAATCAATGACACAAACCTTATTAAAGGTTTTAAAGTAAACGGTACTGAAGAAAGTACATTTGACCAAACTTGGGAGCCAGTTTGGGGTGAATTTAAAGAAATTAGAAATCATTATAACGAATTAGAAGTTACACTTCAGCAAGCAAAGACAGACCGCATAATGGTGGTTCGTTTTAGATTGTTTGATGATGGTTTAGGCTTCCGTTATGAATTCCCTGAGCAGCCAAATTTAATTTACTTTGTAGTTAAAGAAGAGCATACGCAATTTGCTATGACGGGCGATCATACGGCTTATTGGATTCCTGGTGATTACGATTCTCAAGAATATGATTACACTATCTCTAAATTAAGTGAGATTAGAGGCTTATCAGAAAAAGCACAAACAGGTAATGTATCTCAAACGTTTTTCTCTGATACAGGAGTACAAACTGCATTAATGCTGAAAACAGATAACGGTACGTATATCAACTTACATGAGGCTGCTTTAATAGATTACTCTTGTATGCATTTAGAATTAGATGATAAGAATTTAGTTTTCGAATCTCATTTAACACCAGATGCACAAGGCGCAAAAGGATATTTACAAGCACCAATGACAACTCCTTGGAGAACAGTTATAGCAAGTAAAGAAGCAGGTGATATCTTATTATCTAGCATTACTTTAAACCTTAACGAGCCTGTAGAATACGAAGATACATCTTGGATTAAGCCAGTTAAATACATTGGTGTTTGGTGGGAAATGATTACAGGAATGAGCTCTTGGTCTTATACAAACGATATCTATTCTGTTGAACTAGGTAAAACAGATTATACAAAAACAAAACCTAACGGTACGCACGGTGCTACTACAGAAAATACAAAACGTTATATTGATTTTGCTGCAGAACATGGCTTTGATGCTGTTCTTGTAGAAGGATGGAACGAAGGATGGGAAGACTGGTTTGGTAAATCAAAAGATTATGTATTTGATTTTGTTACTCCTTATCCAGATTTTGATGTAGATGAAGTACGTGAGTACGCAAAAAGCAAAGGTGTAAAAATGATGATGCACCATGAAACGTCTGGTTCTATTAGAAACTACGAACGCCACATGGATAGTGCTTATCAATTTATGGTAGATAATGGTTACAATTCTGTAAAATCTGGTTATGTAGGTCCAATCTTACCAAGAGGAGATCACCATTACTCACAGTGGATAAACAACCATTATTTATATGCTATAAAAAAAGCAGCTGAATATAAAATTATGGTAAACGCTCACGAAGCAGTTCGTCCTACAGGTTTAGGAAGAACATACCCTAACTTAATTGGTAACGAATCTGCAAGAGGTACAGAATACGAAGCTTTTGTTGGTAATACAGTAAACCACACTACAATTCTTCCTTTTACAAGGTTAGTAGGTGGACCAATGGATTACACTCCAGGTATTTTTGTAACAGATATAAGCAAATACGAAGCAAGCAGAACGTCTTATGTACGTACTACTTTAGCAAGACAATTGGCTTTGTATGTTACAATGTACTCTCCATTACAAATGGCAGCAGATTTACCACAGCATTACGAAATGTACATGGATGCCTTCCAATTTATCAAAGACGTTGCAATTGATTGGGACGATACTAAAGTATTGGAAGCTGAGCCAGGAGATTATATCACATACGCTCGTAAAGCAAAAGAATCTAGTAGCTGGTTTGTAGGTAAAACAAACGATGAAACTCCACGTACGTCAACTATTAAGTTTGATTTCTTGGATACAGATAAGAAGTACATCGCTACAGTGTATTCTGATGCAAAAGATGCTCACTTCAAAACAAATCCACAAGCATATCAAATTAAAAAATATGTTGTTTCTAGCAAATCTAAATTAGCATTATTTACTGCTCCAGGTGGTGGGTACGCAATTAGTATTGTTGAAGTAAAAGACAAAGCAGAAACAAAAGGTATTAAGAAGATCTAACGATTTCGGTCAAAAGACATCAGATGTTAGCGTATTGCTAATGTTTGAAATTCGAAACGTAAAGAAGGAAAACCTAGTCGTATTATATGACTAGGTTTTTTCTATTTTAGAATAATGGTAGCTGTAAAATTTTGATTATCTTCCCTTATCTAAAAATTATAAGATGGAAAATAAGCAAATAGAGCAAACACTTAAAAAGATAATAGATAGTGAAGTATTTGTCTCTTCTTTTAGAGCAAAAGCACTCTTAAATTATTTAATTTCTAAATACCATGACGGAGAAGAAAGTGATTTCTCGTCTTATACCATTGCTTTAGAAGTATTTGATAGAGATGAGGATTTTGATCCATCTTTAGACCCAATAGTAAGAGTACAAATGGGTAGACTACGTATTCTACTATCAAAATTTTATTTGCAGGAGGGAGTTACTGATGATGTAGTAATTACAATACCAAGAGGTAGCTATAAACCAAGAATTTCAGAAAAAGCAACTGATCTAGAAGCAAAGAAAACAGAGGTTCCAGCAGGAATCTCTTATGAGTTTCCTAAACTTCATATTGCACCTTTATACAGTTTTGAAGATAACGTAGAAAAGCAATCTAATTATTTTAAAGAAGTATTATTTTCTCGCTTCCTAAGAACAAACTTCTTTAGGATGACAGATGCTTTAGATGCAGATTTCTACATTTCTACTTTCAAAAATAATAACGATTTTGGTCTTGCGATAAAAGACAAAAACCAACAGGGTATTTTAGAAAAAAGCTTTCCAATTACTAAAGAATCAAGCAATTTAAATGAGCTTTTAGTATTTGCACAGCTAATTATAGATGGTCCTTATGGACTACTTGAGAAGGAGATAGATCAGGTAGAAAGTTTAAAATGGATAAGTACATTTGTGGCTTTCGAAGATATAGTTTTAGAGAAAGGATGGATGGAGTTTTTGGGGGAACTTATCACGAAGTTAGGAAAAGTTGTAGAACAGACTAAGAATAGCTTTGTAGCATCAATATTGATAAAATACTACCATATAGATTATCAGTATAATGTATTGAATTTCCCTAATGGTTTAGATAAAGCGCAAAAATTATTTGATTTATACAACTTAGAAACAGCAGATTTCTTGGCCGAAAAAATATGGAGTGAAATCTATAAGGGCAAACAAGAAAATGCACAAAAGCTTTTTGGTAAGTTATTAGCGATAGAAGGAAAGCATTATGAAACAGAAGTCCAAGAATTACTATTCTATGGCTACTTTGGAGAGACAGAAAACTTTAAATTAAAAAAGAAAAAGCTACTGTCTGTAATAGATAAATTGCCATCAGCATGTGTTACCGTAGAAGTCTTTCTAGTACTTTTAGACGGGGAAGAAGTCAATGATGATCAACTTAAGAGATTAGAAGAACATTTGTATTTTTTTAATCTATTTTTACTTAGTAAGTTATCAAAAACTAAAGCACAAAGAGACAGATTTAAGGCCATTCTAGAAGAAACTACACCTTCAATTAAAGAACACCCAGAAAAATTATTAAGTCTTTGGTGTCACCCTTCGTTTCTTACTAAGATTTTGTAAGCCAAGTTACCCCTCGTAACATTGCGTTACTTCTATGAGAGGTAAGTAAAGTGAATATTTGTAGCATAAACAAAAACAATAAAAGTTATGAAAAATCTATTCACAGCATTTCGATTGCTTACCATTACAACATTAATTAGCGTATCATTTCTATCATGTAATAACGACGATTACGATGATGATGATTACAAAAGAACTCATGGTAATTATACTAACCGCAATAAGCATCCTAACGAGGTTTTACCTCCAGGTTGTCATTGGGAATGGGATGATAACCATTGGGAAAGAGATTGCGACTAAACGCAGTATATTTTATTGATAATAAGTACAAGAACCGTTTTGCTGTAAAGTGAGACGGTTTTTTTTATCTGAAAGATATTTACCCATCTAACAGCACGTTACCCCTCGTAACATTGCGTTACTTCTATGAGAGGTAAGTAAAGTGAATATTTGTAGCATAAACAAAAACAATAAAAATTATGCAAAATCTATTCAATCTTCTTCGTTTAATTACTATAACAACATTATTTAGTATAGCATTAATCTCTTGTAATTCTGATGATAGAAATGATAATGGGATTCCTCCAAAACCTACTACACCATTAAGTGAAGGTTGTTATTGGAAATGGGATGCTGATGACCATCATTGGGAAACAGAATGCGATAACAGAAATAGAAGTGGAAATGGTCGTTATACTAATCCAAACCAAAGACCCGATGAAGTATTACCATCAGGTTGCCATTGGGAGTGGGACCGTGACGATAACCGTTGGGAAAGAGATTGTGATGATGATCGCTATGGAAGGGGCGAACGCCCTGGAAAACCAACATCTCCAAGCCCTTTATGTGATTACATTTGGGATAATGATGACAACGAATGGGAATTAAAATGTAGAGATAATGGTACTGGTAGACCTCCTTTTGATCCAGGAAATTGCCATTGGGATAGAGAAGATGACGGTTATTATCAATGGGAATTAGAATGTGATAATGATTAGTTGGTAGTAGAATGAAAGAATAGGGAAGAGTTACTTCATTTATATGTGGAGTAGCTCTTCTCTATTATTACTATTATCTTATCTAGATCACTCTACAATAATGATACTCGCCGTATCATAACTATAAGCTGAAAAGTAGCCCAATGCATTATTAGACCAATTTGATAATGGATTACCGGGAGCTGCTGAACCTCCATTTGGTCCTCCTCCAGTATTAATAATATCGGCTAGTGAATTGAAGTAATCATAAGAGGCTTCATCAAAGTGAATGAATTGAACGTCTATTTTATCTCCGACTTCAAATATTTTACCTCTTATTGGAAAATGGGTTTTATTTCCGTTGATTTTACTATCCTCCATTACTTGAAGATCATTATTACCGTTTTGATATACTCCATTTAAGGAATGAGTCAGTCTATAAAAGTTAGTAGCAGCAGGATCAGTAAATTGTACAAATACTGTGTATCCCGCTTCTCTAGGTCCAAAAGCCTCTTGATATTCATAGTATACACTATCAATAGCAACTTTTTCAATTAAGTCTGTAGTGGCAGAATATGACTTTCCATCTACCTCCACTTCTAATAAAAATGCAGTATTTACTTTTGCATTTAAAAATGTGATATACTCTCCTCTACCTACATTAGGAATGTCTAATGTTTCTCCCTCAAATTTTAATGAAACTTTCGCATTGTCAATTTTTTCGGTAGGTGTATTGTCAAAGTAAGGGGCTGTTCGAGATACTTTCACCGTAAAATCATTTTCTCCTTTATAGATTACAGCTTCGATCACCAATTCTGGCGATGCATCTTTTAAATCGATATCAATGACTTTTTCACATGATGTTCCTATTAGAAGAAATAGGCTAAGTGTGATATATGTAAATTTCATGTTTTTAGAATTTGAAGTTGTAAGTAACTGATGGCACCCATTTGAATAAGGCTGTTTGTATTGCTTCGGTTTGCGTGGGATCCTCTTCATTAGGTTCAAAGGTAATTGTATACGCATTTTCTCGTCCATAGGCATTGTATAGAGAGAAGTTCCAGCTTGATTCAAACTTATCTGTTTTCTTTCTAATCCAAGTGACGGCTAAATCTAGACGGTGATAGTTAGGCATTCTATACCCATTTCTTTCGGTGTAATAAGGAACAATTTTCCCATCTACTTCATATCTTCCAGAAGGAAAAGTAACAGCATCTCCGGTATAGTAAATAAAGTTTCCTGATAGGCTTACTTTGGGGCTAAGTTTATAGATAGCGACAACACTTATATCATGTGTTCTGTCTTGTCGTGCAGCAAACCAGCTACCTTGATTGATTTCATCAAACTGTTGTTCTGTGCGCGATAAAGTGTAGCTTAACCATCCTGTAAACCTTCCTTTGTTCTTTTTTATCATCATTTCTATACCATAAGCACGCCCTTTTCCATAGACCAAATCTCCTTCATATAAATCATTCTGAAAGACGTTTGCACCTGTTCTGTAATCAATTACATTGCGCATATCCTTATAGTAGGTTTCTATGGAAGTCTCGAAAGTATTTTCTTTGAAGTTCCTGAAATACCCAAGAGAAATTTGTTGTGCTTCTTGAGGTTTAACATTATTAGAACTCATAATCCATGTGTCGGTTGGAGAAGAAGAAGTGGAATTGGTCAACATGTGCATATATTGATAATTTTTATTATACCCCAATTTTATTGAGCTTTTGGAGTTCAATAAATAATTGGCAGATAAACGAGGTTCAAAACCTCCATAGTACTGCATTGCTTCACCATCTTGGTATTCTTTTTTACCAATAGCTTCCCCTTTTTCATTGAATTCATACTCTGTTCCTTCTCCAATTTTTTGGAATAATGAGTAACGAACCCCATAATTTAAACTGAACCTATCGCTTACTTTAAATTCATCTTGAATGTAAAAAGCACCTTCTATACCGTATTGATTTGCTTGCTGTTGAGAGTTCACTCCTGTATTTGCACCGGCTTCTATATTTCCTGGCTGAATAGTATGATGAATGGCATTAAAACCAAACTTAATGGTATGTTTGTTCGTAGCAAAAAAAGTGAAATCTTGTTTGAGATTAACATCATTAATAATGGATTCTAGACCAATTCTATCTTCTGCTTCACCCATTCCAAATTCGTAGTTATAATCACTATAAATCACAGAGGTATTAGAAAATAATTTACCAGAAAAAACATGATTCCAACGTAACGTACCCGTCATGTTTCCATAATTAATACCCATATCAGAACTGACTCCAAATTTATCTTTACCAAAATATCCCGAAAGGAATATTCTATCTTTATCAGAAATTCTATAGTTGGCTTTGAGGTTTAAATCATAGAAGTAAAGATCAGAATTTTTATAGGCAGGGTCGTCGTATAATCCTAAAAATAGATCTGCATAAGTTCTTCTTCCCGAAATCATAAAAGAGCCTTTGTCTTTCACAATTGGTCCTTCAACGGTTACTCTTGATGCAATCGTTCCAATACCACCTGTAACGGTATATTCTTTGGCATTTCCTTCTTTCATTCTAATATCCAAAACGGAAGAAGTTCTACCACCATATTCAGGCATCATTCCCCCTTTATACATAGTTGCTCCTTTGATGGCATCACCATTAAAAACAGAAAAGAAACCCATTAAATGAGAAGGATTATAAACAGGAGCTTCATCGAGCAAGACAAGGTTTTGGTCTAAGCCACCGCCCCGAACATAAAAGCCAGAACCACCTTCTCCAGAAGTTTTTACACCCGGTTGGGTTTGCATCACTTTTATAATATCCACCTCACCACCAAAAGTAGGCAGTTCTTTAATGGCTTTGGTATCTAATTTTGTAACACTGCCCACATTTTCTGTGATATTCTGATCTTCTCTTTCTGCTGAAATGACAATTTCATCGAGGTTCTGAGCTGCAGGATTTAGTTCAATAGTAATGTTGGTGTTTTTTGTAAGATCGAACTGTTTCTCAATTTTATCATATCCCACATAATGATAAACAACGGTATAATTCCCTTCTGCTATACTGAGTGAATAATACCCATAAATGTTAGCAGTAGTACCTACGCCGGGCAACTCTTTAATAGTAATTGTGGCATAAGGTAAATCTTCTCCATTAGAAGCATCTTTTATTTGTCCGTTGATAGCATATTTTGATTGACCAAATAAAAAAGTTGAAGTTAGGAGTAAGTTAAAAAATAAGACAGATTTGATATTCATAAAATAGATTTAATGATTTCTACAAATATGATTTCAACTACCTTTACATTTATTTAAAATTTGAGTCAAACGGGCAATTCCTAACTTGAAACGGACAAATTTTTATTAATATTACTATGCTTGAAGCCAATTTAGAAACTCACTACTTTTAGCTTTGCTGACAATAATTTGCTCCTCAATAGTTAGTTTTGATTCGATAAGGAGTTTTCTTGCAAAGTATTTTGATACATGATGAATAGCTTTTCTATTGATTAAAAATTGACGATTCACTCTATAAAAATTAGTACCTAAATCATTTTCCAAAGTATCTAATGTATGTTCGGTGACATATTTTTTAGCATCAAAAGTATGGAGATAAGGAACGCCAGCCTCTAGTTGAACAAGGGCAATATCAGAAGTATTGATAGGAATGATTTTATCTCCTTTAAAAATAAGAATATTCGTTTTTATACTGTGCTGATTCCGTGTAGAAAGTTCATGAATAACATTTTTAAAATTATCATTTTGACTAGTATTATTGCTTTTAAGTCGATTGATTTTGGTTAAAGTTTCACCTATTCTTTTATTATCAAATGGTTTTAAAATATAATCAATACCATTGGCTTTAAAGGCTTCCAAAGCATACTCATCATAAGCAGTACAGAACACCACGGGAGCTAAATTTTCTACTTCTTTAAAGATTTCAAAACTTAAACCATCAGCAAGTTGAATATCAGAAAAAATAAGGTCAGGCTCGTTATTGTTTTTCAAATAATCAATGGCTTCGTCGATGGTAGATAATTTGGCTTCAATAGTATTTTCAGGACTATATTCTAGAATTAAAGATTCGAGTTCTTCAGCCATTAGATATTCATCTTCAATAATTACAATTCTCATTTATTGATTGTTTTAAAAGTAACTTCAAATTGTTTAGACAAGTGATTTACATGAATAGTTGGTTGTCCTATACCAAGTAATTCAAATCTTTTTTTGAGGTTATCCAATCCTGTTCCTGTAGTTTCTGTATTTCTTTTAGGAATTATATTATTAGCGAAAGTGATGGATGAGTCTTCATTTTGGCGTATTTGAATTTTTAAAACATTTTTTGATGTAAAAGCATTGTGCTTAATGGCATTCTCAGCTAAAGACTGTAAGGTAACGACCGGTAAGTAAGCTGTATTTTGAAAAGATTTAGGCAATTCATTTTGAAAAATAATAGCATTAGCAAACCTGATTTGTTGTAGTTCAATATAATTTTGACAGAAACCAATTTCATCTTTCACAGAAGTAAGGTCTTTAGTAGTTTCTGTAATTGAAAAACGAAGATAGGAAGATAGACGCACCAAATATTCTTCCGCCGTTATTTGATCTCTCTTAATAAGTATTTTTAAAGTGTTAAGTGCATTAAAGATAAAGTGAGGGTGAATCTTATTTTTTAATTGCTCTTGTTGAGTGACCGACTGTGCCAATTCCAATCTAGTCTTATCCAATTCTAATTGTGCTTTTTCATACCTATTTGTAATTAGCCAATACATAATTAAGATGAAGGTATTATTTGCTGAAGCACCTATAAAAGGATAATATTTAAACGCTCCAAAATCAATAGGATTAATTTCGGCTCTTCTTTGTTGACTTATGAAAACGACCAAAAACATGAAGGAGTAAGAAATAATATATTTCCAGTACTTATGGATTTTTCGATTAAACTGATTATCCATCAAATGAAATAACCATACATTCAGCATCCAATGCATAAAGATCACAGTACTGACTAAAAAGATTGCTTTAATAATCAAAGTATAACTAAACCGACTAAGGTATAGCTCTACTACTTCAGTTTGAGGTAAAGAAGAGATGAAAAGCATCATGGGCATGATGGTATAAATTGCAATAAGTGGAGAGGTCATTAAAGCAATTTTTACCAGCTGTCGAAGTTGTGATTTTTCAGCGTTTAGATTATTCATACTTTCAAAGTAATTACAATTGAATGAAATTTACTATGTACATTAAAAATCTTAACTTTTTAAAATCTATCCTTAAATGAGATTTTTTCTGTAAAAAATCGATAAATAAATAGTTACTTTATTTTTGAAATATCAGCTATAATAAAATGAAAGAACACCTAAGAGACTATATTACTGAACAAATACCCTCCTCAAAAGAAGAGGAAATAGAAGAAATTCTCGGGATTTTCAAAATTAAAGAATTCAAAAAAGGAGACTATTTTAAAAAGCCATTTACAACAGGTAATGATATAGCATTTATTGTGAATGGAACAGTAAGATCACTTTTTTGTACCTCATTTCTTCTCTAACTTTATTTTACTTATTATTCATAAATCAGTAGTATCCTATGTTATTTCCAAAAACAATAGATAATTCTTACAGAGGCAATAAATTACCACTATACTTTTTTTACTTGCTAGCTACAGTGACAATAGGAAGGTCACTTGCTCACATGTTTTTAGCAGACGGAGGGGCTCAAAGTATAGCAACAATTCCATTGGATAGTTATTCTAAAGAAGCATCTGATGTTGTTATTCACATCTTTTCCGAATGGGGGCTTACCCAATTAATGTTTGGAATTTTATACGGCGTCGTACTTTGGAGATATAAAACGCTAATTCCATTAATGTATTTATTCATTTTTATTGAATATAGTGGTAGATTATTTCTTACGGTCTATAAACCAATAGTCTTGGAAGGAACTGCTCCTGGTGGGATTCTTAATTATGTCATGATTCCTGTCGCACTAATTATGTTATTTCTTTCTCTACGAACTCAAACAGATAAAAAATAAAAATTATGAAAAATCTAATTTTAATAATGCTAACCCTTTGTTCATTATCCGCAATGGGGCAATCTAAGTTAAACGGCATTTGGAACACAGGTGATGAGAATACAAAAATTGAAATTTCGGAGTCTAATGGAGAGTTAGTCGGGAATATTAAATCTTCTGATAACACGAAAGCGAAAGTTGGAACTCCAATGTTAAAAGATTTTGTAAAAGAGGGTACGAATTGGAAAGCAAAAATATATGCTGCCAAAAAACAAAAATGGTATGATGCAACTGTTACTCCAAAAGGAGATGTTCTTAAAATTGAAATAAGTGTGGGATTCTTGAGTAAAACTTTAGAATGGAAAAGAGTGCCATAATTTAACATTGTACCCCGTAGAGTCTTAATCAATACCTCCCTAACTACCTTAAGGCATAAACAAAAAAACACGAATCTTAATCAGAGGTTCGTATTTAGAATTTAGTTAAATAATTCTTTTAAGTTGATCTCTGTCCAGCTAGCAAAGTACTCAGATACTGGCACTTTTAAATAGACTTTTTGAGCGTTGATATCGAATACTGTTTCTCTTTTGCCTAATCCCCAAGTTTCTTTTTAAGAACGAGTTCACAACTGTAAGTAAATTTCCTTCATGTAAATGTAATCTGTTACCATTTAGAGAAGAACATTCCATTAATGCCGTACTGTTTTTATCAGCGTGTATATAAAAGGCTTGTTTTATATACATCAATCGAACAAATTTGAGCGACTACTTTTATAAACTGTATGAGACTTATATTCTTACCCTTTTCATTATGTTAAGAGCAGACTTCATTTAATATTTCATCGTCAGATTTAATTGATGAATTTGTAGAAGTTACTTCTAGTACTACTACAGATGTTTATCTATATCCAGATAATTATACTTGGAACAAATTACCTTTTGATCAATATACCATAGTACTGTTTTCAACACAAAAGTGGTATAGATTTATATTAACGTTTTCTATAAAGCAAGAAAAAGTAGGTATCATTAGAATGTTTATATTTTCTCATCAGCTACTCAAGCTTGGGTAACCTATCATTTGGGTACGGCTGTAAATAATAATGATGGGAATATAGAAATACCATTACAGTTTTTAAAAGGAGAATCAAAAACAATTTATTACAGCGCTTATGGAAAAGGAGCTTTAACATCTAGTAATTCAGAGATTCTATTGTTTGAAGTACTCAACGTTAAAAATAAATTGAATGCGAATTTAGGTTTGGTAATGCGGACTTTATTTGTTGTATTTATATTAATAGGGAGTGTACTTTTTCTTAAAAGTAATCAACATAAAATAAGGAGACGATTCTATTTTTTTGACTAAAATAAGTTGGCATTTTAGAGTAGTGTTTAAAATATACAATTAATAACTATCAGCTGGTTTTACCTTTGTAAGGTTACTTTAATCAGCTGATAAATAAGGTGATATCAAGTTTATTGATAGTGTTAAACCTAATTAAATGTATTACAATATACTAGACTAAAAATGAATTATAGAAAAGGAACGAACATCGAAACATCAAAACAAAGTAGAATTGTTTTCTTAGATTATCTAAGGGTAATTTCTATTACCATGGTATTAATGGTTCATGCAATAGAAATTTTTTATTTAGCAGTAGATCGGGTTTCAATTAAGCCAGATGATGAGTTTTGGGTAAATTTTATGAGTAGTTCACTTAGAGCTTGTGTACCTCTTTTTGTTATGGCATCTGGCTATCTTTTGGTTCCTATTAAAGAGAAACCAAGTGTATTTTATAAAAAACGATTTAGTAGAATCTTATTTCCATTTATTCTGTGGTCAATTTTATATGCTGTAGTTCCATTTCTTTTTGGAGCTGATAACTTTGATATAATGCAATCTAAATTGATTATCTTATTACATAATTTTAATTTAGAATCGGGGCACCTTTGGTTTATTTATATGCTAATTGGTATCTACCTTTTTTTGCCAATAATATCACCTTGGTTACAAATAACATCAAAACACTTTATAGAATTCTATCTTGTTTTGTGGTTCTTCTCTAGTTTTCATCATTATTTAAAAATAGTTTTTCCTAATGGTGTTTTTGGAGAAGTTTTTTGGAATGAGTTTCATTCATTATGGTATTTTTCAGGGCATTTAGGCTTTGTAGTTCTTGCTTTTTTTTTTTTAGAAAATTTGTTCATTTAAATAAGAAACAAAGTAGACTTTTAGGAGGGGTAATCTTTATTGTAGGGTATTTAATAACTTATTTCTTATTTGGCTATTTTTTATCAGAAACAAAAGAAATTTACCAGGTTGAAATGGCTTGGCGTTTTTGTACTCCGAATGTAATTTTAATGACTATAGGATTATTCTTATTAATTAGAACAATTGATTACGATACTCCAAGATTCTTTGGAGTAATTAAAGAACTTTCTCGTTTAAGTTATGGTGTTTATTTATCTCATCTGTTTTTTGTGGGGTTAACATGGACTTTTATTGTTCAGCCAATGGGTTTATCAACTCCAATTTCAATTTTATTAATTACTACTTTAACATGGTTAGCAAGTTATGTTTTAGTTAAGGTGTTATCGTATTTACCAAAAAGTAAATATTTTATTGGATAATAGTACTGATATGAAATAATACAATAGAAGTCTTGATTTTATAATTATGACTTCTATTCTTATACAATTTGAAAATAGAAGTTTATACAGAAAGAATTCAATTTCAATAAAAAATGTACATTGTTGTCTGCGCGTATATAAAATGCTTGTTTTATATACATCAATTGAACAATTTTGAGCGACTACTCTTAGTAAACTGTATGAGACTTTCATTCTTACTTATATTCTTACCCTTTTCATTGTCATTATGTTGGGGACAGACTTCATTTAATATTTCATCGTCAGATTTAATCGATGAATTTGTAGAAGTTACTTCTAGTACTACTACAGATGTTTATCTATATCTATCAGGCAAATATAAAATTAATACTAAACGAGGGGTTTCTATCCTTATTCAAATACCTTTATAAAGATGAACAATAATATAAATATTGCTCTGGTTGATGATCATAATTTATTCTTAAAAGGATTAATTGAATTGATTAACATCTACTTTCCTTTAGTTAAAAAGGTAGATGTATTTGGCTCGCCTAAAAAGTTTTTAGCAACAGACATAACAAAGTACAATTTACTAATTTCTGATATTCAAATGCCAGAAATGAACGGTATTGAACTTGTCGAATTGGCAAAGATGAAGCACCCAAATTTACGTGTGCTTATAATTTCTATGCACAATAAATATTATTTCACTAAGAAAATCAAAAGCTTAGGAATAGAAGGGTTTCTTTTAAAAGATGATTCTGAAGAGAACTTAGTAAATGCAATACATCAGATAATGGATGGACGTAAATTTTATTCAGAAAAAATAGAAAGTTACTTTGAGGAAGTAAAAGCAACAGAAAATGTCTTATCACTAAGAGAAGAGCAAGTACTCGACTATATTTGTGAGGGACTTACTAGTAAGCAAATTGCTGAAGAGATGTTTATAGGAGAAGAAACTATAAAATCTCATAAGAGAAACATTAAAGCAAAGCTAAAAATACCTTCCACTGTAGAATTGATAAAGTACAATATGAGAAAACAGGAGTTCTAAAATTCTACAACTAACAATATCTTATTAACCTAACAAAATCCATGAATCAATCTTCTAACAAACATTACGAAATCTTAGACGGCTTAAGAGGTGTAGCTGCAATTATTGTAGTAGCTTTTCATATTTTAGAAGCTTTCGCTTTAGGAAAACATAAAGAACAAATTATAAACCACGGCTATTTAGCAGTAGATTTCTTCTTTGTATTGTCTGGCTTTGTTATAGGTATAGCCTACAACAATCGTTGGGATAAAATGACTCTTGGCGGCTTTTTTAAAAGAAGAATTATCCGTTTACAACCAATGGTAATTATTGGTTCTATACTTGGTGCTGCAACGTATTATTTTCAGGCATCGCCCACATTATTTCCTATTATAGAAAATACACCTGTAACTAAAATGCTTTTAGTTATGGTAATTGGCTTTACAATGCTTCCCGTTGGTAAGTCTTTAGATATTAGAGGTTGGGGAGAAATGTACCCATTAAATGGTCCTGGTTGGACATTATTCTTTGAATATATTGCTTATGCATTGTATGCATTTGTACTTAGAAAACTATCGAATAAGGCATTAATGTTACTCACTTTTATAGCAGGGTGTGCGTTAATACAATTTACAGTTACTACTCCTCAAGGTGGAGTTGCAGGTGGCTGGTCTTTAGATCCAGAACAATTACGCATAGGTTTTACACGTTTGTTGTACCCATTTTTATCGGGTTTATTATTGTCTAGAATAATGAAACCAACCTTTATTAAAAATGCATTTTTGCTATCAAGTATCCTCATGTTTGTAGTTTTAGCTTTACCAAGATTAGGCGGAGATACAAACTGGATAAATGGATTATATGAAGGTTTAGTAATTTTAATTGTATTCCCATTGCTAGTTTACATTGGTGCTAATGGCGAAATAAAATCTGAAAAGGCTAAAAAAGTAGCTAAATTTTTAGGAGATATTTCTTATCCAGTATACATCACTCATTATGCATTTATTTATGTATTTACAGCTTGGGTTGTAGATAATGTAGCTACAGGTAAAACATCTTATGAAGTAGCTGCAGTTTGGGGTGTTGTTACATTTGTCGTATCAATTGCAGTAGCTTACATAGCTGTTAAGTTTTATGATGAACCTGTACGGAAATGGTGTGCTAAGAAATGGTTGAAATAATAATCTTTTTATTATAAATGATTTTAAGCCTGATAATTACATTTAGTAGTTGTCAGGCTTTTTACATTAAATGTTAATCATTTTTTTTGATTTAGACGACTAATGCTCTTTTTCTTTATTAAATACTGATAAACTCTCTTTAAATCAGTTAAATCAATACCAAGTGAATTATTGATAACCTAACTTATTTATATGTCATAACCTCCTCAATAACATATAAATATTATGAAATCAATCACAATCTATGCACTATTAAGTTGTTCATTTTTTATTTCTTGTACTTTAAATAACGAACGTTTAAAGTATCCATTCTCTCCACCTATTATTACAATAAATGACTCAATTTTAGCAACTATTTTTGAGGCAAACGGTATGCAGGCTGCGTCGTATAATTTTGAGAGTCTTCTTAAAGAAGAAGTAAGGAGAGAGTATATTAGCAAAGTTGATAGCATAAATAATTTAGAAAACGATGAAGAATTTTATGTTGAGAATGTATATTCTACACATCCATTTATTTACGTAGATACTACTTCTTTTGTAAATTATAATTGTAATAACTGGCATACATTTAGACTACCCAATATAGAGTTAGTGGATGGAGTGTATAAACAAATTTATCCTGAGAGAAGTACAAAAAAAAGCCCTAAAATAGTAAAAGGATACAGAGTTTGGGTAGCGAACCTTACTGATAGTTTACTACATATAGAATTACAAGATGGTGAATCAATGGCTATTCAAGAAGCACAAGATGAAAATGGAAATTGGCGGCCTATAGAGTATTGGGTAAACAGTTGGTGCGGAAATAGTTATTATTTTTATACTATGATTCCAAATCAGTATGCCTATTTTAATATCCCAGTTTATAAAGGTGATTTTAAAACAAAATTACGACTTAAAATAAAAAATTCAGATACAATACTTTATTCTCCTCCATTTTCTGGATCAATTGATTTAAACCAATTTAAAGAGCCTGAAAAATTTCCTGTTAGCAGGTACAATCGCAGACGAGAAAACAACCTGTGGATGGGGTATATTTATTTAAATCAAAAAGTTATAAATAACTGAAATATATATTCATAATTTTCCAATGATTTTGAGTATCTTCTATTAACAAATAGAATACAATGGAAAAATTACTGCAATATTGGAATGAAAGCCTTCATGGTGAGATAGATGGAACTATTCTTAAGTTTGATAACGAAGTAGGCAATGGTTTTATAGAAGCATACGAACTTACAACGAGAACTAAGTTTATTAGAATAGATGTTTTTTTAAAACAAAAACAATCTGGTGAGGCCTTTATTTTTGAAGATGAAAATGAATATCTACCTATAATTTTTGGAGATGCCTCTAACATATTATTAGGAGGAAGAGTTAATGAAGCATTAAATGGTGTTTTACTTTCGAATAATAAAGATAATTTAGCTTGGGAATTACCTGTAAATAGAAGAATTCAACTTGTAATGTTAAGGGTAGAGTATGGCTATTTCTATAAATTAATAGAACGAGCTCCTTCTTTAAAATCTCTTTGTAATCCGGAACAAGTGTATACCATTTTTGAGGAAATGACACCATTAATGAAGGGCTCTTTTTACAGAATGTTCGAAATTCAAGACTCTCTTTATAAAGAAGAACTGCTCTTTGCATGTAGTTTTTATCTTTTCCATTTATTAATTGAAAGTTTATCCCAGAGAGAAAAAATTAAAGACGAAGAAGGGCAATCTTTAAATATTCGTCTATTGATGAAAGCGAGGTTTATGATATCAGAAACTGATGGAGTACCCTTAGAAATAGATTTCTTGGCAAAAGAATGTGGTATTAGTGTCAGTAGTTTAAGAGCTCAATTTAAAAAGGCATTTGGATTACCTGTTTATCAATTTCAACAACAAATTCGTTTAGAGCAAGCAAAAAAAGCTTTAATGAAAGGTGATAAATCAATCTTTATGATTTCTGCAGATTTAGGTTTTTCTAGTATGAGCCATTTTTCATCATTATTTAAAAAAGAATTTGATATTACTCCTAAAAAATTTCAGCAACAGTTTAGAACCTAATATAATAATCTGATGTTTTTTAAGAATAATTTGATAATTTATTTTTCCAACTAATCGTTTTATATAATTGTAAATAAGGAATTGAACAAATAGTATTTAATTATGAAAAATAAATTTACCCTTTTAATCACGCTCTTCTTAACAAGTTTTATTTTTAAATCAATGGGACAAAATAACCAGCTGAATAGTAAAAGTGTAGATACAAAAATGGAATTACTTACTAAGGCTTATTTTTATGGTTACCCTCTTTTAACTATGGAGAGTACTTTTAAAGTAGCTACTAACACTGTAGAATCAAATCACTTTAAAGGTAGATCACCATTAAATCAATTAGCTAGTTTATATCCTTTTCCTAAAGCGGATTTTAAAGGAGTAGTAAGACCAAATTTGGATACTTATTATCATTTAGTTTATGCAGACCTTTCGGAAGGGCCATTATATATTGAATTTCCTGCAACAGATCGCTATTACCTTGTACCCATTTTAAATGCCTATACAGATGTAATATCAACTTTAGGTTCTAGAACAACAGGACAAGGGAAATTAGAAATAGCTCTTGTAGGCCCTAATTTTAAAGGAGAATTACCAAAAGATGTTACCGTAATTAAATCTGAAACAGATTTAAACTGGTTAGTTTGTAGAGTTCAAGTTAACGATGATAAGGATGGTAAAAAAGAGGTAAAAAGCTTCGCTAATAAAATTATTGTTCGTCCACTAACTGAACGTAATAATAAAAAATATAAAGCGCCAGAAGGTAATTTTGTTGAGCAAAATAATTTTGTGCCAATGCAAGCTGTAGATAACCTTAATGTCACAGATTATTTTAATAAGATGATGACGCTATTGGTTACTAACCCACCTTTAGCAGCAGATAAAACATTTATCGAGCAACTAAAAGAAGTAGGTATTACGCCTGGTGGAACATTTGATATCTCTACGTTTACTACAGAAGAACAGGCTAAAATTCAGAAAATACCAGCTACGGCACAAGAAATTTTTCAACAATTAACGGCAAGACCTAAAACGAAAACTATGCAGAATGGTTGGTCTGTTACAACAACAGGTTTAGGTGAATATGGAACTAATTATGCTTTTAGGGCTTATATTACAAAGATAGGTTTTGGAGCAAATTTAGGTGAAGATGCAGTGTACCCAAATGCCGCAATAGATGTTGACGGTAATAACTTTAATGGATCAAATAATTATGTTCTACATTTTGATGCAGATAAATTACCTCCAGTAGATGGTTTCTGGTCAATTACAATGTATGATAAAAGCGGGTTCTTAGTGCCAAATACTATTGATAGATACAATCTTGGTGATAAAAAAGATATGAACTACAATGAAGATGGTTCTTTAGATATTTATATTCAGAAAGATGCTCCAGAAGGACATGAAAAGAATTGGTTACCTTCTACAACAGAGGGTGTAGAATTTGAGTTAACGTTCAGAATGTACTGGCCTAAAAAAGAGGTTTTAAATAAGACATGGACTATGCCTGGTGTTAAAAAAGTAGTTGATACTAAATAATATCAATAGCAGATAAATTAGGCAATTAATATAAAGAAAGAGCACGATCATATAAATGGTCGTGCTCTTTTTGTGTATCAATTAATGTGGTTAAAGTATTTCTTTCTTTTTAATAAGTTGTGGTAATTTATATTCTAGGTCGATAACACTTTGATGGGGTTGATACAAACGCATAATTAAATAGAAACCTCCTTTTGGAGCAGGTAACCAATTGTCTGTATTCTTAGGTTCTTCGTTTTGAATTACAATAGTAAACGACCCGTCTTTGTTTTTTTTCAATCCTTTTGATTCGCTACTAAATTTATAACGATTTAAAGAATTATCACAGAAAAGCTTATTGGTAGCATCGTATAAAGTAAGTGACCAAAAAGAGTCTACTGGAGGTTCTTCATCGAAAGTAATAGTATAACTATTTTTGCCTTCCACAGGTGCATTATCACTATCAATAAATCGGATAGGGTACATGGCTTCTTTTTCACCTTGACCGCCTAAATAAGGTCCTGAAATTAATGATCTGAAAGGGAAATCATAACCATAATTATCTAATTTTGTGGCAATATTCCAGCCATTGCTAGTAACTGAAGAAGAATACATAGACGATAAAATAGCCAATGGAGCTTCTATGGCGGCTTCTTTCAAACCTTTAATTTGATGTTCGTTTAGATTATCTGTAGAGAATTTACCTCCTTTAATACCAATTCTCTCAAACTGGCCTACTAAAGAAATATCTTCTGTATAAGTAGGATTTTGAGACAAAGCAAAAGCCAAGTACTTGTAAAAACGAAGTGAATCTGATGTTGGGAAAACAGGCATTTCTGGTAATTCTGTTTGCTTATTCATGTTTTCATAACCTTTTGATTCACTTAAAGAGCGTAGTTTAAATTGATCTTGAAGTAGATGTAGTTTCTTAATATTCTCCCCTTCTAAAACATGAATACGACCCCATAACCATGCTTTATCTGTTTTTACAATTACCTTTTTATCAATATCATTAGGTAAGTCACCTTCCCAACCTTCAGGTATTAAAGCAACCTTTAAAGCAGTAGTACCTGTATTTCGTTTACCAATATATTCTACAAGGTTATGGTACATATCAAATACATTTACCACAAAGTAGCGCCCATTTGTATTGGGTGTTTCTAAAATATAGGGTTCTGATAAATCGACAACAGCACTCATGTAATAGGTGTCATTATTGGCCGTTGGCATATCTTTATCTGCAGCAGTAGGAAGGCGTTTTGCCCATCCAATTTTATTTAAAGGAGCTCTATAACTCGTTCTTGGTTTAGGGTTGGGAACAGAAGTATATTCTCTCATCGCTTGTTCCATTCTTACTAAAGAATAACCAAACTCATAGGCTAATGTACCAACAGCTTTGGCATCGTAATAGTAACCGAGAGCACCAATTTCAGCATTTGGAGCAACACTAATAATGGGATCAGCTTGTTGACTTACTTTATCTTTTATTTCTTGAACCTTATGATCTGGAAGAACTTGTGCAGTACAAGAAAAAGCAGTCATGAGTAAAGATCCGATTGTTATTATTATAGATTTCATAATTGTAATTATTTTCCGAATTGATCAATAAATGAAGAAGCACCAATTCCAGATCCTTTCTGACGGGGAGGGAACTCTTTCATGCTTTTAGCAAATTGTTTTAATGGAGGAACAATTGTTGGCAGTATCCAAGTTTTTTCTTTCATCCATAGAAAATGGCCAGGTGTTTCTGGGGTACGTTCGTAAGGGTCGAGTTTTAAATCGATAATCATACCAGCGGGTAATTTTTCTGCACTTTTTAGCCATTCATCTTTAATAGCTAAATGTATTTTCCAATGGTCTACACGGATTGCCTGTAAATCATTTTCTGCAAAATAGAAGAACTCTCTTCTGTTTGATTTGCCATTTTTAGTAATTAAATCAAGTTGGTTGTACCCATCAAGATGTACTTTGTACTCCTTACCATTTATTTTTTTTCCTTCAAGAAGCTCTTCTTTAATATTAGGTTCACCAATAGCAGCCATTAAAGTAGGTACCCAATCTTCGGCAGTCATTAATTCTCCACTCCATTCTCCTGCAGGAATATGTTCAGGCCACATTACTAACATTGGCACACGGAAACCACCATCCCAAGTAGTTCCTTTTTCTCCTCTAAAAGATGCCGTTCCAGCACTAGGCCAATGAGCCAAGTTTACTCCATTATCAGAAGTAAATAGTACAATCGTATTTTCTTTTTCACCAATATCTTCTAGCGTTTGTAATAACTCACCAACCAAGTAATCTAAATGTAGAAGTCCATCAGCATAGGTGCTATGCCCACTTTTACCTTGCCATTTTTCTGAAACATAAATTTCTTGGTGCATTCTAGAAGGGTTAAACCATAAAAAGAAAGGGTTATCTTCTTTTTGTTTTTTCTTCATCCATTTCTGAGATATTTCTAAAACTTCATCATCAAAAGTTTCTTGGCGTAAAGCACCTAACTCACCTTTATCTTCTACAGTAATTTCCCCAACTCTGCCCCATCTTGGATCTACAGTTGCATCATCAATAGTTGTTGCTTTACTGTAAATCACGTTTCTTGGTCTACCGACAAAGTCTTTATCTTTTGGAAATTCTGGTTGTTCTGGCATTTCCATCATATTTAAATGATATAAGAAACCATAAAACTCATCAAAGCCATGTGCAGTAGGGAGGTGTTCGTTTCTATCTCCTAAATGACTTTTTCCAAAATGAGCTGTGGCATACCCTTGGTCTTTCAGCATTTCTGCTAGCGTAACATCTTCAGATTGTAAACCAATTTTAGAACCTGGCTGGCCTACAGAAGTAAGTCCTGTTCTAATTGGATATTGTCCTGTAATGAATGAAGACCGACCCGCTGTACAACTTTGTTGTGCGTAATAGTCATTAATTAAAAGCCCTTCATCTGCTATCTGATCTATATTTGGCGTACTGACAGCACCTAATCCTCTATGGTAAGCTGAAATATCTTGAGGAGCAACATCGTCCGTCATAATGACTACTATATTTGGTTTTTGTTGTGCAAAACAGAGCAATGATATACACCAGAAGGCGGTAGTTATTAATAGATTTTTCATATTGTTGTATTCTTTTTATAATTGATATACAGCAAATTTATGCTATCAATGCCTCTAATTTGAGAGGGAATTAACCACATTAGAAAACTACGGGAAACACGCAGACAAGAAAATAGAGGTAAAAAAAATCCCCATGCAAAACATGAGGACAGGATTTAAATTAGCTAAGTAAATAGTAACCTAATTATTGATAACAGGAGGTGTTGGTTGAACAGGTCCAGGATCTGCAATTGGATGTTCTGGAGTTTCTATTGGACCTAATTCGTTGTTATCATTATTACATGAGAAAAAGCTAATTGTTAAAAATAGCACTATCATCTTTCCTATTAATCTTAAATTTTTCATCTGAATTTTACTTATTTGATTGAAAATTATACTCTCTAATGTGAATCAAAGGTGATGGTTTTAAAGAATATAATTGTACGTAATAAGCAGAGTTCTTATAAATACGGGAATCCCTTAGAAGATTTATAGATCTGTAAATAAGTTTCTTTCTATTGCATATAAAACTAATCCTGCCACATTCTTAGCACCTGTTTTTTCAACTAAATTTCTTTTATGCGTTTCTACTGTTCGCGGAGAAATAAATAACTTTTCTCCAATTTCTATATTTGAAAATTCCTTACAGATAAGGTGTAAAACCTCCATTTCTCGTTCTGTTAAAGGTATTTCTGTCAATACTCTTTTCTTTACAGCAGGCTGAGAAGAAAGCCCTTGCATAATAATAGAAGTAACCTCAGAAGAGTAATAATTTTCTCCATTTGCTACAGATTTAATTGCTTTTCTTAACTCATCTTGTGTACAATCTTTTAGAATATATCCTTTAGCCCCTGCGCTTAGCATTTTCTTGATGTTGTAGCTTTCGTTCATCATTGTAAGAGCAAGAACATGAATAGATGGATATTGAGCTGTAATTTCTTTACACAATGTTATACCGTCTTTTTCGGGCATCATTATGTCTGTAATTACAACATCAACTTTGTGCTTTTCTAATAAAAGAAGTGCCTCAACACCATTCACTGCTTCACCAATAATATCAAAATGTTCTTTGTCTAAGAAAGATTTTAATCCCTCTCGGATCATATTATGATCATCAACTAAAAGTACTTTTATAGGGGTATTCATAATTATAAAGCCAATTCTAAGACTATTTCTGTTCCTTTATTTTTAACTGATGATATTTGGAGATAAGCTCCAATCGCTTCAGCTCTTGTTTTTAAACTATTTAAGCCAAAGGTATTTTTTGTTGTTGATAAGTCAAACCCAACACCGTTATCTTCTATAGTTAAAACGAGCAAATCGCTATATTTTAATAATTGTATAGTGCATTTTTCTGCCTCAGAGTATTTGATAACATTATTGATACTTTCTTGTACAATCCTATATAAAGTCATTTCTACAGAAAGTTTTAATCGTTCCTCATTAAGGTTGTCGTAAAAAATAATTTGAGTAGCGGTAGATCCTTCTAATGCACTTATTAGAGCTTGTATTGCCGGAGAAATTCCATTCTGATGTATCACTTTAGGCATAAGGTTATGTGCCAAAGTTCTACTTTCTTGAATAGCTTTTTTTAGATAATTGTAGCCAACAGTAAACTTATTCATCAGTTCCTTATCAGAAATTTCATCAGAGACACGCACTTTTTCTAGATTAAGTAAAGAAGTAGACATGGTTTGTTGTAGGCTATCGTGTATATCTCTTGCAATTCTACTTCTCTCTTTATCTTCTGTTTCTAAAATGGCATTTATCACTTTCTCTTCTTGTTTCATCTGCTCATTTATATCAGAAAAAGTACCTACAATATGTGTGTTTTTTTTAATTGATGCACTTCTAAAGTTATACCACTTTAATTCTTTTGTAGCAGTATAACAACGTACATCAATACTTATAGCACTACCATTTTCAATACAATTTTTAAACTGTTGATTAAATAGATCGAGATCTCCTTTATGAATTTGTTCTTGAATTGATGCTATAGATGGCGTCAATTTTTCAGAAGGAAAGTCTAATAGCTTACTATTTTTAGGAAACCAATTGAGTTGTTTACTTATTAAATCATATTGCCAGATTAAAATACCCGTTCCTTGGGTAGCCAAAGTAAATCGATGGTCACTTTCTACTAAATTATCTTTTGTAGATTGTAATTCGACTACGCTTTCTTTAAACTTTTTGTCAATGCGTTCTTGTCTTTTTAACCTTAATCTAATTAAGTAATAAGAGGCCGTAGAAAATAGAAGTACAAAGAGTAATAGTAGCAATAGAGTATAAAAAAGAGTGAAACCTTCTTCTTTACTCTCGTTCCATGTTTTTGTAGTACGAGAATCTATTCTTTTTTCCAAAGAAAGTAAAAGTGCATTTGCATTGTTCTTAGCGTCTAGATATTCTTTTTGTTGAAGTAAAGCCAATGCGGTACTTTGAGTAGGTAATGCCAAAGCCTTTTTTTCTATCTGAATAGCTTTATTGGAAAGTAAGAGTGCGTTATTAATCAATTGAATTTCTTGAGAAGTAAAACCTTTTGCTTGTAAACTATCAACTCTAAAATCACTTTTAAGAAATTGAGCAGAAGGGTCATCATAATTTAAAAACTTTTGATAGGCCTCTTTCCATATTTCATTTTTACTATAAATAGTATTGGTACATAACCGAGTTAGTTCATTATTTCTATCAATTAAATAATCGCTTAAAGCAAAAGAACTTTGACGCTGAAATTGCATACTACCAAACTCTTTTCTGTTATCAAGTAATCGTAAAAAAATCACTAAGATAATTAGTAGAAATAGAATTACAGTGCTAAATAATAATGTAAAGGAAGTTCTAATTTTAATCATTTACAGTAGCTTTTTTTTGTTAAGCTAAGGTTGTTGATTTCTAAACTAAATACAAATTTAATGTTTTGAAGAATGAAAAATAAAGCTCTTTTCTAAAGATTATTTATGCTGATTTAATCGAGTTTACTTAACAACATAACTTTTCTCTTTTTTATTGGAATTTCACCTTGTCCAACTAATTTTTAGTTAAAAAGTGCTCTTATTTACATATAAAGAGGGTTTGTCGTAGGTTTGTCGTAGTGAAAAATATGGCTTTTTTGATGCTTTAATGAATATTTGTGTATTATCAACACTAATTTTTAGATTATGAAACAAGCTCTTTCTATTTTACTTCTATTACTTGCAAACCAGATTGTAGTAGGAGAAATACTAACTATTAATAACTGTAACACTATAGTAATACCATCTCAAATTGAGAGTGAAAATTACTGTGGAATGTCGGGAATACAAACCGAACAAACACAAGACGAATCGGGTAATCTTAATATAGGTTACATAGACGATGACGATTGGATGAGTTACAATATCAGTGTACCTGCAAGTGGTACTTATACGCTATCTTACAGAGTGGCTTCTGCTAATGGAGGTAACGAAATTCAGATTGACAAGGATAGAGGTACTACTGTTTTAGGTACTATTACTGTACCTGCAACAGGTGGGTGGCAAACTTGGCAAACAATAACGCACGACATTTCGCTCCCTCAAGGAGAGTATGAAATTGGTATAAAAGCAAACATTGGTGGGTTTAACATCAATTGGTTTAGCATTACTGGGAATGTAGTACCACAAGGTAATTTTCTACATACCGATGGTAAAAATATTGTAGATGGTAATGGCAATAACTTCTTATTAAATTCTGTAAACCTAGACGGTTGGATGGTACAAGAAGGCTATATTATGGAAGTGCCTTTTGGACCACAATGGGAAATTGAGCAAGGAATTATTGATGTAATTGGCGAACAAAACACACAAGAATTTCAAGATGCATGGTTAGATAATATGGTTACAGAAGCTGATATTATTCAAATTAAATCTTGGGGGTTTAATAGTATTCGTGTACCATTACACTATAACCTCTTTACACTTCCAATAGAAGAAGAGCCAGTAGAAGGGCAAAGTACGGTGCTTTCTAAAGGTTATAACCTTATCGATAACTTATTGGGATGGTGTAAGCAACATCAAATTTATCTTATTTTAGATTTACACGCAGCTCCAGGCGGACAAGGAGAAGATCAACCTATTTCTGATTATAACCCTGCAAAACCATCACTTTGGGAAAGCGGAGAGAACAGGTCTAAGACAGTGCATTTATGGAGAGAAATTGCGTCTAGATATGCTGATGAAGAATGGATTGCAGGCTACGATTTATTAAATGAGACAAATTGGGAATTAGGTGATCAGAATGAAATGCTTTCCAATCTTTATACGTCTATTTTATGGGAACTAAGACAAGTAGATAGTAATCATATTGTATTTATAGAAGGTAATTGGTGGGCAAATGATTACAGGGGCTTAACTCCTGCATTTGATGACAATATGGTATATGCTTTTCATAAATATTGGACGGATGTAGATCAAGCATCAATTCAAGAATTTATCGATCTTAGAAACTCTACAAATACACCTATTTGGTGTGGTGAAACAGGAGAAAACTCAAATCAATGGTATAGCGAAAACTTCGAATTACTAGAAGCAAACAATATTGGATTCTCTTTTTGGCCATTGAAAAAAGTAAATCAAATTCAAGGTTTATTAAAGGTAGATCAGCCTCAGGGAATACAGGATATTCTTGATTATTGGAGTGGTGAAGGTGCAAAACCATCTGTAACAAATGCGAAAGCAGCATTAATGCAATGGGCTGTAAATACTCGATTAGAGAATTGTGAATATAACTATTCTGTGATAGATGCAACAACTAGGGCAGTAGGTACAAATGCAACGCAACCTTATGAAGTTGTAAACTTACCTGCAGATAATATTACAGCCGTAAATTATGATTTAGGAAAACAAGGCTATGCTTATTTTGAACAAGGTGCAATTGGAGATTATGGTGACAGAGACGCTTGGAATATTAATTGGACTTTTAGAAACGATGCAGTAGATATCTATCAAGTTGGTGGAAATGGAGCTTATTATATTGGTGAAACAAAAGATAATGAGTGGTTAGGTTACACGGTTAACTTTACAGAAAGTGGACAATATGCGATTACTACAGAAGTTGCAGCAAATAGTACTGGCGGAGAATATCATATAGAAATTGATGGTGTAAATGTTTCTGGTACGGTACAAGTTAGTAGTACAGGTGGATGGGAAGCGTTTTCTTTTCAGGAGAGTGGAACGGCAACGGTTAATTCTGGAACAAAGACTATTAAATTTGTTTTTGAAAAGGGAGGCTTTAATATCAAATCACTTGCATTTACTAAAACACAGAGTGAAAATATTGAAGTGACTGCTCTTTCTTTATCTCAAAGTTCTGCAAATCTTGCTGTAAATCAGTCTTTACAATTATCAGCAACCATATTACCTGCTAACGCAACTGATAAATCTGTGATTTGGTCATCGTCTAATACAACTGTAGCAACTGTCTCTTCAGCAGGAGAAGTAATTACATTAGCAGAAGGAAATGCTATTATTACAGCACAAAGTAGTGTGTCATCAATACAAAAAACGTGTGCTATATCTGTTACAGGCCAAGAAGAAGAAGAAGGAGGCTGTGAAAATGCAACACCAATTACTTTAAATTTCTCTTACGATGGCGTAGAAGAACAATGTTGGGTAATTTCTGACAATATTAATTATATCAACTCTTGGGGTACAGCCACAGTTACTATTAACGGGGTTGATATTACAAACCTTTGGGTGAATAATTTCCCTGCAAAAGAGAACGGTAAGTATTACATCACTTTTAAGGGTGCTGAATCTTGGGCACATATCGAAATTGAAGGAGCGGGTAATTCTAATCAGAGAGAAAGTTTGAATAGTGAATTCAATCAGGTTTCCTCTAAAGTATATCCAAATCCAATTACATCAGGTGATGTACATATTAGTCATCCTATTGAATCTCTAGGAGCAGAAATAAATATTTTTGATGTGGAAGGAAAGAATGTTTATTCTTCTATTGTCACATCAGAAGAAACAAAAATAGATAAAAAGGCCTTCAATAAAGGATTGTATATTATTACAATTCAGTATTTAGATAAGGTTGAAAAGATAAAATTAGTTGTGCAATAATTATTGTATTGTAAATTGGTATAGAACTTCTCTTCTGCTTTGTGGGAGAGAAGTTTTTTTGTTTAAATACATCTTTGCAGCTTAAAGAATACACTGCTCGTGGTTTTTATTACTGAGAAGTAAGCAGAGTTTAGCTTCATATCTATGGTCGTTAAATGGTCTTCTCTTGTTAGTCTTTCGTTTTATAAATAGTAATCTTAACGTATGTGTAACTTATTGATAATAAGATCGTTGATTGTTTTTGAGGTTTCTGTAAACGAAATACTTTTTATATGAAGGAAGTTTTTGTCTACATCAATAACCGTGGAAGTCGTAGGGTTGTCGTACCCAAAAAAATAGAACTCAAGATCCAATAGCTAATATTTGAGTGTTCTAAATACACTAATAAATATTTTTTATGATGAAAAGAATTATTTTTTTACTTACTATTCTTTTGACGAGCCATTTACTAATTGCTCAGTCGCTAAACTCAGTAAACTATCCGTATGGTAACATGCCAAGTGCAAGAAGCAACAGTGCCGCAATGGCTTCTTATAATAACTGGAAGAACGGTTATTTAGAGTATTGTAACGAAACAGGAGAATTTAGAGTTAGGTTTGATAAACCTAGCCAATCTGTTTCTGAAGGTATTGCATACGGTATGCTTCTATCTGCTTATGCAAAAGACAGAGATGTATTTGATGGTCTAACAAAGTACTACAACCGTTTTAAAAATGCGGATGGTGTAATGGATTGGAAAATCCAAGGTTGTTGGGAAGTGGCTACAGATTGTGGCTACGGTGATGGCCGATGTACGGGTGGTGCTGCCGATGCAGAATTTGATTATGCTTTTGCTTTAATTGTTGCAGAAGCAAATTGGGGTAGCGGAGGCACTCTAAATTATGGAGCTTTAGCTAGAGACATGATTGGTATTATTAAAGACAAAGAAATTTCTTCAACGCTTGTTCCTAGACCTGGTCCGGGTTGGGGTGGTGATAACATTACTAACCCATCTTATTTTACACCTGCTTATTTTAGAGTATTTGGAGAATATACTAACGATCAAGGCTATTGGAATGGAGTTGTAGCAAAATGTTATGAGATACTAGCTAATATAAAATCAACTTTAAATCCTTCTTATGGATTAGTTCCAGATTGGTGTACTTCGGGAGGATCTTTTTCTGGAGATGCTAGTGGATATTTCGAAGGAGGAACAAAATATCATTACGATGCTGCACGTACTCCTTGGAGAATGGCAACAGATTATACTTGGTTCGGTGTTTCTGAAGCAGGTGATTACATAAACCAAAGTTACCAATTTACAGAAGAAAAAGGTGGGTTAGGAAGTATTGTAGATGGATACAATATGGATGGATCATCTTACGGTACAAATAACAGTGCAACTTTCTCTGGATCATTTGCAACATCTTATATGTATGCACCTGCAGGTCAGGATAAGATAGATGGAGCGTATAACTATTTAGTAAATAAATCGCCAAGTGGTTATTTTAACACTACGTTGTATGCTTTATACATGTTTACAATAACAGGTAACTTCTGGAATCCATTAGAAGGTGGACCTGTAGAATGTACTGCTGTAGCTCTTCCTGCTCAAATAGAAAGCGAAGATTTTTGTGCAATGTCTGGAATACAAGTAGAAACGACTTTAGACAATAACGGTGGATCTAATATTGGTTATATTGATGACGAAGATTGGATGAGTTACAAAATTTCTGTAACAGAAGCGGGAAGTTATAAAGTATCGTATAGAATTGCATCTTTAAACGGTGGTAATGAATTACAAATTGATACAGACGCAGGTTCAAATGTTTTAGGAACAGTTGCAATACCTTCTACTGGAGGATGGCAAAACTGGGAAACTGTTGAACATATAATAACTTTATCAGCTGGTGAATATGAAATTGGTATTAAAGCAAACATTGGAGGTTTTAACATCAATTGGTTCTCATTTACTAAAAATGGTGGGAATAATATTGCTGTTTCAGGCTTAAATCTTCAAGCGAATGCTATAACTTTAAAAGTGAATGCTACAACGCAATTATCTGCAGAAGTAGTACCTTCAAATGCTTCAGATAAAAGTATTACATGGTCGTCTTCTAACACTTCAATTGCTACAGTAAGCACAACAGGAGAAGTAATAGCTATTGCAAAAGGACAAGCAACAATTACTGCACAAAGTAGTAACGCACAAATTAATGCAGCAGTAGTAATTACGGTTACTGAAGGTGGTGAAACTGGAGGTTGTGAAACTTCACAGCCTATAACATTAGATTTTTCTTATGATGGTGTAGAGGAACAATGTTGGGTAACTGCTGAAGATATTGATTATATCAATTCTTGGGGAGCACAATCTGTTACAATTAACGGAGTGGATGTAACAAACTTATGGATGAATAACCTTCCTGCAAAGCAAGACGGTAAATATTATGTTACTTTTAAAGGACAAGAAAGTTGGGCACATGTAGAGATTATGGGAGCGGCTTCTAATGGACGTACATCTACAGAATCTTTAGCTTCTAGCATTACAGAAACAGTAGTTTATCCAAACCCTGTTACTGAAGAAGATGTATTTATTAATCATCCTGCTAACACTATAGGTGCACAAGTAAGAATATTTGATTTGGAAGGTAAAACTATTTATTCTACTCAAACAATATCAAATAAAACACAAATAGCAAGAAGTGTTTTTAATAAAGGACTTTATATTATTACAGTTGAATATGCAGATAGTATTCAAAAATTGAAATTGATTGTAAAGTAGTTCTACATCAAGATCAACAGAAAGAACTTCTCTTCTATACTATAGGGGAGAAGTTTTTTTATTCTATTTTTTAGGAAAGAACTAAATTAAAGTTGTTACTTTTAGAGTTAACAATTTTGTATGAAAAACATGATTATATTCGGAGTGCTTATTCCTAGTATATTCTAATGATATTTTACTTTTACCAGCTATGAAACAACTAACACTCTTCTTACTTCTAATTTCATTAAAAATGTATGGGCAACTTCCCGTTTTCCATACACTCTCTATGAAAGATGGTTTACCTCACAATACAATTAATCAGTTTTGTCAGGATGATTTTGGGTTTATTTGGGTGGCAACAGATAATGGATTATCAAGGTATGATGCACACTCTTTTAAGAATTATACAAAGTCAACGAGTAAGGGTCTTTCAAACAATCAGGTACTTTCTCTTTTATACATTAACGAGAAAGAATTTTGGGTAGGAACAGCAAGTTCTTTAGATCTTTTTAATATAGAAGATGATACATTTAAACAGTACCCATCAAAAAGTCCTTACAGCAATTATGATGTACCCATAATGAGAATACTTACATTATCTGATTCTATTCTGATTATAGGAACAAACGGAGGTGGTGTAAGAGGATTTAATAGGCATACTAAGACTTTCTTTTCGATTGTAAATCAGGAAATAGTTAAAGATGTTGGAATAAGAATAGAGAATTTATTTTTAGATAAAAGAGGGCAATTATGGATTTTTTCTCATGAGAAAGGAATTGTTGTACTGAACCCAAAAATGGATAAAATTGTCTATGAATTTTCTGGCTATGATAAATACGAACCATTTTTTGCTTTTAGCGATGCGGAAGATATAGGAAATAATACATTACTTATTTCTTCTTATGGAGATGGTTTATACAAGTATGATATCACAACATTTCAGTTTTCTAAAGTAAATTATTCTGCTACATCTAAAAGCACGTCATCACTTATTTTTGATTTAGAACAGAGTAATGGTAAGGTCTATATTGCTACAGATGGGCAGGGAATTTATACTTATGATATAGCAACAGAAAAAAGTACACACTGGAACAAAAAAGTTAACCAGGCTAATGTGTTGGCCAATAATGTGGTGAGATCATTATTTATTGATAAAAGACAAAACCTCTGGGCTGGTCATTATCAAGGAGGAATAAGTAGTAAAAAGCATACTAAGGGATTAGAAAGTATTCCCTATAACCCAACAGAGAAATATTCTCTAAGTCATTCTCAAGTTTCTGCATTGTTGAATAATAATGATGAACTATGGATTGGTACAGACGGAGGAAAGCTAAATATCTTATCAGAAGGTACAATTAAAGTAGTAGACCAATTATGTAATCGTGATGTTCCAGAGAAAATTCTAAGTTTATATAAAGACAGTAGAGGATGGATTTGGATGGGTACTTATCTGGAAGGAGTATACGTTTATCAGCCCAAAGAAAATAAATTTATTAATATTGAAAAGGATTGGGGAATAGAACTACCAGATAGAGATGTACGGTGTTTTTATGAAGATATACACCAAGAAATGTGGATTGGAACACATGGTGGAGGTGTCCTTATTCTTGATTTAAAAGATAAATCTATAGAGCTTTTACAATCACATGACCCCAATAGCAACTTATCTATAAATTTTATAAGAGCAATTACTAGAGATAGTTATGGCTTAATCTGGATGGGCACTTCTTATGGTTTAAATTGTTACGATCCTGTTCAAAAAAGATGGAGAGTTTACCTGCCAGAAGATGAAAATTCTACTTTGAAAAATGGATATATCAATGCTATTCATGAAGATACTAAAGGTCGTTTATGGATAGGTACAGGAGAAGGATTGTACCAATACAATAGAAATAAAGATAGTTTTAGTGTACTAAAGAAAAAAGAGGGTTTATCAAGTGATATCATCGTGGGGGTTATTGAAGATAATAATCAAAACCTATGGATTACGACAGATAATGGACTTTCAAAAGTAAAGAAAGATGGAACAATAATTCGGTTTGATGAAAGTGATGGACTTATAGAAAATACTTTTTTTCATGGTGCAGTCGCAAAATCTCCTACAGGAGAAATTTACCTTGGTACAGTAAACGGGTTAGTATTTTTTACACCAGAGAATATTAATGAGCAGCACGAAAAAATTGATGTGATTTTTACGGGACTAAAAATATTTAACGAAGATATTTCTGTTGGTAAATTAATCAATGATAGAGTTGTTTTAGATAAACCACTTTTAATGAAAGAAGAACTTAAGTTCTTTAAAAAAGAGAATGTACTCACATTTAGTTTCTCTGCTGTTACTTACGCCTATTCAGAAAAAGTAACTTTTGAATATTACTTGGAAGGGTTTAATAAATATTGGATCACTTTGCCTAAAGGACGATCTATTACTTTTACCAATTTAGACCAAGGAGATTATACCTTACGAGTAAGGGTAAATAATATGGGGCCTTCTCAACCATCAAAAGCAATAAAATTTAAGATACTTCCTCCTTTTTACGAAACCACATCATTTAAAATAATAATAGGTGTAATTGTGCTCTTCTTATTTTGGTTGTTTTGGCGATTGAGGTATATCAAAATTAAAAGAGAAAATGAGTTTTTAGAACGAGAAGTAGAACTTGAAAGAGTAAAATCTGAGCAGGATCAAATTAAATTAGAAAAACTACAGTTAGAAAGTGAAGTAAAGGAGAAAAAGGCAGAATTAGATCTTCACAATACCAAATTGATGTCTAATACTTTACTGATGGTCAATAAAAATGAAATGATGAATCAGGTGAAATCAAACATTAATAATTTCTCTGATAACATAGAAAATGCAGAAGTAAAGAAAGAAGTAGGAGGGTTATTAAAAATAATTGATACAGGTTTTAAGATAGAAGATGATTGGGAATATTTTGAACAACATTTTGATCAAATTCATAAAGATTTCTTTAAAAGAGCAAAAGAAAAATACCCAGACTTAACACTTACCTATTTAAAGTTAATGGCTTATTTAAAATTAGAACTAACAACCAAGGAGATAGCTACACTTTTAAATATTTCTACAAGGGGAGTAGAAAAATCTAGGTACCGTTTAAGAAAAAAAATTGGTTTGAATGCAGGAGAGAACTTTAAAGATGTTTTAGATGATATCTAATATCTAAACCTGGACGAAAACTGTACTACTATAGAAATTTCATGTTCGATAGTGAACAAGTGTAAATAATTAAATAATCTATTTTGATACTTAATTAGTTGATTATTAATATGTTGTATTTTTATGGCATAACTATGGATTTACTATAGACAAATAACAAGTGTCAAATTAATTACATACATTACTATGAAAACTCTAATTACATCTTTAATCGCAACATTATTTTCTATTACGTTATTTGCTGCTGCACCAGTTGAAAAACCTTCTGATGCATCTGCTGAAAAATTAGTGGAAATGATAGAAAATACAACTTCTTCTGATTGGGCAACATACGCTAAAGCAGCAGAATTATCTATTAACTGGAATGCAGATTTAGCATTAGCAAAAGAATGGATAGACCATGCAATTACTGTAGAAAGAAATCATAAAACATTAGAAATATTAGGTGACTATTATGTTCGTTTAGGTGACGAAGAAAAAGCATTTGCAGCTTATATGGAGGCAATTGAAATTAATATTACTAACACAGAAAACTTAGACCGTTTACAAAGAAAAGTAATGGTTTACGCTAAAGAACTTAAGAAATAGTATTAAGTAGTTAAGTAAAATTGAATTAGTATCCCTGAAGTGTATTTAGTTACATTTCAGGGATTTTTTTATGTTTTAACTGATTTTAGAAATCGTAATTAAGTGAATATTTGCTCATTTAAATAGTCAACATCTTTCACAATGTTTTTACCTTTACATACTATTTTTAAAGGAGCTATGGAAGAGAGAATAAGAAGAACGGTTACAAAGCAATGTAAGGTGATTTTTCCTAATACATTGAACGCTAATAATACTTTATTTGGCGGAGAAGCTATGAAATGGATGGACGAAGTAGCGTATATAACAGCAACGAGGTTCACGAGGCAGAAAATGTTTACTTTAAAAACGGAAGATATTAAGTTTTTAAAAACGATTGCACCAAATAGCATAGTAGAAGTAATTGGTAGGGTAGAAAAAGCCGATCCTATTAAATTGCGTGTGGTATTAGAAATGTACGCAGAAGATATGTTTTCTGATACTAGAGAAAAAGTAATGGAAAGCGTATTTATTTTTGTAGCGTTAAATGATAATAATAAGCCTGTAAGAATTGATTACAGTAGGTTCGAAAGAGAATTTGCCTTGGCTTAATAAAATATTCAAATCAGAAAGAGCGTATCATCTAACAAATAATTGATGATACGCTCTTTTTATTTTAAAGGAATAATTTCTGGTGTTGATATAATAAATAGAGGTTAAACCTAAACCTAAATCAACATTAACGCTTATTACAAAAGTAAAAATGTCTGATTCTCTTTTGGAGATGTCTTTAATATGTAAATCGTTCATCTTCAATCAAAAACATTATGAATACCAAAAAAATACTTTTTGCTGCACTAGTTGCACTTAGCTTTTCATGTTCAAAAAATAAAGAAACAGATATTACTCCTAAAAAAGATATTGAAGGTTTTCGTACCGAAGAAGTTACTAGTAAAGTAGATAAGAAAGCAGATAAAGAAAATAGTTTAGTTAAAATAGCAGGTTTAAATAGTCATATTTCTAATACAGGTATTGTTGCTTATGATTATCCAGGGTCACCTAAGGGGGCTGAGTTATTAACTAAACAAGAATTATACGATTTAATTAATAAATCTTCTATTTCAGCTGAAGAAAAGAAATGGGCAGATGGGTTTATTTCAGAAGTAAATAAAGCAAGAGAAGCTTATAGAAATGGAGCTGCAGCTTGGGAAAGTTACCTTAAAGATTATTTAGGAGTAGACTTAAGCAAGAAGTTAGTTCAAAACCAAATGAGTTATGCAGAAGTAACTAGTCAGATTTCTAAAACTGGACATAATCCTCAGGATGTTACTTATGATGAGCAACTTACAATTGGATGTTATAAATGGAGTGTATTTTATCTTTCTCATGTAAATAGAATAGATAATTGGGAATTCTACGCAACAGCGGATGGTAGACCTGCTGAAAATGGAGTAAAATCTCTTGATGGACATGGTGATTTTAGTACTGATCCTAAAAGATGGATTGGTTTTGAATTAAGTAAAAAAGAAGAAAAAGGTTCTGCAGAAATAATGGGTCCTAGATGGAAAGCTGATAGCGATCCAAAACACGCAGTAAAAGGATGGATTGTTGATGATGGAAATGGGCCTGCCAATAATGGAACATGGGGACATAGACAAACTATCTTAAACGAAAAATTAACGAAAGCTGGTGGTTACGGTGATAGCGTAGAAGGTGCCGGAATGGGACGTTTTAAGTAGAAAAGACATACATACATAACTAACCTACAAACATATACCCCTCTTTGTTGAAAAATGAAGGGGGTATTTTTTTGTTTAAGCACAATAGGATTAAAATATAATTATTTTAATTCTCTGATCACTTCAATTTATAAAAAAAGCCCTTTATCCAGAAGGATAAAGGGCTTTTTAAGAGCTGTTTTTTATCTATTTCTTTACTATTTTTTTATGAATAATACCTTCTTTAGTGGTCAATTCTAATAGGTAGACTCCACTTGCAATAGTACCAATATTAATATTTTTTCTTCCAACCATATCAAAAGCATCTTGAGTAATTAAATGCCCAGTATTAGAAAGTAATCTATAACGATTAAATAAAAGGTCACTTTCAATAGTAAGTGCGTTATCAAAAGGCATAGGATATGCTTTAACATTCGCATCTAATTCTTCAACAAGAGCAGTAACCCCAGCATCTGGTGAAATTTTGAAATTTACCTGATAAATTTTATCATCAGTAAGAGCATGTTCAATTATAAATAATACAGAATCGTAGGTAACAACATCTACTTCTTGTGCATTATACATTATGCTATCTGTAAGGATTCGCTCAATTCTAAAGTTTGTAGAATCTGTAAATACCTCTGTACCATAACTAATTGTACCGTGCGAAGCAGTAGTAAGCATACGAAGATTTGTTTCCATTGGAATCTGATCTAGGTATAAACTATGGTACAATTGTTTAGATACAGGTGATGAAGCATTACTTGTTGCATTAATTGTTCCTGCATAGATATTAGTAAAATCATCTTCAGCCATTATATCAATAATAACAGTAAACATACTAGAAGTATTATTTACACTATCAGAAACCATAATTGAAAACTCATCAGCAGAGATATCTTCACCTATTAATTGATATTGAATAATGTTGTTATCAATGTCATTTTGTGTAAAATTATCTACTTCTATAGCCAAAGAAGTATTGTATAGCAAACCATGTGCAGGAGCATCTATAACTTGGTAACTAATCATTGACGTACTAGATAAATCATCCGAAAAATGAAGATCATCATGCGTAATCATAACATCTGCACTATCAATATGTAAGAACAAGTCTGTCATAGTTTCCATTTCAGGAATATCGTCATCAATAGCATTTAAGGTAAATGTGAATCTTTGCGTAGAAGAACTTAAAGTGCCATCAGAAACATAAAATGTAAAACTATCTTCTATGGTGTTACTGTGATCATGAGTATATTTAATACTGCCATTTGCAATATCACTTAGTGTAAAATAACTACCCGAATTATACCTCTTTCTACCTTTACTCATCTTACCATTAGAAACACCATCAACAATAAAGAATTTCAAATTATTATTATCAATATCTACATCTGTAGCAGCAAGTAATGTGGTAGATAGATTGACATATCCTCCCTCATTAATAGTAGCACCAGTATTTATCGTTACTATAGGAACATCATCATCAATAGGATTAATAACAAAATAGAAAGTTTCTATTGCAGAGGTTTGTGTACCATCTGTAATTTCTATTTTAATTGAATCTAAAACAGTATTACTACCATTGTGCGTATACTTTATTTTTGCTCCATTCAGTTGACTTTGCGTGAATGTGCTATTTGTAGAAAGTGATTTTCTTCCAATTGATAAACGACCATTTTTTACCGTACTTATTAATGTGTAAATCAAGCTACTATTGTCAGAATCAGCATCTTGTGCTACTAAATTAGTATTTGATATAATGGCTGCATCACCTTCTAATAGAGTAAGGCTTGTATTTGTGGTCAATACCGGTAGATCATCATCAACTGCAGTAATAATAACCTGTTCTGTAAATGCAGTGGTAGTATTAATACCATCGCCTAAAGTAAAGCTAAATTGATCTGACGTTGTATTGGTATCGTTGTGCTCATAAGAGATATTTCCAATATCACCGAACAGGAATGTTTCATTAATCGCAATTGCAGTTCCATTGTTTTTTAACTGACCATTTACTGGTAAACTAGTTATGGTTACAATGATATTGGCGTTATCAATTTCATCATCTGTTGCATCAAATTCCGACGTACTAAAGTTTAAAGTAGCTCCTTCTAATAACTGAGAAGTATTTTCTACTACCATACTTGGTGCATCATCATCTATTAAAGTAATTGTAATGGCAAAAGTAACTTCTGTAGAAGTATTTGTACCATCTGAAACAGTAAAAGCAAATTGGTCTGAAGTAGTATTACTATCATTGTGCTGATATACTAAATTGGTAACATCAGCTTTTATAAAGGTATCACCAACGGCTAAAACAGTAGAAGATAAAGTTAAATTACCATTGGTTGGGATAGCAGTTAATGTGTAAATAAGGTTACTTAAATCCGTATCATTATCACTTACATCAAGCAGACTTGTAGAGAATGTGAAATTGCTTCCTTCATCTATAGTTTTACCTGTATTTACAGTAATGTAAGGAAGGTCGTCATCTATAGGATTAATAATAGTAGTAAAGGTTTTTACTACTGAAGTATTTGTACCATCAGTTACAGTGAAGTTGAAATTATCTGTGGTAGAGTTACTACCGTTGTGTGTGTAGATAACTACAAAATCAGATAGGTGAGAGAGGTTAAATGTACTTCCTACTGAAAGAGAAGTTCCGCTTAATACTAGAGTACCTTGAGATGGAATACTACTTAAAGTAAACGTTAAATTACTTACATCTGTATCGTTATCTAATGCATTCAACATAGTTAATGATAATGCATAGTTTCCTCCTTCATCTATTGTATTACCTGTATTTTTACTGATGTAGGGAACATCATCATCTACAGGGGTAATAGTAGTAGTGAAGGTTTTTACTACTGAAGTATTTGTACCATCAGTTACAGTAAAATTGAAATTATCAGCTGTAGAATTACTACCATTGTGGGTATATCTTACCAAAGCATTTGATATATCCGCAGTAGTAAATGTTCCATTAGCTATAAGGTCTGTGCCATTTAAAGAGATAGCACCCTGACTAGGAGCACTACTTAATGTATAGGTTAAAGTAGTGTCGTCTGTATCTGTATCAGAAGACGATAACATTGTACTAGTGAATAAATAATTGTCACCTTCATTAATTGTGTTTCCTGTATTATTTACAAGAATAGGAGTGTCATCATCTACAGGAGTTATTTTAATACTAAAAGTAGCAATGTCTGATACAGCTTTTGTATCAGTAGCAGCAAAAGTGAAGCTATCTGAAGTAGTATTACTACCATTGTGCACATATTTAATATCTCCATTAATTAGACTGCTTTGTAAGAATGCATTATCTGCCTCCATTACAGTTGTACCTTGATAGTACAATGTACCATTTGTAGGAACAGTAGCTAACATAAAAACAAAATCAGCATCGTCTGCATCGCTACCAAAAATTAAGGTATTGTCTATTATAAATTCACTACCCTCATCGGTAGTTTTACCCGTATTTACCGTTACTAAAGGAGGTGCATTTTGTGTAATGGTAAAATTGAAAACTGTAATTGCAGAATAATTTACACCATCGTATACTCTGAAACTAAAACTATCTGTTGTAGTTGTAGCTCCATTATTTTGATACTTAACATTTCCATCTACCAAATCTTGTAAACTAAATTCACTCCCTGTAGTTAATGCAGTCGTATTTAAAGATAATGTTCCTGATTGAGGAAGAACATCGTTGATAACAATTTTCAAATCATTGTCGGTATCATCTATATCTGTAACATTAAGTACCAGTGTAGTAAAAATGTATGAATTATTAACCAGTACTGTCTGATTATTATTTCTTGTTACAGTAGGTGATTGATTGGTAATAGAATAATTAAAAGTAGTGATACTACTTGCATCTGTACCGTCTGAAACTGTAAACGTAAAAGAATCTGAAGTAGCGGATGGATCAGAAGGTGAATAAGTAAATACACCACTGTTGATTTCTGCTAATGTAACTTGGCTACCTGTTGTAAGAGCATTACTATTTAAATATAATGTTCCTTTAGTAGGGAGTATATCATCTATAATTAAATATAAATCTACGGCATCATTATCTGTATCAGAAGCATTAATTTCTGAAAGAGTAAAAGTATGTGTAGATGAGTGACTCACTGTTTTACCTGTGTTAGTGGTAACAGTTGGAGCATCGTTAACCGCAGATATTGTCCATGCAAAGGTTTGCTCTGATGTAGTATTTGTACCGTCCGAAACAATAAAATTGAAGCTATCAGTGGTTGTTTCATCTCCATTGTGTTCATAAGTAAGGTTTCCGATTGCACTACTATTAAAAGTAGAAGCCACAGTTACAGGTGTGCCATTTAATTTTAAGACACCATTTGTAGGTAAACTATTTACAGTAAAGACAAGGGTAGCATCGTCAGAATCTTCATCACTTGCTGTAAATTCTGTTACTGTAAATGTATGCGTAGTTCCCTCATTCATCGTTTTCCCACCATTTGTTACAGCTGGAGGAGTATCGTCTATAGGTGTAATTGTAATACTAAAACTTTGTGTTGTTGATGTATTTGTACCATCAGAAATGGTAAAAGTAAATTGATCTGAAGTAGTATTACTATGGTTATGTATATACGATAGTTGATCTATTTCTGTATTTGTAAATGTACTTTGAGTGGTAAGTGCTGTACCCGATTTGTATAAAGTACCATTACTAGGCAAGGAAGAAATAGCAAATGTAAGTGATGTATCCTCTGAGTCTTCATCAGTAGCTAACAATTGCGTACTGCTTATATTGGCAGTAGCCCCCTCTGCTAAAGAAGTTCCTGTATTATTTACCAACGTAGGAGTAGTGTCATCTATAGGATTAATAGTAGTAGTAAAGGTTTTTACTACTGAAGTATTTGTACCATCAGTTACAGTGAAGTTGAAATTATCTGTGGTAGAGTTACTACCGTTGTGTGTGTAGATAACTACAAAATCAGATAGGTGAGAGAGGTTAAATGTACTTCCTACTGAAAGAGAAGTTCCGCTTAATACTAGAGTACCTTGAGATGGAATACTACTTAAAGTAAACGTTAAATTACTTACATCTGTATCGTTATCTAATGCATTCAACATAGTTAATGATAATGCATAGTTTCCTCCTTCATCTATTGTATTACCTGTATTTTTACTGATGTAGGGAACATCATCATCTACAGGGGTAATAGTAGTAGTGAAGGTTTTTACTACTGAAGTATTTGTACCATCAGTTACAGTAAAATTGAAATTATCAGCTGTTGAATTACTACCATTTTGGGTATATCTTACCAAAGCATTTGATATATCCGCAGTAGTAAATGTTCCATTAGCTGTAAGGTCTGTACCATTTAAAGAGATAGCACCCTGACTAGGAGCACTACTTAATGTATAGGTTAAAGTAGTGTCGTCTGTATCTGTATCAGAAGACGATAACATTGTACTAGTGAATAAGTAATTGTCACCTTCATTAATTGTGTTTCCTGTATTATTTACAAGAATAGGAGTGTCATCATCTACAGGAGTTATTGTAATACTAAAAGTAGTAATGTCTGATACAGCTTTTGTATCAGTAGCAGCAAAAGTGAAGCTATCTGAAGTAGTATTACTACCATTGTGCACATATTTAATATCTCCATTAATTAGACTGCTTTGTAAGAATGCATTATCTGCCTCCATTACAGTTGTACCTTGATAGTACAATGTACCATTTGTAGGAACAGTAGCTAACATAAAAACAAAATCAGCATCGTCTGCATCGCTACCAAAAATTAAGGTATTGTCTATTATAAATTCACTACCCTCATCGGTAGTTTTACCCGTATTTACCGTTACTAAAGGAGGTGCATTTTGTGTAATGGTAAAATTAAAAACTGTAATTGCAGAATAATTTACACCATCGTATACTCTGAAACTAAAACTATCTGTTGTAGTTGTAGCTCCATTATTTTGATACTTAACATTTCCATCTACCAAATCTTGTAAACTAAATTCACTTCCTGTAGTTAATGCAGTCGTATTTAAAGATAATGTTCCTGATTGAGGAAGAACATCGTCGATGACAATTTTCAAATCATTGTCGGTATCATCTATATCTGTAACATTAAGTACCAGTGTAGTAAAAATGTATGAATTATTAACCAGTACTGTCTGATTATTATTTCTTGTTACAGTAGGTGATTGGTTGGTAATAGAATAATTAAAAGTAGTGATACTACTTGCATCTGTACCGTCTGAAACTGTAAACGTAAAAGAATCTGAAGTAGCGGATGGATCAGAAGGTGAATAAGTAAATACACCACTGTTGATTTCTGCTAATGTAACTTGGCTACCTGTTGTAAGAGCATTACTATTTAAATATAATGTTCCTTTAGTAGGGAGTATATCATCTATAATTAAATATAAATCTACGGCATCATTATCTGTATCAGAAGCATTAATTTCTGAAAGAGTAAAAGTATGTGTAGATGAGTGACTCACTGTTTTACCTGTGTTAGTGGTAACAGTTGGAGCATCGTTAACCGCAGATATTGTCCATGCAAAGGTTTGCTCTGATGTAGTATTTGTACCGTCAGAAACAATAAAATTGAAGCTATCAGTGGTTGTTTCATCTCCGTTGTGTTCATAAGTAAGGTTTCCGATTGCACTACTATTAAAAGTAGAAGCCACAGTTACAAGTGTACCGTTTAATTTTAAGACACCATTTGTAGGTAAACTATTTACAGTAAAGACAAGGGTCGCATCGTCAGAATCTTCATCACTTGCTGTAAATTCTGTTACTGTAAATGTATGCGTAGTTCCCTCATTCATCGTTTTCCCACCATTTGTTACAGCTGGAGGAGTATCGTCTATAGGTGTAATTGTAATACTAAAACTTTGTGTTGTTGATGTATTTGTACCATCAGAAACGGTAAAAGTAAATTGATCTGAAGTAGTATTACTATGGTTATGTATATACGATAGTTGATCTATTTTTGTATTTGTAAATGTACTTTGAGTAGTAAGTGCTGTACCCGATTTGTATAAAGTACCATTACTAGGCAAGGAAGAAATAGCAAATGTAAGTGATGTATCCTCTGAGTCTTCATCAGTAGCTAACAATTGCGTACTGCTTATATTGGCAGTAGCCCCCTCTGCTAAAGAAGTTCCTGTATTATTTGCCAAAGTAGGAGTAGTGTCATCTATTGCAGTAATTGAGATATTAAATGTAACATCAGTAACATCATCTTTCCCATCTGATAACGTAAAAATTATTTGGTCCGAAGTAGTATTCGTTCCATCATGAGTATAACTAACTCTATTATTATTTAAGTCAGTTTGGGTAACAGAAGTAGCGGCAGCTTTTCTTCCATTATTATCTTCTAAGTACAACTGTCCATTAGCTGCTGCAGTTGTTACTGTAAAAATTAAATCTGTTGCAGCTTCTTCTACATCAGAAGCAGATAGATAATTTGGTGTAATTGTTCCATCTCCACCTTCGTTAAGTGTGAGGGTATTATTTGTAGCAATTGTTGGGGGAGTGTTTGGGTTGGATAATGTACCAATAAGCATGATATCATCTAATGCTAAACCCCAACCCATATCATCACCAGTTGTTTCCTCGTGTTTAAAAGCGATATAAATAGTTTGACCATCGTAGGCAGATAAATCAATGTTTTTTTGCTCCCATGTAGCTCCTGTAACTGTATATGTATCTTGAATTGATGAAAAGCTACTGATATCAGATGTTGTAGTAGAAATAAGTACGGTCATTTCATCTTCTGTAGAGTATAAATCGAATCCAGAAATCCAATAAGATAATCCAACACTTGTATAACTACTTAAATCAATTGCTGATGATATTAACCAGTTTTCCGGAGCAGTTTCAGTATCAGTGTCTTCAGAATAAGATTCACTTGCAATCATACATCCAGATCTTAAAATCATATCTGTCCATACACCATAAGCAAGGTCATTTTTATCATCAGTGATAATCCAATTGCTACCATCATTATCATTATCGACAGTAGTCCAACCTACAGGTAAAGAACAAGTACCTTCACCTAATCCTTCTAAGAATATGTAATTGATGATAGAAATAGCAGATGTATTTGTTGTAGCATCTGGTGTTTTAGTAGTTCCATCCATTACAAAAGAAGTAAAATCAGCATCTAAAGAATTATTTAGAGTAGCTGAATTTTCTACTGAATATACCAACCAAAAATAATTTTCTCCAGCAACTAGATCTTTAGTTCCTGTAAATACCATATTTCCATTTGGAGATGTAATAGTAGTACCATATTGATCTGAAGAAGTAAAACTATTAGTAGTAGAATAATAAAGTTTAGCAGAAGTAATATCATCTATATCTGTAGTCCCATTAGTTGAGAACGTTAATGAACTAATATTGAAAGGGTTTAATTTACCACATACTTCAATCTTACCTCCTGCAATAGTGATGTCATTCCCTGTTTGTACAAAATCAGATTGGGCGTTTTCTGTTGTAGCCTGATTGTACATCATGTCTACATCTTCTTTAAATAAACGAAATAAAGTAAAACCTCTACCATCCTCTCCTGTATCAGGGTCATCTGCCCAACCAACTTGATATAGTCTATCTCCATATTCCATAATCTGATATCCCCAATCATTAGAATGTCCTTCAAAATGATTATATCCATCATCAGAAAAAGTAGTATCTAAATTTCCATCTGTATCCCAACGTGCTACAGTTGTACCATAAGTACCACCTGTAACTAAAAATTTACCATCACTTTGTAATAAAGAGCCGTGAACTTCGATACTTACGGTGCCATAACCAGGATATTCAGCAAAAAATTCATCCTTTCCATCATCAGAAAAAGAGGTATCAAATGTACCATCAGCGTTTAATCTTACAGCACCAATAGTTCTATAATCTGATCCATCTGAATGAGTTTTGTTACTATTACCTCCAATATAAATTTTACCATTAGTATCTTCGAATATACCTTTTCCAGAAGATGAACCAGTACCTAAATCAATTGCTACGTAACCATTAGAACCAAAAGAGGTATCTCTAGTACCATTTGCAGTAATACGTATTGCAAATGCTTCATTTTTTGCTGTTCCACTATATAAATGCCATCCTGTAGCAAGAATATCACCGTCACTAGCTACAGTCATGTCAGAAATCCCTTCCATGAATGAGCCAGAAGAAGAAACGTTCATACGTAGTTCACCACTAGATCCGAAACTAGAATCTACCGTTCCATTTACATTAAATCTTACAAATAAAAGTTGATCATCTGTACTATCCCATTGACCACCTATAACAAGCTTACCATCAGATTGAATAATTATATCATTGAAGTTAGTATGGTAACTAGAAGGAGATAAATAAGTAAGCATACCATCGCTAGAAAAGCTAGTATCTTTTAAACCATTTTCGGTAAGTTTTAAAATTGCTCCATAAATTTTACTTTGACTTTGGTTAGCAGCATTACCTACAATATATATTTCATTATCACTGTTGAGTGCAATTCCATAAGGATGTTGATAATAATTAAAGAAGTCAGCTTTCGTCCATCCATTGGTACCAAAAGTAGTATCAAGAGTTCCGTCAAGGTTTACTCTACAGATACCAAATTTAGCAGTACTACCTTCATAAGTTGATCCTACTAAAATCATTTTTCCTGTATGTGTACCAGACGTATACATGTAGGAATTGTTTAGCTGAGATTTTCCTTCGGGGTGTGAAAATTTAAAAGTACCATACTGACAATCAAAATCGCCGGGTTGTGCATAGCTACTCAAAGTATAGAGTAGAACAAATGAAGTTAGAATGCACGTTCTAAGGGTAAATAGTATGCTTCTCATTTTAAAAGGGTAAATAGGTAATAAACAGTTATAAGTATTAATAGTAGCTTTTAAGTCTTTGTGGATATTGTTTTAAATATCAACGAGCGTATAACATTCTCTTTTTTGAAGAAGTTCTACCGCAGTTTTAAAAAAAGGTTTAAAGATGTAATACAAAAGGTTATTTGATAGGTATAGTGAATATAGGTTGTTAATTAATAAATGGTTTTAGTAATACCTTACATAGTACTATGGGGGTAATTAGTGATGTTTAATGGAATATAACCCATACCTATAGCACTATAAATATAAAATGTAACAAAAGATGTTGACGATAATAATAGAGTTCACCTGTGTAAGGTATTTGATTTTGTTTCACTCTAATTTTATAGTTTACTGAGTTTTAACCATGTCTTATATCTACAGGTTTTACATTATAATTGATGAAATAAAAGAAGGCCTCACTCTAAAAAGAGAAAGGCCAATATCGTTTAATCAAAATGTTGAAAGTTGTAAACTTCTTTGATAAAAAGATACTTTTAAATAGTATTCGTTAGTATTAAAATAAGTTTTAAGCAGTAACTTCGGGTAAATATCATAGTAAATCACTGTAATATTATCTCATAGCGAGATTTTGTTAATTTTTATTAAGCGAATATAGCCCCTTTTTCATGATTCCATACAAAAGGATAGTGTTTAATGTTAAGAGTTGAGTAAATAACATTAAATAACGTGTTTTATCTATATAATTTGATGGTTTTGATTGGACTGGGATGTTTTACTATTGTGTTTTCGTGAATTTTGATTTACCTCATCAATGATCATGCAATCCATGCCTACTGCAACCAAGTTCTGTAGGTAAATTAATAGAGGTGTTTTTTATGCTTTTTGAAAGGATAGAATGGTAGGCGTTTTTATCTATAGAGGTGGAATTTTGATAAGATTTTTCTATAATGATACGTTTATTAGAGGCCAATTTTTTTAAATAAACTAATGTGAAAACATAGTCTTTATCTAAATCATAAAGTTTGACTATTAAGCCAGGAAGCCCTTTAAATTTATACGGACCTTCGGCAATCGGAACCTGTTTTGTAAACCAAGCTTCATAGGTTTTATCACCATAAGTACAAGTAGCTTTTTGGCAAACATAACCTTCAATTCGTTTCTTTTCGTTAGAGATTTTCCAATCTAAAATTGTGGCAATAGATTCTTGGTAAGAGTAGATATCAAAACCTACTCTATTGTAATGTGTAACCTGATCATTCTCCTTAAAAAGCTCACTTTGTAAGTATATTGGAGCAACAGGATTATCTGCATTCATATAGTTTAAACGCTCATTACTTACATTAGAATTCATGTTGAACTCATCAGAAAGTAACTTTTCATGACTACTAAATTTTGATTTGTTATTTGCTCCAACTTGTAGAACAAATGAGTTAATGTAGAAGGTGTTATCAGTATCATCTTCCTTGAAATCGAATGTATAGAACGCTTCAATTTTTAAAGGTGTCAAAAATTCGTACGAAGATGATTGACCACAAATACATAAAGTAAACACAAAATAGAATAGTAGAAATAGAATAAAGTGCTGAGATAGCTTTGTCATTATTTTGAAATAGTAATAAAAAAAAATTAAGAAAAGTAACCAAGTCAATAGCATCCTAAAGACTTGATTACTTAGTGTTAGTTGTTTCGGTTTTTAGCTAACTGATTGATAAGAATGATCAAATTTCATTCTTACATCTGCAATTCATTTTTAAAAATGAAAATCAGGCTTGCAGATATTTTTCTACAAAACATTTGAGCCTAATCTATCTTAGCAAACAATAGGTTTTATAAGGAATAGATTGATTCAAATACATTCTTCATCAAAACATTAAAATGTAGTGATAAAGGATTTCTTAAAGTTTTTATGTTGTGTTATAATTGTATAACAGCGTTCAAAATTTTAAGAAAAAATGGAGCTGAAAATACCTTTAGTAGGATATCTACTGAAAGTTGAATTTTTAGTAGTTATGGATAGATTATAGTACTTTAAAAATAATTTTTCAATCTACTAACGATAAGGCAATATCTTAAAGCTTTACCTAGATATGATCATGAAAAATTAGATTGAAAATACGAACAGCCTATGATTATCTACTTCGTATGTCGGAATAATAGTTATATTTTGATTAGTAAAATAAGTACAGTTTCTGATTTTAAATAGTTGTTATTTAGATGAATAGGTCTTTTTTTGTTTTCTAAAGTAAGTTAATATTTATTTATCTATTTGTGAATAAATCTTAAAGAAGGTGCTGAATTACATTTGTTAACTATTTTTCTGTTAAAAAATAAGTGTAGAAGAGATCAAAAATAACTTAAACTAAAAGAGGTTACCCCTTTTTATATAAGGAGTAACCTCTTTGTACCTTATCACTTTTAAGAATTAATACAATCGTTATCTGATATTTAAGTTTTTATCTACTTATGATAACATCAGTACTATCGTCAGGATCATTTTTTACATTTCCAGAAGCTCTTGGGGCTCCTAATAGTAAAACTCCAGCAGCATGAGGAGCAGCCATAGATGTTCCACTATTAAGTCCATAATTTCCATTTATTGTGGTTGATAATATGCTAACACCTGGAGCAGCCCAATCTACAGAAGCACCAAAATTAGAAAAATAAGCAAATGCATCTGTACTATCAATTGCAGATATGGTATAGACATTAGTTCCATCTGCTCTAGCAGGAGATACATTACTTGTATTTTGAGACTCATTTCCGGCAGCAAGAACAAATTTGATACCTTTAGCTGCTGCAACTTTTACAGCTCTATCTAAAGATGCGTTTGTTGGAATACCAAGACTCATATTTGCTACATCGCCACTTTGTCCGTTTGTACCTACAAAGTTTACACCCTCAATTATTCCAGAAGCAGTACCTCCACCATAGTAAGTAACAACTTTAACAGGAATAACAGATGCTCCTGCAGCAACACCTACTACACCAATATTATTATCTATTGCAGCTACCGTACCGGCAACATGTGTTCCATGTCCGTTAGTATCGTCAAGTGTTCGGCTATCTATTCCAAATTTAAAGATATTATAACCTTTTGTCTCGTCAACATTTAAATCGGGGTGGTTAAGATCTATGCCAGAATCAATAATATAGGCAACATTAGTACCTGCATAGGTTAATGCTCCTCCAACTCTAGTAATTCCCCAAGGAGTTGTTTGAGTAGAAACACTATTAATTATAGTACTTTCGGTATTATCTAAAAGAAATACCTCGTCTTTTTCAATACTAAAAACACGGTCATCAGCTTTAAGTGCCTCTAATGTTTTTTGATCAGAAATCTTAACTGTAAATCCGTTTACAACACCGCCATATACCCGGTCTATCATTGTAGTTGGAATCTTGAATTCCTGTACAAAACTTTCTGCTTGAATGCGCATATCAATTTGTCGTTGTGCAAAATCTACAGGAGCAGTTTTGGTTCTTGCATTAGATAGCTGATTCTCTAATAAAACAATGTAGGTGTCTTTTACTTCTGTTGTAAGATCTTGTTCTTTAACTGGTTGATCGATGTTTAGATTTTCATTTGGAGTACATGAAATGAATAGGAAGCCCAAGAATAGAGCTATCGCTAGTTTAAATTTTGCGTGTTCCATTTTTTAGTTAGGTTAATTGGTTTTGTTAGTGATAAGATTGTTATATAAATAACAATTGTATTGGTTTCTGTTGTAAAAGTAATATTAATTTATTGATAATCAAATAGGTTGAGTTGTTGTAAGTGCAAAAGTCCTATCAATTAAAGAATAATTGATAGGACTGATGATATGCTATTATATTTTAATGCTTATGATTACCATGTTCACAGCAACCAATTTGAGAAGGTATTGTTATCTCATGCTGAGGATTATAATTTACTGCTACTCCCTTTTGTCTTTTAAAAGTAAATTTACCATCCATCATAGTAGCATTTACCTTAATTTTTGATAGGTCTCTTTTACCTACTTCAAAAATGTTGTCTTCAAGAATAACTAGATCGGCATATTTTCCTACTTCTATGCTACCAATTTTATCTTCCATACGTGCTTGCCAAGCAGGATAAATTGTTAAGGCTTTAATACCTGTAATTAGGTCTAATGGAACTTCTGTTGGAGGAAAAGCTTGAGAATTCTCATTCTGAGGATCCTGTAATGTTACAGCGGTTTCTAAGTTGAAAAGTGGATCTAATAATTCTACAGGAGAACTAGGTATATCTGCAGAGATACTTACATTGTGGCTTCCATCTTTTGATAAAGAAGTGTACTTCATGAAGTAAGTATTTACACGCTCTTCTCCTAAAAATTTATAGGCATCTTTTGTTTGTCCTTGCCAATCTGTACCAAATAATGGTGTTGTATTTACTGGGATATTCATTTCTACCACACGTTTATGATCTTCTGGGTGTGTCCAGAAATAATGTTGAAGTACATTTCTAGCAGATGTATTTCCTCTTTTACGAGACGCTTCGATTGCATTAATTGTATAGCGAGTCGTAGCAGATCCATCTACATGCACATGTACATCTAATCCGTTGTCATTCGCTTTATTATGAATTTCTAACAGAAGATTTTCTTTTATTCCAGAAACTCCAACCGTACCTGTGTTTAAAAATGGCTCAAGCATTAAAGAAGTATTAGAGTTCCAATTTCCTTCAGGGTGCACTTTAATACCGTGCATTCTTAAACGGTCGCTATTGTATTTTTCTTTTAAAGCAAGAGTTTCAGAAATTAGTAAGTCAACATCATCTTTACTATTTTTATAGACATAATTCTGAAAAGTACGTAGCTTTAATTTACCCTCTTTATCTAGCTTATCTAAGTACTCAAAAGACCATTTCATATCTTCTTTATATACTTTTAAGTTGGTAATGTTTGGAGTAATTAACCCTTGATTAATAACCGAAGTTAACCCACAAGAAGCCGCTTTATTATACAATAACTCTTGGCTTTCTTTCATCATTTTAGATGGATTCCAAGCACCTGCAGCAATAAAGGCATCTAACCATGCCAATTCTACACCAACTCCCTCTGGAGCACCATTAGCATCTCTTCTCCAATAAGTAAGTCCAGGGTTTGGGTCTTTTGTATCTTTCGATATTTTACCAGCTTCTAAAGCCTTAGTATTAAGCCACATATCATGGATTGTAAAATCAAAAATCATAGCTGGGCGATCAGGAACAGCTTCATCTAAGTCTTTTGCAGTTGGCCATCCACCATAAGCATCTTTGTTCCAACCATATCCAAATACAATAGGTTCATCAGGGTTTTGATCGGCATACTCTTTAATCAGTTTTAAATAATCTGCTTTAGATTTTGCATCAAAAAGAGGTACACCAGCTTTCATCCAGTTTGATGAAATTAAGTGATCGTGTCCACTTACAAATCCGGGTAACATCATTTTACCATGTAAATTAATTACTTCAGTTTTATCTCCCATATATTTTTTAGCCTCAATAGAAGATCCTACAAGGATTATTTTATTGTCTTTTACACCTACTGCTTCTGCCCAAGGTTGGTTATCATTAACAGTATAAATTTTCCCATTAGTGAAAATAATATCTGCTTCTTCAATTGGTTTTGAAGTACAAGAAGCAACAATAAGGGAAATGAAGACAAGAAGGATATATTTAGATTTCATGATGTAATAATTTTATTGATGAATATGAAAGATGATAAATAATGCTTTCATTAGTAGAAGGGGAATGGGAAAGAGAAACCCCTATTTTATCATGAAAAAAGAGAAACTTTTGAAAGTATCTCCTTGTAGTTTTTCTATTTAAAAGTTGGCATAGTAGGCTTTGTAGTATTCATCTGTTGATTCATCATATCGAAATGCATTTGATGATTTATCAACATCCAGTTAGTAGTATACTTATAAGTTTGCCACCATTGAGGTGTAGATTGAATTTCGAAAGGAATAACAGTTTCCACCATACCTAGCTTACGGTTCTTAGAGCGTATTTTTGTTTTCTTGGGAGAATCATATAATAAATACATTTTGATAAATTTGTCTATTTCATTATCAAAAGCGGTATCGACAGAGTTTAAAAATTTATAAGATTCTACGTATCCTTTTTGGTTGATAATAGCATAAACAAATAATTTGTTATTGTATGGATTCTTTAGAAGAAATGACTTACTAAAAAAATCATTAAATCTCCAATTAACGCTTTTTAAATTTAAAGGATTGGTGAAGTTTACTGTTTGCTCATAGAAAATATTATCTTTCATGTAAGCAGAAAAGGTAATATTATCGTTTTTTATCTCTTTTTTATACTTGTTTTTTTTAAAAGGATCAATAAAATCTATCTCTCCATTTTCAGATTTTTCTCCTTTATAATATATTTTTTCAATATTTTCTTCTACACCTCTTTTAATAATTACTTTATTTCTCACTGTATAAACAAGTTTTTTGTCTTTATATACTCGTCCTAACTCTAGTTTTCCTTCTTTATAATTAAAATCTTTTACCAAAATACCATCAACAAACATTTTAAATCTACCATGTAGTTGCCCTAAAGAAGAGTTTCTAAAGGAAACAGAATAAAGTAATTGCTGGTTAAAATCGTAAAATAGTTCGGTATACGATTCTGAATTTATTCGATTTACTAAAGAATAATATGTAAAATTTTGCGGATGGTTGGTAGGGTTGAAGTTTTTATCAAAATATTGTTTTTCTTGAGTAGAATAGCGCTCTACCATTTTGATATAATTTAGGATATTGTCAAATGATTTTCTGTTAAAATCCTTTTTTTTATCAAAACTAAATGGCCATCTAAAATTATTATCTCCTTTCACTTTTTTAAATAAAGGTAATAATTCTCTTCCCAGATTTGAGTTGTTTTTTTTGAGTACTGTCCATTGCGTTTGTTTATTACTTTTTTGTATAAAATAGGTTTTCTGTTCTTTATAAAATTTTGCAAAAGCAATACTATCTATTGTTGTAATATTCTGAACTAATGTTGGCTTTTTTACTTGGTCTTTGAAATTGATATTCTTAGCTAAGAAAAAAGAATCTTGTCCGATAACCATTGATTTGTAATCAGCTTCATCTAGCGTTTTTCTAACATTATTAGCTCCTAAAATAGAAAATTGACCTCCTGCAATTTTTAAAAAAGCATAACCAATTTGGTCTTGATTGTTATAATAATACCCGCGGTTATAGTCAAAAGGTATTTTTTTGAACACAGTGTTAGAGGTTATACATGTAAAAGGATCTAGATATCCATGAATAGCATTACCTCCAGCATCATAAAGGTGTCCAACTTCTGTTTGAGCAAAAGTAGTGGCATGGTTTATTAACCATAAAAAGACAAAGAGTCGATTGAATAAATTAGTCATTTGTTTGTTTTGGTATGATAATAATCAGTAGTGCAAATATAGTAGATATTTATTTTAAGCTATTTAAAATGCATACAAAAACGACTACATCAAAATAGATGTAGTTGTAGAAAATACTATGTATTTATAAATTGGTATGTGGTAACGTCTTTAATAACATTTAAGGATGTATTTTTAAATCACTTTATTCTTAATACATTAAAAAGTCTATTATCCATTCAGTGTTTTTTTTAGTAAATCATGCTCTTGTTCTCCTTTTTTACTTTTGTTATAGAGTGCAGTAAGCGTATTTACAGGCTATTTTTTCTGTGTCATATTTACTAAGAAATAGAGTGAATTTCCTTCAGGATGTATTTTAATACTGTGCATTCTTAAACGGTCACTATTGTATTTTTCTTTTAAAGCAAGAGTTTCAGAAATTAGTAAGTCAACATCATCTTTACTATTTTCATAGACATAATTCTGAAAAGTACGCAGCTTTAATTTCCCCTCTTTATCCAGCTTGTTTAAGTACTCAAAAGACCATTTCATGTCTTATTTATATACTTTTAAGTTGGTAATGTTTGGAGTAATTAGTCTTCGATTAATAACCGAAGTTAACCCACCATAAGCATCTTTGTTCCAACCATATTCAAATACAATAGGTTCATCAGGATTTTGATCGGCATACTCTTTAATCAGTTTTAAATAATCTACTTTAGATTTTGCATCAAAAAGAGGTACACCAGCTTTCATCCAGTTTGATGAAATTAAGTGATCGTGTCCGCTTACAAATCCGGGTAACATCATTTTACCATGTAAATTAATTACTTCAGTTTTATCTCCCATATATTTTTTAGCCTCAATAGAAGATCCTACAAGGATGATTTTATTGTCTTTTACACCTACTGCTTCTGCCCAAGGTTGGTTATCATTAACAGTATAAATTTTCCCATTAGTGAAAATAATATCTGCTTCTTCAATTGGTTTTGAAGTAGTCAAAAAGCATGTAGAACTAAAACTCTTTACCTTACATGTGATATTACTACAACTAATTTAGTTTGTAATAACTGTCTATATAGGTATAAAATACTCATTAAAATATACGAATTAGGTCATTTGATTATTATCTTTCGGGAAAAATCAATAAATATGGAAAAGGCAACCCCTAATGTTATTTCATTTCAAACAGGTTCAGTTGATTATGTTTTAGAGCAACTAAAAACAAAATTGAATGGGACAATAGAAAATAATGTACTCTCAGTAAATCACCCTCTTTTAAAACTTACTTACGAAAAAATAGAGACTCTTGAGGGGTTGGATATATTACTTCATGATGTTTATTTTAAACAAGATTTGGACATTAACATTGAAGGGAATAATGAAGGGGTAAAATACATTTATTATAGATTTGAATATATTGGAAATATACTATTTGATATTAATGATCCTGAAAAAGATAAATTGAAAAATGCAGTAAACTGTATGTTGATGTTTAGCACGCAAAGGGCAGTGGTAATAAAAGGTTTGAAGGGAGAAAGGAGTAGATGGTTATCTGTTAGAATATCAAAAGATTTTTTAGAGCAAAATGCTACAATTATTTATAATAATTTTTTTAAAATTTTTGATATTGAACAACGTTGGGCCTATTTCGAGATTGCTCCAGTTGATGTTATTTTAATGTTAGAGAAAATTTTCACCTTAAAAGAAAACACCTCAATTGCCCTTAAGAAAAGTATTATTCTTGGTAAGACAATTGAGATGATAGGTACTTTTGTAGATAGAATGTTGAAACGAGAAGATAACTCGTTTAACAAGACATTACATGAAAATGACCTTAAACTCATGTTTAATTTAAAAGAAGAACTAACGCAACTTTTTGATAAAACCCCTTTGCTACCAGATTTAGCCAAAAAGTATGGTATATCAGAATCTAAATTGAAAAGAGATTTTAAAGTAGTTTTTGGAACTACAATACCTCGTTTTCATCAAAATTTCCGTTTAGAGGCTGCTTATACTATTCTTTCAACAGAACATAAAGCAATCATAGAAGTAGCACGAATAGTAGGCTTTTCATCTATATCTAAATTCTCTTCTATCTTTAAAAAGCATTATGGAGTATCGCCTAAAGAAGTATCAATAAAATATAAAAACTAGACAATTATTTATTCAGTGCTTTTTTTAGTAAATCATGCTCTTGTTCTCCTTTTTTACTTTCGTTATAGAGAGCGGTAAGCGTATTTATAGGCCAGTTTTTCTGTATCATATTTACAAAGAAATTTGGTAAATCGCCTTCTGGGTCTACTTGGATTTCTACTGTTACCTTTGTTTCATTTGTACTTATTCTTTCAAATAAATAGTACAATCTTTTTAAATCTCCCCTAACGCGATCCTTTCTTAGAGGATATTCATCTCTTTCTATAGAATGAACCAATAAACTAACAGCGGTAGTTGGAGTATCTTCTAAGATAGTCCATTTGCCTTCTAGTACATATTCTCTATCGCTTACAGGCCATTGCATATCGTAATGCTCATAGGTAACAAAAGAAAAATCTTCTTCATTTTTTGCAACCAAAATTTCTTCAGCTAATCTAGATACCCATTTTTTTCTAGTTTCTATATCTTCTAGAATAAATGCAAGTCTAGGAATACTAAATGGCAACTGGGTAACACCTTGGTATGTGCTTACATCACCAGTTACTTGGCTGTTAAGTGCTACTTCTATTTGTTCTGGAGATGGAATAGCGTGGGAACCTAATGATTTCCAACTAGATTGAATTGACATATAATTGATATTTAATGGGTTTACATATAAGTTACAACAAAAAAATGATATTTCAGTTCCAAAAAACATTTATTTGAACAGTAATTTATGGTTTTTTCTGTCTCTATTAAGAAGGTGTGAAATGAGGTTAGGAATCGTATTTATTTTTACAATAATTTTGTGCTTGATAAATAGTATTATTATCTTTTTTATACTTCTATTTTGGTGTTTTACAATGGTTTAGAGATAGTTTTTATTAATTAATTTCTTGATTGTTAAATCGTATTTTCATTGTACTTTTATAGTGTGTTTATGATATTTGTTTTTCGAATCACGATTTATAATTCAAAAACAAATACAACTCATGAACAAAGAAATAGTTAGAACTAAAGAAGCAAACACCGTCTATAACAGAAGAACATTAGATAGTGATTATAGAACGCTAAAATCGATATTAAAACCAGGCATGAAAGTGTTGGATATTGGCTGTGGTACTGGTGCAATTTCTAGAGATATTGCAGAATTTATTGGTAATAATGGTCATGTGATAGGAATAGATAGAACAGCATCAGCAATAGAGAATGGCAAACAAGTTTATGGAGATGTGCCTAATTTGACATTAAAAGCAGTTGATTTATTTGACTTTTATTCAGATGAAAAGTTTGATTTAATTGTTGGTGCAAGAGTTTTACAATGGTTAAGTACTCCCAAAGAAGCTTTAGTGAAGATCAAAAGTTTATTAAAAGATGGAGGGCAAGTTTCTATTTTAGATTATAACCATAATCGTTTAGAGTGGGTTCCTCAACCACCAATTTCTATGCAACGTTTCTATAAAGCATTTTTATTATGGAGAAAAGAAGCAGGAATGAATAATGCTATAGGTTCTGATTTGCCTCATTTATTAGAAGAAGTCGGATTTAAAAATGTACATTCTATCAATGCACAAGAAGATTATACAAGAAATAGAAGTGATTTTGAAGACCGTTTAAATATATGGTCTCATGTTGCAGATCTTAAGCAAATAATAGAGGAGGGGTACTTTTCCGAAAAGGATAGAATTAAAGCAAAAGAAACGTATGAAGAATGGGTAAAAACTGCTGCCGTATCTATGTCTATGAAATTATTTGATGTTCGAGGTACATTCACTTCAAAATAGAAGTTTACATGTTTTAAAATTATGGTATGATTTTAAAAAAAGTGCTCTATTTATTTGTAATAGAGCACTCTTGCTTTATGTAATTCTCGCTATTTAAGAATTTGATTTAGAAATTAATTTTTGTTTTCAAGTTTCCTTATCATCAATTGTACACTATTAATAAAGCAACTTTTATAGTTTCTCTATAAGTGAATATACATGTTTGTATTATTGTGGATTAAAGATGTTTTAATTTGCTTTTTGTTATTAATTTCACTGTTAATCTTAAATGTAATTATTTGATTATTAGTCTTTAATTCTTAATCTACAAGGCTAATAACAATATGTGCCATTTAGAAATGTTCACACTTTTATAGTTTTTATTTCTTCTATATTTAACCGTCTAGACAACTATTTAATCAATTACAAGCAGCTAAAATGAAATCTATTATTAATGCTCTTTTAGTTTAAAAGACTAATTAAAATTTGATCTTAGATGAATTTAAAATCTCTTGTAAGCTATTACCAACTTCTTCTTAATTACTTAAAATGAGAAACCTTTAAAACAAAAACGGAAGACTATCTATTTAACTAAAATCTCTTAGAAAACCAGCAATAAATATTTTGTATTACTATAGTTTGCTTTTTTCTAGAAAAGCATTCTTTAGGATTTAATAGAATAGGTTTTCTAGTGTGATTTTTTTAGAAGGTTGACCACAAAAAAGAGTATTTCTTTTATAAAAAGAATACGACTTACTGTATAATTATTAAACTTAATAACTACAATTTTATTTATGAAAACCTTAATTCCAGCACTATCAATTATTCTACTTCTTTGTATACATTCTTGTAACATTATCGAAGAGTCTAGCTTAAATCCAATTAAAGAAACAACAGCAAATGAAATTCAAGTAACTACTTTTAATTCATCACCATTGTCAGAACCTCCAGTGATGGAGTATACAACAAGGTTTCAGAATAAAATTAAGGCCACTGATGATTTTAACAATATTAAAGTCAGCTATGTATATCAGCTAGAGGGAGCCCCATATTTAATGCTACCTCGTTTTGTAGAAAACTTAAGAGTCTACGTTAGGTATCGTAATGGTAATGAAAGTACTTATGTTCCAGGAATGAATTCTTGGTTTAACGAAAGTACCTTAATTTGTGACTTATTAGTTGATAATAGCGATGATTCTATTGTAAGAGTTGATATAGTTTTCGACTTATGGAATTTAGATTGGTATTATACCTGTTTATGCTTTTTAGATCCAGTTTTTAATGATTCTACAGCACCAACACTAAAAGAATCAAATGTTCGGTTAACGCTAAAAAACATTGATTAGTAACTGTGCATAAAGTATAGTATAAAAGGAATCAAAAAGTATCATTTTTTTTGAAATTTGACTCTCAAGAGATTTGATAATTTTTGATTCCTTTATACAAATAGTAAGTACTAATACTCACTTACTTCTATAGCCAATTGATTTCCATTTTCGGCAGCTTTTTTATCTAAATGGGTACCGTAGGCAATTCCTAAACAAAGTCCAAGACTTAATCCAACACCTATATTAATCGAGTCGGTAAGTGTGCCAATAACAACGCCCCCCATCATTCCAACAGCTAACCAACGATTACGGTAATAGTTTTTACCCGTGTAGCTAAACTTAGTTTCTAGGTGGCTAATTAAAGTAGAATAGGTGCGTTTTAATAATTTAATGAGTGCTTTATCGTCTCCATCAAATGAATTGATACTATCTACTTGTTCGTTTATAGAAGTGATCTCACTTTCAGGTAACTCTTTTTGAGTAATGGCTGTAAGTAAATTCTCTATTTTAGAATACTGAGAAAGTAATTTTTTATTTCCTTCTGTAGTAGCTCTTTTCTGAATTTTGGTAATGCTCATTTTATTTAACTTTTGGTGTTCATTGTTATTAGTAACCTGAAAGTCAATTTTATTACACCTAATTTCTATTTTTTTTTAAAAATTATAGCTTGCCTTCCCATTCTCCATAAAATTGTTCAAGAAAACCTTCCATATATTGATGTCGTTTTGCAGCAATTTTTTTAGCAGTTTCTGTATGCATTCTATCTTTTAAAAGAAGGAGTTTTTCGTAGAAATGAGCTACCGTAGACGATTCACTTTTATGGTAACTATCAAAATCTGTATGCATTTCATATACCTCTTTAGGGTCATAAAGAGAACGGTGTTTACTACCGCCATAAGCAAAAGCCCTTGCTATACCAATGGCACCAATAGCATCTAATCTATCAGCATCTTGTACAACTTGCCCTTCTATAGAGGGCATTTCGTCTTTCACATTTGCCCCTTTAAAAGAAACTCTTTTTACAATATCAGCCACTTGTTCGATTGTATCTTTATCAGCACCAGCTTGTTCAAGCCAAGTTTTTGTTTGTCTGCTACCTTCTAGTAAATCTCCATTATAGAATTTATGGTCGGCAATATCATGTAGAAGTGCAGAGAGTGAAACAATATAAGCGTTACAGTTCTCAGTTTTAGCAATTTGCTCTGCAGATTTCCAAACACGATAAATGTGGTGCCAATCATGGCCTGTACCTTCACCTGCAAACTTTTCTTCTATAAATTTGGCTGTTTTATTAATTATTTCTTGCTGAGATGGATTCATATTAATTGTATCTATTAACTTGTGATTAGGTCTAGTATTCTAGGCGAATTTATAAAACTATCATTAAACTCTTCCAAATCAAATGGCAGAAATTACATTAAAGGGGAACGCTATCCAAACTATTGGTGAATTGCCAGCAATAGGTTCTCAAGCACCAGACTTTACACTAGTAAAAGCAGACCTTTCAGAAGTATCATTATCTGATTTAAAAGGTAAAAAAGTAATCTTAAACATTTTTCCAAGTGTAGATACAGGTACTTGTGCTATGTCTACTCGTACTTTTAATGCAAAAGCATCAGATTTAGAAAATACTGTTGTTGTTTGTGTATCTAAAGATTTACCATTTGCATTTGGTAGATTCTGTGGCGCTGAAGGTTTAGATGCAGTTATTACTGGTTCTGCTTTTAAAAGCACATCTTTTGAAGATGCTTACGGTTTAAAAATCACTACAGGTCCTTTAGCAGGTTTATGCTCTAGATCAGTTGTTGTTTTAGACGAAGAAGGAAAAGTAGTTTACACTGAACAAGTGAAAGAAACTGTTGATGAGCCTAATTATGAAGCAGCTATTGCAGCCGTATAATTAAAGCATCCTTAGGATAAAAGAAAAAGGCCTCACATATTTTAATGTATGTGAGGCCTTTTTGTGTAGTTAAAAATAAACCCTGCCACTATTTGAGAGAGCTTGTGTGTACAGGGTTTATTTTTTTGTATTACTAAGTTAAATCAAATTAACACAAATTAAAAATTATTCTTAAAATATATTAATTACCTCTTCGAAGGAAGCATTACATAAAATTTAACTTGTACTTGCATTTTCTGATCTTGCATAACATCAGGTCTTACAGCATTGTAGTAAGCACTAACGGCAATATTAAAAATAGCTTTTTTAGTTTTTATAATTTGAGATACACCAATTCCTACTGGAATTAACCACTTTTGATCTCCTTCAAAACCCTCATTTTTCATCAGTAAAGGAGAAGTATTAATACCTGTGCCAGATTTAAAAGAGTAGTTAAAGATGTATTGCATTGTTGTTACATCCATTTTTGCTCCTCCTACGCCCCATGTTGGAGAATAAGAAGCAACTGCTAAGAAACCCTTATTTTTATAAGTAGCCCCTACATTGATACCTACATTCCAACTGTCGTCACTAGGTGATTTTAAATCTCCATAAGTATTAGAATTAAACATAACAGCAGGTCCTAAAGAGGGGGCAAATATTCCATTACCAACTTTAAATGGTTTCATAGGAGTAAAATTTGCTGAATATTGAATGTTACCTAAAGAAGTTTCAGATACACTACCATCAGAAGATCTGCGTGTATCAATTGGTATCATAGCAAAGTTTATTAATTTAATTTTCTTAGAAATATTTACAGGAATTGCAGGTTCAATGTATAGTGTATTTGTGTTTGGAGTACCTAAAGAGGCATTATTCATAAATATAAATTTGTAAATTTTTGCTGTTGGATTTAATGCCTCAACAGACATTTCTTGTTTAGAGTTATTGGTAGTTGGGGTACTTTGTGCAAAAGTAAAAAAGGAAATAAGCAATGCCGAAATAACTAATAATGATTTTTTCATTTTATTTTTTTTGAATAGAAAGATTATGACAACCAAAAAATTAAATCGTTTCCAATAATTAATTGATGATACAAATGTAATATCATTCTATTTGTTAGAGTTGAAACAAAATAAATTTCACTTGTAATATCCTATAAGTTTTAATTCTATTATTAGCTTTTTAAGTGATTATTTGAAGTTTATTTGTAATATTTTTGTTATTTATTTTACAATTAAATTGTGTGTTTTGTATCTTAATTATTTGATTTTTTTAGTTTGTATGTAAACAATTGTAGAGATGTTTAAAATTAGTACCTTTAAAGAGTATACAATAGCTCTTATAGAAATATATGGAGGGGTAGAGGTATCAGATACAACTATTGAAATAGATAATAAAAGATGTATAGGGGTAATTAAGAAGGTAGAACTAGAGGTAGGCCTTGCTTGTGTTTTACAGCGTTATGAAATAAAAGAGAACATAAAATTAGAATTAGACTATCGATCACTAAAAGATTACGATTATATATTTGGTGTTTTTACTACAGGAGATTTGATCAAACTTAAAGAAACAGATCAAGAGCAATCAGTAACTAGCAATAGAAGAAATTATGGTATTTATACATCCTCTAATCATATTCAAATTGATGGTAATTTAAATAAAGGTGTAGATAACCTTGTGGTTATATTTTTTGTTACAAAGGAATTTATTTCTACAAAACTATCAAAAGATGCATCTAAAAAACTCTTTAGTTCAGATAAGTTTTATCATTATTTTGATGATATCAAAGAGTTGGATTTCTATAATTATATTTTGAAAAAAAGTTTAAAAAAGAATTATCACCTATTAGATAAGAATTTATATTTCCAATTGGGAGCACTCTTCTATTTAATTTTAGAGGAGATTGAATCGTTTAATTTAAACACAAAAATAAATTTTGTGAAAGCGAATATTAGTGATTATGAACGTACAATACTTTTTGAGATAAAAAGAGATATACTAAAAGATTTATCAGAAAAACCTTCTGTAGAAAAAATCTGTAAAAAAGTTGGTATCCATTTAAATAAATTGGAATTAATGTTTCAATCTATTTTTGGCTATACCATCTATAATTACTATCAATATAAGCGTTTAAAGGCTGCAGCTTTAGAAATAGAGTTGCAAAAATCTACCATAAAAGAAATAGCGTATGATTATGGTTTTACAGACATGGCACATTTTTCCAATAGCTTTAAAAAGCAGTTTGGAGTACCTCCTTCTAAATATAAGTCTACTTCTTTCTCTTAATTAATCTTCTTCTGGAATGGGGAAATGAACTCTTACCATATCAATTCGTGCACCATCCATTGTTACAATATTAAAGATGTAGCCGTCGATATCAATTTCTTCATCAATGCTAGGAATGTTCCTGTGATGGTACAATATATACCCCCCAAGAGTATCGTATTCACCTTCTTCTTCTATATTCCAACCGTATTTTTCGTTTAGTAAATCAATTTCATGACGAGCAGTTAGCAAGAAAGTGTTTTCATCCTCTTTAAAGAAAGGTAAATCTTCTTCGTCATGCTCATCTTCAATTTCACCAACTATTTCTTCGGTAATATCTTCTAAAGTAGCAATACCTGCTGTACCTCCATATTCGTCAATAATACAGACCATACTTTTTTGTTCTGCCATCATAAATGCCATCATTTCATCTGCTGCAGCGGTTTCTGGTTTAGAGGGCATTTCATGAATAATATCTTCTATTTTCTGTGGCTTCTTAAAAAGTTGTCTAGCATGGCAATAGCCAATAATATTATCTAGATCATCACTATATATTGGTATTTTAGAATGTCCGCTTTCAATAAATAGCTTTTTGAGAGCATCAATATCTTCTTCAATATCTAAAGCAACAATTTCCTTTCTAGGGATCATTACATCTCTTGCTCTCACTTCTTTAAATTCAAGAGCATTTTCAAAGAATTTTTTATCAATACTTTCTGCTTCAGTATCATCATCATCTTGGGTAGCAATATCAATTTCTTGTATGTACTGTCCTAAGTCGGTGAGGTTAAAGGGGGTTTCTTCTTCTTCACTCTTAATACCCATTAAATATCTAATGGTAAACTGAGAGAGTTTTTCTACAACCCACGTAATTGGATACATAACAATGTAGATTACGTTCATTGGTGGGGCTGCAATGTTTAGAAATACATCTGGATTGAGCATTGTTAAACTTTTTGGGAGAAACTCTGCTGTAATTAAAACAACTACTGTAGATAATATAGTTTGAGAAATTAATACTGAAATTTCTAATGAACTACTATCTAATGTTGGAAGCTGTTTTATAAAAAATGCTTGAAGGACTGGGTCCAGAACATTCGATACAAAAATACCATACATTACTAATGCAGAAGTGTTTCCAATTAGAATGGTGGTAATGAAGGTCGATTTATTTTCAAAAAACTTATTGATTAATCTACCTGTAAAGGAATCCTTTGTTCTTTGTACTTCTATATGTAACCTATTTGCTGAAACAAAGGCAATTTCTGTTGCAGAAAAGAAGGCTGAAAATAAAAGGCAAAGTCCTATATAAATTATATTTTCGTTCATGTTTTACGTTAATTTCTTATCTAAGATCAAAAAAAGTAGGCAACTCTTTCACAAATCTTAAAAAATTTCGTCTCAATAGTACAAATGTATCTATATTTATGACACATTTTACATCGCAAAAATTGTTAGGATAAAATTATGAAGGATTTAGCATTAGATATTCGCGTTGAGAAAACGCAAAATTCTCGCTTAAGCGAAGTTGATTTTAATAATATCCCATTTGGTAAGATTATGGCTGACCACATGTTTGTGGCAGATTACAGCGATGGAAAATGGCATGATTTGAGAGTCGTCCCTTATGGTGATTTTCAATTAGGACCAGCAACATCCTCTTTACATTATGGACAAGCAATATTTGAAGGACTGAAAGGTTTTAGAAATGCACAAAATCCAAGTGAGGTTTTAGTTTTTCGCCCACAAGAAAACGCAAAGAGACTAAATGTTTCTGCTGAGCGAATTTGTATGCCTCAAATTTCAGAAGAAATTTTCATGCAAGGTTTACATGCTCTTTTAGAAATTGATAGAGATTGGGTTCCAGATACAGAAGATAGTTCTTTATATATTCGCCCGTTTATGTTTGCTACGGATAACTTCCTAGGAATGCGTCCTTCTGAAACGTATACATTTGCTATAATTACAGCACCGGCTGGTAAATATTATTCAAAGGCATTAAAAGTAAAGGTAGAGAAAGAATTTTCGAGAACTGCTCCAGGTGGAACAGGGGTCGCAAAAGTAGCTGGAAACTATGCAGCATCTCTTTTACCTGCAAAATTGGCAGCTGAACAAGGGTATGATCAATTACTTTATACAGATGCTAAAGAACATAAATATATTGAGGAATCTGGTACTATGAACGTTATGTTTGACATTGACGGTACATTTGTAACAGCACCTACCGTTCCTGTAGAAGATACGATCTTAAGATCAATTACTCGTTTAACTGTAATAGAATTATTACAAGACATGGGTAAAAAGGTAGAAGAACGTCATATTTCTGTTGAAGAAGTTATTTCTTCAATTAAGAATGGTAAACTTCGTGGAGCATTCGGTATCGGTACAGCGGTAACAATTGCCCCTTTTGCTACTATTGCAGAAGATGGTGTTGATTACGACTTACCAACTGATTATACATTCTCTTTAGAATTGAAAGCTAAATTCCAAGGTATCCAAAAAGGAGAATTGGAAGATACAAAAGGATGGACTTATAAGATCTAATCTTTGCGTAAAGCATTATACTAAAAAAGGCAATCTTGAAGTGATCTTCTTGATTGCCTTTTTACTTATATAATTATTTTTTCTTCTTAGTCTTCGTTTCCTTCACGTCAGGATGAGCTTTTAAATAGTTATCCCATAAATCAGGTCTACGTAGTTGAGTACGTTTTACAGATTCCTCTAAACGCCACTCATCAATTTTAGATTCATGGCCAGATAATAGAATGTCAGGAACTTCTTGTCCTTTCCATTCTTTAGGTCTTGTATAAACAGGAGGTGCTAACAAACCATCTTGGAAAGAATCAGTTAATGCTGATGTCTCATCACCTAGAACTCCTGGTAAAACACGAATTACAGCATCTGCAACAATTGCAGCAGCAAGTTCGCCTCCAGATAGTACATAATCTCCAATGCTAATTTCTCTAGTAATTATTTCATCACGTACCCTTTGATCAATCCCTTTGTAATGACCACATAAAATAATAATGTTTTCACAAGAAATAGAAAGGTGATTAGCAATTTGTTGATTAAAAACTTCACCATCAGGTGTCATGTAAATTACCTCTTGATAATCTCGTTCCTTTTTTAAATCATTAATACAATTAAAAATAGGATCAGCCATTATTACCATACCTGCACCATGTCCATAAGCATAATCATCTATTCTATTGTGCTTATTATTAGCATACTTTCTTAAGTCATGAACATGAACTTCAGAAAGTGCTTTATCATTTGCTCTCTGTAAAATAGAGTGAGAAAATGGACTATCTAAAAGTTTAGGAACACATGATATGATATCTATACGCATGATGAACTATTTAATATCTGATTTAATAATTTTATCAATTTTCACAAAGGTACAAACAAAGCCGATATAATCGTTTTCTTCGCCTTGTAAGGTTCACATGTGTTACGATAAGTTTGTAAAACATGTGAACAATTGTTAACTTTAGAGAAGTAGAAGTCACGCTCTACGCTGATTATCAAAAATAATATAACACTATGAAATATCTAAAACTACTGCTACTACTCTTGTTTATGATGGGAATGACTAGCTGTGTGTCTTATAAAAGTGCAGTACAGGCGGGTTATAACCCCAATGATACTGACAATATTTATCACTTGGCACACGAATAAGATAAATGCTAAACGTACTCTTTAAATAGTAAGGAGTACGTTTTTTTTATGATCAATCTTACTTTAAGTGAATAAGAAGTTAATGGTTTGTCTTTCCAATTAGTTAGAGAGTAAATAAAGATAAAAATACTTGTAAAAATCAATGATTCATCGAACTTTGTCTTAGTTTTAATTAAACCGAATTTCATGCTTTTTGCACAAGTACCCGGAGCGTCAGACGTTAAGAAATTATTGATTCAAGTTGCAGAGCAAAAAAAAGTTGCTCATGCTCAATTATTTATAGGAAAAGAAGGAGGGGCTCAGTTAGGAGTAGCACTTGCTTATGCTACTTACTTAAATTGTGAGAACCCAACTCCTGAGGATGCTTGTGGTACATGTAGATCGTGTAGGAATGCGGCAAAATTAATGTATCCAGATCTTCACTTTGTGTTGCCAACAGCAGTAACAAAGAAAGTGACGAAAAGAGACCAAGCTACAACAGAAAAATTTTTACCAGATTGGAGGTCGTTTATAACCGAAGAAAATGGACTTTATAAAAATGTAGCCGATTGGGTAGATCATATTGGTGGAGAAAATAAACAAGCTATAATCACTCGTCAGGAAAGTCGAGAAATAATAAAAGCATTATCTGTTAAAGCACATCAAGGTGGATATAAAATTGTATTAATATGGATGCCAGAATTAATGCAAGCACCTGCGGCAAATGCTGTTTTAAAGATATTAGAAGAGCCACCAGAAAAGACATTGTTCTTTATGGTAACGAATGATGCAGAGAAATTAATTGCAACAATCTTATCAAGAACACAAAAAATATATGTTCCTACGCCTAGTGATGAAGATTTGACCTCTTTCTTGGTAAGCCAAGATATGGAGCCTGAAAAGGCAAAGAGGGTTGCATTTCTTTCTGATGGGAATATAAGAGAGGCATTAAGAATAGCTTCGGATGTTCCCGACCAGAGTGAGCATTTGTTTAAATCTTGGATGAGGTCTTGTTTTAAAGCAAGCTATACTGAAATTATTACACAGTGGTCTGAAGAGTTCAATAAACTAGGAAAAGAAGGGCAGAAGAACTTTTTTAAATTTGGACTTACTTTACTAAGAGAGGCAATGCTTATTAAGAACGAAGCTGATGCAGTTGTGAGGCTAGATCAAGAAGCCCATGAGTTTGCTAAAAACTTTTCTTCTGTATTAACCGATACAAATCTTCCGGTACTGGTAAATAGTTTCAATGATGCTTATTACTTTATCGAAAGAAACGGAAATGCAAAGATAATTTTTGTGAGTTTATCAATTAAAGTTGGAAGAGCTTTTGGTAGAAGGTGAATTTTTTCGAAAAAACTTCAAAAAAAACACTAATCAGTAAAGATTTTTCTTCTCTCGTAACGGTATTATTTTATATTTGTATAGGGAAGTATAAAAAATCCCTCTGATAAAACGTTTTTTATTAGAAAATCATTACTAATAAGCGAAAACTCATAAAATTTTAATATATGGACTTTAAGAACGAATTCAAGAAATTTGCCATGAAAGATCAAGGCATTTCAAGCCTTCACATGGATAGCTATATTGGTAATTTTGAAAACATGACGCGTACAGTAATTGAAGAGCGTGATCGTCGATTTGCAGAAATTGATGTATTCTCTCGTCTAATCGCTGACCGTATCATTTTTATGGGTACTCAAGTAGATGATAATATTTCAAATATTGTGATTGCTCAATTACTATTTTTAGAGTCACTTGATGCTAAAAAAGATATCTTGATGTATATCAATAGCCCTGGTGGTTCTGTATATGCTGGTTTAGGTATGTATGATACTATGCAGTATGTACGTCCAGACGTTGCAACAATCTGTACAGGTCTTGCTGCATCTATGGGTGCTGTGTTATTAGCAGGTGGTGCTGAAGGTAAAAGAGCTGCACTTCCACATTCAAGAATCATGATCCACCAACCATTAGGAGGTGCTCAAGGTCAAGCTTCTGATATTGAAATCACAGCTCGTGAGATTCAAAAATTAAAGAAGGAGTTGTACGAAATTCTAGCAAAACATTCAGGACAACCTTATGATAAAGTATGGCAAGATTCTGACCGTGATTACTGGATGCGTGCACAAACAGCTAAGGAATATGGTCTAATCGATGAAGTATTGACTAGAAAGCCAGACGATAAGTAATAAATAATCATTTTTCTATTTGTAATAATCTTTATTTGATAACAATAAGTGTTTATCATAAATTAAAATTTTGCAAATAGTGTGAATGAATAATTAGAAGAGGGAAGTGTTTGTACATTTCCCTCTTACTCATTGTATAAAAGTGCAATTAAATATGTAACTTGCACTTTAATTATATGAATAAACATCTTGATTATTAAGATGTTTCTGTGAAGAGAAGGGATCTCTTCATCATTTAGGAGAGAAAAGGCAAGGAGAGAATAAATGAAAGGTAATTTCTGTTCATTTTGTGGCGCACCGAAAGACACGGTTGAATTAATGGTTTCAGGCCAGAACGCCCAAATATGTAATAACTGTATTGAGCAAGTACACCAAATCTTAATGGAGGAAAGAAAACCTCGTAAAAAAGATGAGGAGTCGTCTGAATTTGCTCTGAAAACACCTGCAGAAATGAAAAAACATCTTGATGAATATATTATTGGTCAAGATAAAGCAAAAAGAGTATTATCTGTAGCTGTATATAACCACTATAAACGTCTAAATCAAAAATCAGATCCTGATGATATCGTGATTGAAAAATCAAATATTATCATGACTGGAAATACGGGTACTGGTAAAACTTTGTTAGCTAAAACATTAGCAAAAGCATTGCAAGTACCATTCTGTATAGCAGATGCAACTGTAATTACAGAGGCAGGGTATGTTGGTGAAGATGTAGAAACAATTTTAACACGCTTATTACAAGCTGCAGACTATAATGTTGAGCAAGCTGAACGTGGTATTGTTTACATTGATGAAATTGATAAAATTGCTCGTAAATCTGATAACCCATCAATCACTCGTGATGTAAGTGGTGAAGGTGTACAGCAAGCATTATTGAAATTATTAGAAGGTTCTATTGTAAACGTTCCACCTCAAGGAGGACGTAAGCACCCAGAACAAAAACTGATTTCAGTAAATACAGAAAACATATTGTTTATCTGTGGTGGTGCATTTGCAGGAATTGCAGATATGATTGCTTCTAGATTAAATACACGTCCTATCGGATTTGCAGGCAAGAAAGAAGATCTACCAGTACTAGATAAAGAAGAGTTATTAGAGTTTGTAACAGCTCAAGACTTAAAACGTTTTGGTATCATTCCAGAACTTATTGGTCGTTTGCCATTAGTTACATACTTAAAGCCTTTAGATAGAGCAGCATTAAGAAGTATTCTAACAGAACCGAAGAACGCATTGATTAAACAATATCAAAAATTGTTTGCAATGGAGGATGTCGAGTTAGAAATTACTGGTGATGCATTAGATTACATTGTTGATAAAGCAATGGAATACGATCTAGGAGCAAGAGGGTTACGTAGTATCTTAGAAGCAATTATGCTAGATGCAATGTACGAAATCCCATCAGGCGAAGAGAAAATTGATAAATTTGTTGTGGATAGAGAATATGCTTCATTGAAATTTGAAAGCTCATCTCACGCAAAAAACTTAAGAGTAGCTTAAGTTAGATTTACAACTCCATTTATTTCATAAAATAGCAAACAGCAAAGACACTCTAAGAGTGCTTTGCTGTTTGTGTTTATATTTAACCTCACATAAATCGATATAGTATGGATTTTAGCAATATGTTTGGACAACTTAAAGATGTTCAAGAAAAATTAAAACTAGCACAAGAAGAGTTAGTGAATGTAACAGCAGAAGCAGATGCAGGAGGAGGAATGGTTCGTGCAACTGCTAACGCAAAAAAACAAGTCATTAAGTTAGAAATCGATCCTTTATTATGTAAAGAAGAAGATCGTGAAATGCTACAAGATTTGGTTATTGCAGCAGTAAATAAAGCTATTGCAGAGGCAGATCAGAAAGGACAAGAACGCCTAATGAAAACCACTAAAGGAATGATGCCAAATATTCCAGGAATGGATTTCGGGAATTTGGGTTAGATAAATTGACAAGGTTCGCCTTGTCAATTTCTTTTTAAACAAACAAATAAACTATCAGACAAGTTTGTTGACAGATATGGAGCCAACAAAGAATTTACCTTATAATGAAGTAGCAGTTGTTATACTTAATTATAATGGTAAAAAGTTTTTAGAAAAATTTTTACCATCAGTGTTGAATAATAGTGATGGGGCAGAAGTAATTATTGCTGATAATGGATCTACAGATGATTCATTACCTTGGCTGAAAGATAATTACCCTCAAGTACGCACAATAATTCTTGATAAAAACTACGGTTTTACTGGAGGTTATAATAAGGCTCTTGAACAAGTTAAAGCAAAATATTTTGTACTTCTAAATTCTGATATTGAAGTACCTAAAGGTTGGGTAACACCATTATTAGAACTGATGGAAACTTCTCCAGAAGTTGCCGCTTGCCAACCAAAAATTAAACTTTTCTCGGATAAAAAATATTTTGAACACGCAGGTGCTGCCGGTGGATTCATGGATTATATGGGCTATCCGTTCTGTAGAGGACGCATAATGCATACGTTGGAAGAAGATAAAGGGCAGTATAATAGCACAATTGATATTTTTTGGGCTACAGGTGCTTGTTTATTTATTAGAGCAGACTTATATCATGAATTTGAAGGTTTAGATGATAAGTTTTTTGCTCACATGGAAGAAATAGACCTTTGTTGGAGATTAAAAAGTGCCGGTTATAAAATTAAGGCTGTCTGCACATCAGAAGTTTACCATGTTGGGGGAGGGACGTTAAGTCGTGAAAACCCTAAAAAAACATACCTCAATTTTCGAAATGGTTTGTTTTTACTCTTTAAAAATTTACCAGCTTCTAAGTTGTTATCCGTTCTATTTTTTAGAATGATATTAGATGGCGTTGCCGGAATTCGTTTCTTATTAAGAATGGAATTGGCAAACTTCTGGAGTATTTTAAAAGCACATAGGGATTTCTACCTCACTTTACCCTACTTAGTAAAACAGAGAAAGAAAGTGAAAGTTAAACGAATTGACTTTAAAGAAGTATATGATCACATGATTGTGAAAGAATACTTTTTAAAGAAACATACAACATTTGACCACCTCAAAGATTGGAGTTAAAAGAGCTTTTCTCTAACATTTTGAGATTGTCTAATGTACTTTCTAATATTGATAAAAAAGTGTAAAGAAAAGTATAAAATAATAGGTGAACCAAAAGTGAATAAGGAAGCATAAATAAAGTATAAACGGATACTGTTTGAGGCAATATTAAGCTTTTTTCCAAGCTTACTACAAACCCCAAATGCATGCTTCTCAATGAATTTTTGAAATAAAAGGGTATTCATAAATATTATAATTTGTTAATGTTTTAAAATAATGATATTGCGTTACACTTACCTAATTATGAATAGTATATCTTTGCAAACTGAAATTTCAGCTGACTAAAATGCTAAAATTATATCAATCTATTCTTTTTTTTAATTAAAAGTTCTAAAAAAAGTTAAGATTTGTACTGTAAAGATGAATTTTGGCAATTGACAGGTAAATTGCGATTTCTAGGAATAGAATAAATTTTGGATGACGATTATGAACAAATACACTAGTGCATTGTCTACAGTTCTTGCTGCAGGCACCTTGTTTTTCACAAACTGTTCGAATGTGGATGTAAACAAGATGGCAGAGGAACAAGGGATGACAATAAATCCTTCACCGCTTGAATTACACGGTGATTCTGTAGTTTTTGATATTGAAACTAAGTTACCTCCTAAACTTTTAAAGAAAGGTTACACGTATGATGTTGTAGTACAATACAACCCTAACGATGCAGAACCTATCGAAGTTGGTGTGGTAAGTTTCAACGGAGACGATTATGCAGATGCTCCTGAAGCTACTCCTGCATTAAGCGAGCACATGGCTTTTGCTTATGAGGATAAGTTCCAAAGAGGACAATTAGAATACTTAGGTCGTGCGACTAAAGTAAAAAATGAAAAAGTAAAAGAAAGTAACGATGGTGCTTTCGCTGCAATGCCTAATGGCCAAGGTCAAGGTGTTATTACAACTGTGAAGAATGTACAACCTACATTCATTGCTAACTATGCAGATCACGGTTACAACAATGCTGAAGAGTATATCCCTACTAACGTAGATTTCTTCTTCATGCAAGGTTCATCAGTATTACGTTCTTCTGAGAAGCGTGGTGCAGAAGGTAAAGAGTTAACAAACTATGTATCTGCTGCTAACCCAACAAAAACTGTAACTATTACAGGTTCTCACTCTCCAGAGGGTTCTACTGAAGCGAATACAAAGTTAGCAAACAAACGTCCTGAGGCGGTTGAAGCTTACTACTCATCGTTAATGAAAAAATATAAGGTTGCTGAGGATGAAGCTCCTCAATTTGTAACTAAGCCAGTTGTTGAAAACTGGACTGCGTTTAAAGCAATCTTGAAAGACTCAGATAAATTTACTGATTCTGAAAAAGACGAAGTTCTTTCAGTAGTAAACGGTTCTGGTGATTTCGTATCTAAGCAATTGAAATTACAATCACTTGCTTCTTACAAAAAATTATTCCGTTACGTATACCCACCATTACGTAATGCTAAATCTGAGATCTTACAGATCAAAGATAAGCTTACTGATGCTGAGATTCAGTCTCGTGCTGCAAGTATCTCTGAAGGTCAAATGGGCTTAGACTCATTAACTACTCCTGAGTTACTTTACGCTGCAAACTTATCTTCGGATTTAGATGCAAAAGTAAAAATTTACGAAGCTGCTGTACGTAAAGACGACAGTGCAATTGCTCATAACAACTTAGGTGCAACTTTCTTTGCTCAAGCAAAAGAAGCTAAAGATGCAGATGCTGCTATGGCATTAGTTGAAAAAGCAATTCCTCACTTTGAGACTGCTGCTAAGTCAGAAAGTCTTCCTGAAGCTTATGCTAACCTTGCAGGTGCTAAGTTATTAAAAGGTGATGTAGCTGGTGCTCAAGCTGACATTGAGAAGGCTGCTGCTTCTAGCAACCCTCAAGTAGCTGCAACAGTTAACGCTGTTAAAGGATATGTTGCAATCGAAGAAGGCGATTATGATGGTGCTATTCAGTACTTATCTTCTGCTGGAGACGATTCTGGTGTTCTTTACAACAAAGGTTTAGCTTACCTATTACAAGCTTCTAAGTCTGGTGCATCTGATTACTCTCAAGCTTCTTCTGCTTTTGCTGAGTCTATCAATGCTAAAGACAGCGAGTGGGCTCACTACGGTGCTGCTATCGTTGCTGCTAGACAATCAAAAGCTGATGATGCTATTAAAGAGATCAAAGCTTCTGGTGATTTGAAAACTAAAGCTGCTCAGGACCTTGAGTTCTTCAGCTTATGGGATAACGCAGATTTCCAAGCTGCTACTAAGTAGTTTGTAGATATATAAAATCTCAAAAGCCATTCTAGAGGAAACTCTAGAATGGCTTTTTTTTGTCCATTATTTTAAAAATAGATTATTCAATCTCTAAAGCTCTTTCATGTTGTAATTTAGGTTATTCACAATTGTTGTATTGCTACTATTGTCGAATATAGAGGTTCAGCTGTTTTAAAAGTGTAATAGATATTAAGGTAAACTGTTCGTTGTTTATTGATAATCAATTGCTCATTAAAATAAAAGACCCCAAATAAAATAACTATGAAAAAAATATTATTATCTGTCTCGATTGTTGCTTTATTGTTTTCATGTGATAAGGATAAACAAGAAAATGAAATTGAATCATCTTCAAAATTAAATCAATCATATACGGTTGCGAGTCAGAAAAAAATAGATGAACTAACAATGCAAAATGAGGAATTGTTAGAAACATTAAAGAAATTAAAAGAAGGTGTTGAAGTTTCAGAACCAGAAACGGCAGCTATGGAAGTTGCAGAAATTACAGAAAAATATGAAGAGTTAGAAGCAACTATGTTAGCATCTAGTGGTGATGAAATGCTAAAAAGACAATACGAAGGTGCAGTGTCTCAGGTAAAAACATTAGACAATGAACTTGATTTACAGCAGGAAAGAGAAAAAGATCTTAAAAAAATAATGAGTGATCTATATGATCAAATTACAACTTTACAATCTCAATTAACAGCAGGTGCAACAGATAAAGATCTAGCTAAAAAATATTACGATAATTTAAGTGATAAAGCTGTTTTAGATCAAGAAGTAAGTAATTTAAAACATACTTTAAAGCAGACTAAATTAAATTATGAAACTGTTTCTAAAGAGTTAGAGACAGCAAAGAAAAACAGTAAGATTAATCAAGATGCTTATCTAGTTCGTTACAATAAAATGAAAGCAGCAGAACTTAAAGGTATTGCTGACTATCAAAGAAAATCAGATGAGTCAAATAGATTTAAGAGTGAGTTAGGTAAAGCAAATTCACAAGCTTATGCTTTTGAGGTAAAGGCAAGAGGTTTAGAATCTGATTTGAAATTGGAGAAGAGCAAATTGAAAAATGAGCAAGACAATGTAAAAAGAGCTCGTGTAGACTATAACGTTTTAAAAGTTCAAATTGAAAAAATCCTTAAAGATAAAGGTATTAAATACCAATGGGATGCAACTAATATTGGTAATATCATAACTGTAAAATAAGCAGCGTGATTATCTAAAAAAATATAGAAAAAGTCATTTTACAATTCAATTTGTAGAATGACTTTTTTGATTGCGAAAAGTAAAAGTTGATCGTTATTGTGTAAAAAGTATTAGGTATAATTTGAGCAACGTCAATTATTAATGATAACTTTTAAAAAATAGACGAAAACTTACTATCTTGGCAACCGAAAACGAAAATACTGATATAATTAGCCAGACTTTTAATAAGTAATGAGAGAAATTCAATTCAGAGAGGCACTTAGAGAGGCGATGCAAGAAGAAATGCGTCGTGACAAAGATGTCTTTATCATGGGTGAGGAAGTTGCCGAATACAATGGCGCATATAAAGTAACTCAAGGTATGTTGGACGAATTTGGTCCAGATAGAGTTATTGATACTCCTATCGCAGAACTTGGTTTTGCAGGTATTGGTGTTGGTGCAGCAATGAACGGTACACGTCCAATTGTTGAATTTATGACATTCAACTTCTCGTTGGTAGCAATTGACCAAATAATTAACAGTGCAGCAAAAATCCATTCAATGTCAGGTGGGCAGTATTCTGCTCCAATGGTATTCCGTGGACCAACTGGTAACGCTGGACAATTAGGTGCTCAGCACTCACAAAACTTTGAAAACTGGTATGCAAATACTCCAGGTTTAAAAGTAGTTGTACCTTCTAATCCTAAAGATGCAAAAGGTTTACTTAAAGCATCTATTAGAGATAACGATCCGGTTATCTTTATGGAGTCTGAAGTAATGTATGCTGATAAAGGTGAAGTACCAGAAAGCGAATATGTTATTCCAATTGGTGTTGCAGACCTTGTAAGAGAAGGTGCAGACGTTACATTAGTTTCTTTTGGTAAAATGATGAAAATAGCTAATCAAGCTGCTGACTCATTAGCAAAAGAAGGTATCGAATGTGAAGTAATCGATTTACGTACTGTAAGACCAATCGATTTTGATTGTATCTTAAAGTCTGTAAAGAAAACAAATCGTTTAGTTGTTCTTGAAGAGGCTTGGCCTTTAGCATCTATCTCATCAGAGATTGCACATCACGTTCAATTACATGCTTTTGATTATTTAGATTCTCCTGTTGTTAGAATTACAAATAAAGATGTACCTCTTCCATATGCACCTACATTAATCGAAGAAATTCTTCCTAATGTTGAACGCACTATAGAAGCTGTTAAAAAAGTAATTTACAAAGCATAGTCTTTATAAAATTACTGATATATAAAATCCCTTGATGACGTAAAAGTTATCAAGGGATTTTTTTGTGCTTTTTTTGAACTTAGTATAAGTACAATACTATTACATTTCCTTTTAATGATTAGATGTTATCATAAAGTGATGCTGTGCAAAACCTAATCATCATTTTAAATACCGTCTCAATCAAGCGTACTACTATAAACTACTATTACAATACGAAGCGCTTGATTATATGTCAAATTGTAAAAGAAATTAATTATGAATTTAAAGAAACGAACTAATCAGTTACTTATTCTGTGCTCTTTTTTTGTATTTAGTTGTACAACTACCAACGTCGAATCAATTCTTGATGATGTTGAAGAAGAGGATCTTGTATTAGAAGATACCACTTTTACACCAACAGATTGGACAGACGCTACCCATAGTAAATCTGCAGACCCTAATTTTGATGTAGTGTTTGAAGAAAACACAGTAAAAAGGCTAGATATTGTTGTTACAGCATCTAGATGGCAAGTTATGTTAGATAACATGACTGAATTGTATGGGACATTTGGAGGAGGTAATCAAGGCCCTGGTGGTGGCTTTTCTGATGAAGACCCTACATTTGTTCCTGCAGAAGTATTTTTTGATGATAAAGAGTGGTACCGTGTAGGTATAAGGTTTAAAGGTAACTCAAGCTTAATGTCAACTTGGAAAAGTGGAAACCTAAAGCTTTCTTTTAAACTAGATTTTGATGAGTTTGAAGATGACTATCCTCAAATTGATAATCAACGTTTTTATGGTTTTAAAAAGCTAAGTCTAAAGAATAATTATGATGACAAATCATTAGTAAGAGAAAAAGTGGCTGGAGATCTATTTAGAAGTGCTGGGCTTGCAGGGTCGCATACTGCATTTTATACTTTGTATGTAGATGCAGGCGAAGGACCTGTTTACTTTGGTTTATATACTTTGGTAGAAGAGGTTGATGACACAGTAATAGAAACGCAGTTTTCTGACGATGACGGTAACCTGTACAAACCTGATGGAGATGCAGCTAGTTTTGCTAACGGTACTTATGATGAAACGGAGTTAATAAAGAAAACAAACGAAGACGACCTTGATTGGACGGATGTTAATGCATTGTATTCAATCTTACATGATGATAGACGTTTGACTGATGCAGAAGCGTGGAGAACAGATTTAGAAGAAGTTTTTGATGTCCCTGTATTTTTAAAATATCTAGCAGTCAATACGCTGATTCAGAATTGGGACACATATGGTAAAATGACACACAATTACCTTATGTATAATAATCCAGAGACTGATAAGTTGACTTGGATTCCTTGGGATAATAACGAAGCCTTACAAAGTGGAAAACAGGGAGGAGCATTGTCTTTAGATTTTTCTGATTTAAATAGTTCAGATTGGCCACTTATAAGTTATTTATATGCAGATGCTACATATAAAGCACAGTATCAAACGTTCTTACAAGAAGTTAATGATGGTGTATTTAGTGCAAGTACAATGCATGTGATTTATAATAATTACGCTACTCTATTAGCGCCTTATGCAGCAACAGAAAAAGATGGCTATACGTTTTTAAATTCAAGCTCAGATTTTCAGAATGGTATAGATGAATTAAAAAGTCATGTTGAGAGTAGAAATAACGCAGCAGATAGTTATTTGAATTAAAAATCAGATACGCATAAAAGAAGCATCCATTAGATACAGAATAATGGGTGCTCTTTATTCCTCAATTTTTTTGATGAAAAGATCGTCAGGATATAAAACCTCTGAAAGAAATAACCCTTTGCCCGGAGCAAGGTATTTAGCAGCACGTTGTCTGTCCATAGAACGTAATGTTTCTCGCATATAATCTAAAGACATTCTACCCATACCTACTTCCATCATATTGCCAACAATAATTCTAATCATTCCTCTTAGAAATCTATTTGCTTGAATATGGAAAGTGTAATGGACGCCCTCTTTTACCCAATAGCATTGCATAATATCACAGATGTGTGTTTTTACATCTTCACTTCTTTTAGAAAATGCTGTAAAATCATCAAACTCCATTATTATTTTAGCAGCTTCTTGAAGTTTGTTAATATCAGGTGTTCTGAAATAGCTCCATGCTGTATCTATTCTAAAAGGGTCTTTTTCTAACGTTATATCATATCGATAACTTCTTTTTGTAGCATCAAAGCGAGCGTGTGCTTCGTTTTGCATTAGCCAAAGGCTTTTAACTACAATATCGTGTTCTAAGAATGAATTGACTTTATGCAGTAAATTTTGCCCTTCAAGATCTCCATCATAATCAAACATAGCATACTGTTGTGCACAATGTACTCCAGTGTCTGTTCTTCCGCTTCCAATAGTATTAATTTCTGTTCTCAATATTTTTGATAACACAAAATCTAATCTGCCTTGAACAGTTTTAGCATTAGGTTGTACTTGCCATCCGTGGTAATTAGTACCTAAATAGGCAACTTCTGCAAAATATCTCATTCTATAAAAGTGAAATTGGAAGGTTTAAAAATGCAGTATAAACAAAAAAACCACAAATTCTATTAAAGAACTTGTGGTTTATAGCACGGGCGGTAGGATTCGAACCCACGACCTGCGGTTTTGGAGACCGTAACTCTACCAACTGAGCTACGCCCGTGTTTGTGTCCGTTTTCTTAAGACATTACAATATTACACTGTATGTGGATATAATGCAAATTCTTTCTATAAAAAATAGAACTCCTGTTTTTATGTCATTCATTATGAGATAGAAATATTGTAGAGGTACCTATAATTAGTACCTCTACAATTAAAATTATATACCTAAGGCTTTAATCCCTTGGTTGAATACTACATCTGTAGGGATGTTAGCATCATCAATTTTATCTAAATCTTTTTGAAGTTCTGGTGTAATTCTACCCATTTCTTTTACAAGGTTAGAGACTCCGTTGTAATCTCCATCTCCTTGAAGTTGTAAAATTTTACTAGAAAGAGCATTCATAGCTTCTTCCATTTTAGCATAATTCACTTTATATAACCCAGTTTTAGAATTGTATTCAAAAGCACCATATTGCTTAAAGAAGTTAAAACGGATCATATTAGCAACGCCATGAGCAGATGCTGCACCAAAACGTACTGATCTAAATATTCCAGCAAGAAAAGTAGTATAATATTCTTTCATATTACCGTCAAGTTCTCCTTTCTTATTTAGCTGAGAAACCATGTATAAGCCAAGAATATCTGCTTTACCTTCTTCTAACGCCGAAGCATGCTCTTTCAGTGCTTTTCTTACTGTACCTTTTCCGTTGATCGTTTCTTTTACTCCAAGGCCATGTGCTACTTCATGAAACATTGTGTTGGCAAAGAATGCATCGAAAGTAACAAAATTACGTTGAGAAGGGTCGATAAGAACATCAGAGATAGGTAATAGTATCTTATCAAATTTTGCTCTCATTGCATTTTTTAACTGCAGACGACGAGAACCTTTTTGCTCTTGTACTCTTTCGTCGTTTGGAAGATTGATTGCAATTGTTTTACTACCAGCATTACAATCACCAGCATAATAAACAACATCATAAGCATTTAACTGAGAATCTGTACCAGGCATCTCAGACTTATATTTTTTATTTACAGGTAATCCTTTTTGTAATTCTGGTAAAAATGAAGCGTACTTTTCTAACTTTTTAGACCATTTCATGTCTTTAATTAGAACATAGGCTTCAAAAGATGTTTTGTAACCAAATAACTTATCTTCATAATTTTCGATCGGGCCTACTACAAAATCAATTGGGTTTGATTTCATATCCATCCAAGCTAAATCTGAAGTGAAATAATCGTTAGATAATAGTGCTTTTGCTCTAAGATCTAAATACTTTTTCAAGCCAGGGTCTTTTGCTAAATGGGCAGCTTCTGAAAGTAAAGACGCGGCAGTTTCCAACTCATTTTTGTATTCTTTAGAGTAAGGAATAACTTTTAACTCACCTCTAGAATCTCTTCTTATAACTGTATATAAACTAGTTTTATCACTATTCTTTAATGCTTTAAACTCAGCTTTAGTCATATCTTGAGGGTAGAAATTTGCCCCAAGAGGCTTTTTAGCAATACCATCAATAAATGGCTTGTTATCTTGTAATCTATCCCAAGGGCCATAATTTATAGCCGCATATTCTTTAAGCTCTTTTGATGGAAGTGTCTCCATAAGTGAATTTTTATCACCATATGCCTGTTTCCAAAAAATGTTATCCATTATTTTAGCAACCTCAATCATATTTTTGATCATTTTCTTCTGATTAGAAGAAAGGTTACTAGTGTTAGCTGTTAAAGTAAAGTCTGTATATTCAACAAGACTGTTTACTTTTTTCTGAACAACTATTTCTTTTTTTTCTGTCTTTTTCTCGTGGCTACATCCTGTGAAAAATGCAGTTCCTAATGCTAAACCGACCAAAAGGGTTGATTTCTTCATGTTTATATTTCTAAGTTTAAATCAAATCTGTAAAAGAAAAAGATAAAAAATCCTTTCTTTACTCAAGACTACAAATAAATTTTTAATTTTTAAATGATAATCGTGCTGAAATTGGATAATGATCTGAGTACTTCTGTGAGTTATTTGTTTCAAAAGATTCAATTTTTAACCTATTATCATCAAAAAACAATTGATCTATTCGGAAGGGTAGTGCGGTTAAAGTAAATCCAAATCCATTTCCTTTAGCTTCAAACCCATTAGTAAGTAACTTTTGAAGTTGACTATACGCATATCCATAAGAAGATTCATTGAGATCTCCACAGACAACAACTGGAAAAGGACTTTTTTTAATCACCTCAGTTAATAAGTCAATTTGTTTACTTCTTAAAATCGCACCTTTATGTATTTTCTGAATACTAGCGATACTTTTATCTATAAATGTGTTTTTTGTTGGCTCACCATTATCAAGTATGATAGATTGTAAATGACAGTTGATAATGCGTATAGTATCTTGATGAGGTATTTTTAGATCAGCGATGAGTATTCCATTAGTAGTAGAGCCTCCAAGGTGTTTAAAATCTATCATTTCTGTATGTACCATTGGGAATTTAGAAAAAATAGCCAATCCAAAAGTAGCACCAATATGATTTGTAAGAAAAGGAGGAGCATATACTTGGTACCCTTGTTCCGTTCCTAGCTTTTTATTTATTGTAAATAGTCTATCTGGGTTTTCTTTCGTCATTAGAGTATCACAGTTATAATACTCTTGAAAGCAATAAATGTCTGTTTTGTCTTGTTTTATCCAGTTCATAAGCCTCTTAGATTCTAGATAATTATGATTCAGATAAGCATAAACATTAAAAACAGAGACATTATAACTCATTACACTGAATGATTTTTGTGTTTTTGATGTTATAGAATATTGAAGGGTAGCACTTAGAATAGAAATAACACCAGTTAAATAAATAAGTGCAATTATTAGGTAACCTTTTTGTTTGTTTTTGACTTCATAGATGAAACAACCCAAAAACAAAATGCCTAATAAGGGTGTTATTAATGAATAAAATATTGCTAGAGGCATCACTGCTTCAGAAAGTCTAGCAAATAGTGCGAATGATAAAATAACAACGCCAAAAAATCTAATCATAGGCAAATATAAAAAACTTCTTTAACCTGTTATTTATCACCTTTTTTTTGAAAATATCTCTCTAAATTTATTTGGTATTGCATAAAGCATATTACTACATGACGTAAGTCATGTTTACTGTGGTAAACCTTTCTTTGCTGTATCTTCATCGCATTTTGATTTATTGACAAAAGTCAATACAAAAAGATGACAACAGTCATGTAATGAGGTGGTGTATCACAATTATCTTTGTGCAATATTAATTGGAACTCTTTTATTTAAAATATCTTATGAGTGCAATCATTGTATTGATCGGAATCAGCCTTATTATAGCTTTGACATTCTTAGCCATTTTTATATGGTCTGTAAAATCAAATCAGTACGAAGATACTTACACTCCAAGCATCCGAATATTATTCGAAGAAGATGATCGACAACGAACAGCAGCACAAAGGGACGACAAGCGCTAACATAGAGCACTTTGCGTACGACAACGTGATTGTAAAGAATTTTGCAATCGCAACTATGTTTTGGGGCGTAGCCGGTATGGTCGTAGGACTACTAATAGCGCTACAATTAGCAAACCCTATTTTTAACCTTGGAGAAATTTCATGGTTAACATTTGGTAGACTTAGACCTCTTCATACAAATGCAGTGATTTTTGCATTTGTGGGTAATGGTATGTTTGCCGGAGTTTATTATTCACTACCACGTTTAGTGAAAGCTAGAATGTATAGCGACCTTTTAGGTAAAGTACATTTCTGGGGATGGCAATTAATCATTCTTGCAGCATTAATCACGTTACCTTTAGGTTTTACTCAAGGTAAAGAATATGCAGAACTAGAATGGCCAATTGACATTGCAATAGCAGTTATCTGGGTTGTTTTTGGTCTTAATATGATCATGACTCTAGTTAAGAGACGAGAACGTCACTTATATGTAGCTATTTGGTTCTACTTAGCAACATTTGTTACTGTAGCTGTTCTTCACATTGTAAACAGTTTATCATTACCATTATCATTATTTAATTCTTACTCTGTATTTGCAGGTGTTCAAGATGCATTAGTGCAATGGTGGTATGGTCACAATGCTGTAGCATTCTTCTTAACTACTCCTTATTTAGGTTTAATGTATTACTTCGTGCCTAAAGCGGCAAATAGACCAGTTTATTCTTATAGGCTATCTATTATTCACTTTTGGTCGTTGATATTTATATATATCTGGGCAGGTCCTCACCACTTATTATATACAGCTCTTCCAGATTGGGCTCAATCATTAGGTACAGTTTTCTCTGTAATGTTGATTGCTCCTTCATGGGGTGGTATGTTGAATGGTCTATTGACACTTCGTGGTGCTTGGGATAAAGTTCGTACAGAGCCAATCTTAAAATTTATGGTTGTAGCACTTACTGCTTATGGTATGGCTACTTTTGAAGGTCCAATGTTATCTTTCAAAAACGTAAATGCAATAACGCACTACACTGACTGGACAATTGCTCACGTTCACGTAGGTGCTTTAGGATGGAATGGTTTCTTAACGTTTGGTGTATTGTATTGGTTATTCCCAAAAATTTACCGTACAAAATTACACTCTTTAAAGCTAGCAAACGTTCACTTCTGGTTAGGTACTTTAGGTATTGTATTCTATGTAGTTCCAATGTATTGGGCTGGTTTAGTACAATCATTAATGTGGAAAGAATTTACTCCTGAAGGATTCTTAAAATACCCTAACTTCTTAGAAACAGTAACGCAAATTGTTCCAATGTATGCATTAAGAGCATTTGGTGGTTTACTTTACTTAGTAGGTGCATTAATAGCAGCATATAACTATTATAAGACGGCTATTTCTGGGAATTTATTAAGAGATGAAGAAGCAAGTGCACCTCCATTACAAGGTACTCATAAAGTAAAAAGATGGCATGAATGGATTGAGGCTCGCCCTATCCAAATGACGATCTTATCTACAATTGCAATTTCTATCGGTGGTTTAGTTGAATTCTTACCTACATATCTTGTAGAAGAAAATACACCAACTATCTCAACGGTAAAACCATATACGCCATTAGAATTAAAAGGACGTGATATTTATATCCGTGAAGGATGTTACTTATGTCACTCTCAAATGATTCGTCCTTTCCGTTCTGAAACAGAAAGATACGGTCCTTATTCTAAATCAGGTGAGTTTGTTTATGACCATCCATTCCAATGGGGTTCTAAACGTACAGGTCCAGATTTAGCTAGAGTTGGTGGTAAATATCCAGATTCATGGCATTATAATCATATGCTTGATCCAGGTTCAATGTCTCCAGGTTCTATCATGCCTTCGTACCCATGGTTATTAGAAGATGATATTTCTGTGGATGATGTACCAGCTCAAATCTCATTAATGAGAAACTTGGGTGTACCATACGAAGAAGGATATGAAGATAAAGCAGTTTCTGACCTTGATAAACAAGGAAAAGAGATTACTGAAAGTCTAATTAACGACGGAGCAGATACTGCACCTCGTAAAGAAATTGTAGCCTTAATTGCTTACTTACAACGCTTAGGTGTTGATGCTGGTAAGGCGAACGACGTTCCATTAAAATAAAGAATGCACTCTCTTGGTAGTAATTACTGAGAGAGGCTTTTATAAAATACATATTATGTATAAAGATGTACTTAGATCTATAGAAGGGGTTGATATTTTTCCAGTAATTGGATTTATTATTTTCTTTACTTTCTTTTTAACATGGAGCTTATATGCTTTTAAAATGAAAAAGGAGACTGTTACAGAAATATCAAGTTTACCATTAGATCTAGAAGAAGAGACAGAAAATAACAGCACAAATGAATTTAAGTAAACTTTCTAAACCACTATTGTCTTTCGTCTTGACAATCGGTGCAATCTTATTGAATGCAACATCATCATTTGCAGAGTCTTCATTACAAGATTCATTAAACTTGATGAGTGCTAGTGAGTGGGCAGTAACATTGTTAGGTTTCGCCATCATTGTTTTTTTCTTAATCTTCCTAGTATTAGCATTGGTCTTTTATACTGTAGTAGTAACAAAAAAACACTCGAATCAATAATAGTTTAATCTATTTTGACTCTCAAATTGAACAGAATCATGAAATCTGCAAGTAGAAAAATAATGGCGCTTCTGGCAATGTTCCTAACAGGACATTCGGCATTTGCGCAAACCGATCAGTTGATTTATGGTGTAGACAACTTCGATGTACTTGTCTATGTATTGATATTTATATTAGCCTTACTGTTTGTTGGTATAATGGTAGTGGCTTTAGGCCTTCTTTTTATTGTAAAAGAAAGTTTACAATCTGCACCTAAAACGCAAGAAGATTTAGCTTTCGAGAAAGAAGGAACTTCTGGAGGATGGCAATTCTTCTGGCAAAAAATGCAAGGTGCTAAGCCAATTGCATTAGAAGCTGAAATAATCATGGACCATGATTATGATGGAATTAGAGAATTAGATAACGATCTTCCGCCATGGTGGAAAGCATTATTTTATGGCTGTATTGTAGTTGCTTTTGGTTACTTAGGTGTTTACCACTGGTGGCAAGATTCTGATGCAGAACCTGTATCAATTGCAGAATACCATAGCGATGTTAAAGCTGCACAAGTTGCAAAAGAAGAATACTTAGCAACAATGGCAAATTCTATTGATGAATCTAATGTTACTGTTTTAACAGAACAAAGTGGCATAGATGAAGGTCAGAAAATATTTATAGCAAATTGTAAAGCTTGTCATGGTGGTGCTGGTGAAGGTGGTGTAGGTCCAAATCTTACAGACGAATACTGGTTACACGGTGGCGATGTAGCAAGCATTTTCAAAACAATTAAGTATGGTGTACCTGCAAAAGGTATGTTAGCTTGGGAGTCGAAAATGACGCCATTACAAATGCAACAATTATCTAGCTTTATTGTAAGTCTTCAAGGAACAAACCCTCCAAATGGGAAAGCTCCTCAAGGTGATAAAGTAGCTGCAAAATAATTGATAATTCGTTCTTATTAAAAGGGGTAATCTTGAAAAGGTTACCCTTTTTTCCTAAATTACATATTGACATATCATCATATATCAATAACGATCTTTACTGAGATCTACAAAAATGAAAAAAGACCTAAGTTCACAAAACCCAGACTCATTTAGAGATACTATTTCTACAGTTGATGCTCAAGGTAAAAGAGTATGGTTGTATCCTAAAAAACCTAGTGGTAGGCATTACAATGCTCGTAAATGGGTAGCCTATATTTTAATTGCATTTTTCTTTGCAGGGCCTTTTATAAAAATTGCAGGACAGCCTATGTTCATGCTTAATGTTTTAGAAAGGAAATTTGTGATTTTAGGGAGGCTTTTCGTACCTCAAGACTTCTTTGTTTTTGTATTGGTAATGATTGCTATAATAATATTTATAGTACTCTTTACTGTTGTTTTTGGTAGAGTATGGTGTGGCTGGACCTGTCCTCAGACGGTATTTATGGAAATGGTTTTCCGTAGAATTGAATATTGGATTGAGGGAGATGCCAATCAGAAAAGAAAATTAGATAATGCTCCATGGACTCGGGAGAAAATTCTCAAGAAAGGGGCTAAGCATACCATATTTATAGTTTTCTCCTTAGCTATTGCCAATATGGTGATTGGCTATATTGTTGGAGGAGATGAATTGGTAACAATGATGACACATAGACCCGCAGATAATTGGCCTGTGTTTTTAGCACATATTGGCTTTGCGGCAATATTCTATTATGTGTTTGCTAAATTTAGAGAACAAGCTTGTACGCAAGTATGTCCTTATGGTCGTTTACAAGGTGTATTTTTAGATAAAGATTCAATAGTAATTTCTTACGACCATGTAAGAGGTGAGCCAAGAGGTAAATTAAAGAAAACAAGAAAAACTGCTCAAGGTGGTTGTGGTGGTTGCGGAAGTAGTAACGCTGCAGCAAGTGTTAAACCAATAGTTGGAAAACCTAAAAAACCAGCTTCATCATTACCTGAAATCAAAAAACCTGAAATTAAAGAAGTTACTCCTCCTACGCCAAAAGAAGAGCCAAAAGAGGAAGTAAGAAAAATGACTTTACAGGATATTGATAAAAATATCTCAGAAGAAAAACCTCTAGGAGATTGTATTGATTGTAAACTATGTGTTCATGTTTGCCCTACAGGTATTGATATTAGAAACGGTACACAGTTAGAATGTGTAAACTGTACAGCATGTATTGATGCTTGTGATGAAGTAATGGATAAAATTGAGAAGCCAAGAGGGTTAATTAGGTTTGCTTCTGCCAATGATATCGAAAAAGGACAACCATTTAAGTTTACATCAAGAATAAAAGCATATACAGCTGTATTACTAGTAATGGTTGTAGGGATTGTGTTTGCTTTGGTTAAAAGAGGAGATATCGAAGCAACTGTTTTAAGAGCTCCAGGTATGCTATATCAAAAAGCAGAGAATGGAGATATCAGAAACCTTTATACCTTACAGGTAGTTAATAAAAGTAGTGTTGATTACAACGATGTTAAAGTAATTTTGGTAGAACCAGAAGGCAAAATAACAACAGCAGGAGGAGACATGAAATTAGAGGTAGGAGGGCATTTAGATGGTGTTTTCTTTATTGATATTAATCCAAAAGACCTTGATGGCATGAAAAATAAAATCACTATTAAATTAATGAATGGTGATAAAGAATTGGATGAAATAACAACCAATTTTATGGGACCTATTAAGAAATAATAGAAGAGATTTAAATAATAATAAAATGAAAATTAATTGGGGTTGGGCTGTAGTTATAACCTTTTGCATATTCGGAGTCACGATGATTTCATTGGTTGTCAAAATGTTTCAAGTACCAGTAAATATGGTATCTAAGGAATATTATTCTGAAGAGCAACTATATGAAGTGAAGTTGAAACAAAAGCAGAATGTAAAAGAGCTTTCAGCATTACCAGTATTGGCATTAAATAAAGAAGATGGAATGGTAGATGTAATTCTCCCTCCTGAATTAAATAAAGTAGAAGGTTCAATTCGTTTTTTCAGACCTTCTGATTCACGTTTAGATTTTAATGTGAAATTAGCATTGAGTAACGAAAATGAACAAAAAATAGATGTTTCTAGAATAGTAAGGGGTAGATGGATTTTACAACTTTCCTTTGCAGAAGGTGACAAGAAATACTTCTATGAAAAACCTCTTGTGATTTAGATCAAAATGAATGAATTATATATCACTGCCCTCGGATTAGGTTTCGCGGGCAGTTTTCATTGTTTAGGAATGTGCGGCCCTATAGCATTAGCTATTCAAGGAGGTAGTACTTCTGGTCCAAGATTAGTATTTGATCGTCTATCTTATAATCTAGGTAGAGCATTTACATATAGTTTATTAGGTGCTTTTGCAGGTTTAATTGGGCAAGGATTATCTTGGATGGTAGGGTATCAAGTTTACCTAACACTCTTTTTAGCCGTAATGATGGTTTGTTTTGGTATTTTTTCTGTTAATCCAGATAGATTATTAAAACTTGTTCCCTTTTTAGGAGAGTGGTTTCAGTTTGTCCGTAAACAACTAGGAAAACACATGCGACAAGCCAAATGGCATACCTTTTTTAGTATTGGTATCTTGAATGGTTTTCTTCCTTGCGGCTTAGTTTATATGGCCATGATGACTGCTTTATCTACTGGTGATGTTTTTGAAGGCATGGGCTTTATGTTTGCATTTGGGTTAGGAACTATACCTATGATGTTTGCAGTAGCAGTAGCAGGTCAGTTTATTGAAACTAAAGTGAGAAACAATGTTAGGAAAATTTATCCTGTGCTGTTTTTACTAATGGGTGGGTTACTTTTTATGAGAGCATACAAAATCCATGAATCTTCTAAAGCTTTAGAAGGTAAAGATCCAACAGAGCAAGTAGAAATGAAATGTCATTAAACTATCAAAAAGATTCTTTTTAAAAAAATAGAGTACTTTAATGTATAGCTTCTACCTATACCTTAAAAAATATATAAATTGTGTTTTGTTAATTAATACCATTGCTGATATTTTCCTTTTATTTGTTAATAACCAGTATGATATGTGAATATCATGTTAATGTTATGCGTTTAAATTACGTTTATTAAAAGAGGTGATGGTCGTCACCTGTAATCTCTTGTTAGATCAGTATTTTCACATATATTATTTAATGTAGTATAGATTTTTCTTAGAAGGGATTTTCTAAACCAGAATCTATCAATTTATTATAACTGAGCTTTCGCTCTTTTAAAATTTCATTTCTTTGACAGAAAGTAGATCTTTATTATTCTATGAAAAGACTTGATGTATTTGAACTATATAGAGATTATTTAATCGCAGAAGGTCACCAAGCCAAAGCCACTGGGCTTTCAGCTTCTACAGGAAATATAATGAAGCATGATTATATCAGTGATATGCTTGTAGATCCCAATTTAGATAGCCGAATATTATGAAAACCTGTTAAACTATTCCTTAGAAAAATAGAAAGAGATAATTCTGTTATTTCTATTGATGATACGATTTCTGAAAAACTTCATAATTCAATAAACACTATTATAAACTATCATATTGACCATACTAAAGGTAAATCTATTATTAAAGTATAAATATCTTAAATTTTCTTTTAACCATTTCATTAGAAGATGAAACGACAGTGTATGATCCTGTTTTTTTGAAGTAATTGTGAAGGATTAAAAATTTACAAATAAAGAAGATAAAATAATATACCAAAGACAAAAATGAACTTGTTATTAACAAGTTACCTAACCTTTTATATCATAATTGCTTGAAGTCTATATAAAGGGATTAGATTTCCCTATAAGGTTTGTCAAGCAAATCCTAAAAATAAAGAGTATTCTACAGATGTACTATATCTGGTGGCTAATGACGGCGAAGCAGATTAAAACCAATTTACTTAAATAGAATACGCTTTTGAGCAAATCTCCAACGAAAATGGCGATCACAAAAAGAACCATTTTTTTGTTTATATGTTAGTATACATAGAATTGTAAAGATTAAAAATATTGAAATCATTTTGACCTTTTGGTAAAATTGAGATTAACAATGCTAAACACTGATTTATAGGAATTAAACTATCTAAAACAGCTTAAGTTAGTATCTACATAATTATACTATTCACTATTCATGAATTTTTAGTTCAACGAAAGATCAGTTATTAAAATGAATAAAATAAAAGTAGACTAAGATTAATTTTATTCAGACGTCAGCTTTTTAATTCCAAACAATAAAGTTTTTTTTATGGATTATTTAAGACGGAACTTTTTATTTTTTTCCTTCGTAGGAATGTTTTTTTCATGTGGTAATATATCATCTGATTCTAACCAAAATGAAGTAGTAAAAGAACAAGTTCAAGCTAAAGGGCAATCATCTGTAGTTGATGAAGTTTCAGATCCTAACATCTTACAAGTTGCATTAGGTTCAAAAGATCACACAACATTAGTAGTGGCTGTTCAAGCAGCAGGTATTGAAGATGTTTTAGTAAATGCTGGACCAATTACAGTTTTTGCACCTGTTAATGCAGCTTTTGCAGCCTTACCAGATGGTACAGTAGAAAGTTTAATTTTACCTAAAAATAAAGGGAAATTAACTGAGGTTTTAACGCATCATGCTGCTCCAGGTACTTATAATAAGAAGCAATTAAAGAAAAATGCTAAGAAAGGTAGGAAAATTTATACTGCTAATAACGACTATTTAGATGTTGAAGTGAAAGATGAAGAAATTTATATTGGTGGAGCAAAAGTACTTGGTGAAGTAGCAACTTCTAATGGGTATATTATTGTTATTGATAAAGTACTATTACCATAGATTTTTTTCTTCAAAAGGCGAAAAATATTTATTTATAAAAACTAAAATCTAACATGAAATATTTGCTATTGAGTGTGTCATTTCTATTCTTATTCTCCTGCTCAGGAGGTGGAAATGAAACAAAAAAAAGGAAGATAATTCCTGTTAAAAAGGTAGCAGAAGCTACTACTCCAACTTCTGTAAAAGTAGAACTTGTTACATCTATTGATCTAGGTGAAATAGATACAAAATTAGCTGCAGAAGGTAAAGAATCATATAAAAGAAATTGTACCTCATGTCATAAATTAGGAAAGAAATTAATTGGTCCTGCTTTAAAAGGAGTTACTGAAAGGAGAAAGCCAGAATGGATTATAAATATGATCATGCATCCTGATTATATGACAACCCATGACCCAATTGCTAAAAAATTATTGGAAGAGTATGTTGCTCCTATGGCAAATCAAAGTATTTCTAAGTCTGAAGCTCGCTCAATATTAGAATTTTTAAGAACTAATAAGTAATATGAAAATATTTCACAAACTCCTCGCACTTATTTCTTGTTTATTTCTTGTAATTGGTTGTGGAAATCAAGGACAAAATAACAAAGGAGCCTTAGATCAGTCTATGGCGGAAAAAGCTTATGTTCCTCCAGGGCAACATGATGAATTTTATGGTTTTATCTCAGGTGGATTTAGTGGGCAGTTATCTGTTTATGGTATCCCTTCTGGTAGATTGTTTAGAGTAATTCCTGTATTCTCTCAAGATCCTGAAAAAGGATATGGATATAACGAAGAAACTAAGCCGATGTTAAATACATCTCATGGTTTTGTTCCTTGGGGTGATGCTCACCATCCAGATATTTCTCAAACAAATGGAGAATTAGATGGAAGGTGGGTTTTTATTAATGAAAATAACACTCCTAGGGTTGCACGTATTAGTTTAGAAACTTTTGAGACAGAAGAAATTCTTGAAATCCCTAACTCTGCAGGTAATCACAGTTCAGCTTTTGTTACAGAAAATACTGAATATGTAGTTTGTGGTACCCGTTTTGGTGTACCAGTTCCTCAAAGAGATATGCCTATTAAAGAATACAAAGGTAACTTTAAAGGATATGTATCTTTTGTGAAAGTAGATCAAAAAACAGGTGAAATGAATATTGCTTTCCAAATTAGCATGCCTGGTTTTAACTGGGATTTACCTCACCCAGGTAGAGGTAAATCACATGGTTGGATGTTCGTTTCATCTTACAACACTGAAGAAGCTCATTCATTATTAGAAGTAAATGCTTCTCAAAATGATAAAGATTTTATTGCAGCAATTAACTGGAAAAAAATTGAAGAGTATGTAGCTAAAGGTGCAGGTAAAATGCAAAAAGCTAAATATGCTCATAACGTATGGAATGATAAGAAGCACCTTGCTACCTCAGAAATTAAAGACGAAGTTCTAGTTGTAGATCCAAGAGATATTCCAGGGGCTCTTTATTTCCTTCCTACACCAAAGTCTCCTCATGGTTGTGATGTAGACCCAACGGGTGAGTACATTGTGGGTAATGGTAAATTATCAGCTTCATTAACTGTTCATTCATATACTAAAATGTTGGATGCAATTGAGAATGAAAAGTTTGATGGAGAAGCGTATGATATTCCAATTTTAAACTTTGAAGCTGTAAACTATGGTGTATTAGAAAAGCCAGGTTTAGGACCATTACATACTGAATTTGATACAAGAGGTAATGCTTATACAACATTCTTTATTTCTTCTGAAGTTGTGAAATGGAATATTAAAAATCTACAAGTTATTGATAGAAAGTCTGTATACTACTCTGTAGGTCACTTAATGATCCCAGGTGGTAACTCTAGAAAACCATTTGACAAATATTTAGTAGCAATGAATAAAATCACTAAAGACCGTTATTTACCAACAGGTCCTGAAGTGTGCCAATCTGCTCAATTATTTGATATCAGTGGAGATAAAATGGAAATGTTTTTAGACTTCCCTACAATTGGAGAACCTCACTATGCTGCAGGTTGCCCAGCTGATTTATTGACTAAGAAGTCTCAAAAAATCTTCCAATTAGAAGAAAATGAACATCCATATGTAGTGAAAAGCCAAGCCGAATCTAAAGTAATTCGTGAAGGAAAAGAAGTGCATATTTATATGTCGATGATTAGATCTCACTTCTCTCCAGATAATATTGAAGGAGTAAAAGTTGGTGATAAAGTGTTCTTCCATGTAACCAACTTGGAACAAGACTATGATGTACCTCATGGTATTGCAATGATTGGTGCTAATACTTCTGAATTGTTGATTATGCCTGGTAGAACAGAAACATTTATCTGGGAACCAAAACAAGTAGGTGTATGGCCGTTCTATTGTACAGATTTCTGTTCAGCATTACATCAAGAAATGCAAGGGTATATTAGAGTTTCACCTGAAAATTCTAAATTACCAATTTCATATACTTTAGATGATGAAGACCCAGCGTCTGAAGAATTATAAATATTTAAATCTTTTTAATTATAGACTCTGAATAGGTAGTCAAATTTTTAAAAAGGAATATTAATAAATAGCGACTAACCACTTATCATAAAAGTACTGTATTACACAAACTCTTATTTTTTTAAAAAGTTGTAATGCAGTATTTTTTAAATAAAAAGTAAATTACTATATGTTATGAAACATAGATTATTGATGTTAATTGGCTCCTTATTATTGATAGGAGTGTTTTTATTTCCAATTTGGAATATTGCATTAGAAGCCCCTCAATACCCAGTACCATTGGGAATGAATATATATTTAACGGAATTCAAAGGAGCAAATGATGAATTTGACATTAAAAATATAAACTTGATGAATCATTATGTGGGTATGAAACAAATTCCTGATACAATTCCTGAATTTGAATACTTTCCTTATGTTTTAGGAGGAGTGATTATCCTTGGATTATTGTTTTCATTTTTAGGAAAACCGAAGCTTTATTTATTTTGGTTTGTTTTACTATCCGTTTTAGGTGTTCTCGCAATGTATGATTTCTATTTGTGGGAGCATGATTACGGGTTTGATTTAGATCCAAAAGCTATTTTGTCATTTAAAAATGATGATGGATCCCTAATGGGTTTTCAACCTCCTTTAATAGGATCAAAAGTAATTTTAAACTTTGTGGCACATTCATACCCTAGAGCAGGATCAGCTTTTCTATTTGTAGGAATGATGCTTTCTGTAATAGCATTTTGGGTTGGAAATAAAGAAGCTAAAACAAGATAAATTAAATGAGATATATATATACTTTTTGCTTAACCTTAATGTTATTGTCGTGTACAGTAGAACCAAAAGAGATAGTTTATGGTAAAGACCATTGTAGTTATTGTGATATGACTGTAGTAGATAAATCACATGCTGCACAAGTAGTTTCAAAGAAAGGAAGAGCATATATTTTTGATAGTGTTGAGTGTTTAGTTAATAAAATAAAGATAGAAAATAATGAAAATATATTCCAATATATTCTTGTAGCAGATTACAATCATCCTTCAGTTTTGGTTGACGTACATACAAGTGTATTTTTAATCACAAAAAACATAAAAAGCCCTATGGGAGCTTTTTTATCAGCATTTGAAAATCAAAAAGAAGGACAGTTGGCTCAAAAAAAATTTGGAGGTGATTTGTATAGTTGGAATGAACTTAAGAAGCACTTCTCAAATCTAAATAAATAAAATAGTATTTATAGAAAAGCTAAATACTTATTTATAATTACTCAATCAAAATAGAATAATTCTGTATGGGTACTTATAAAATTATGCTTAAGTACTTAGGAGCTAAATCATATATGTATTCAAGATTTAATAAAGAATATGAAGATATATATAGTAGTAACATTATTTTTTTTAATTAATTTTTCTTCATTTTCAAAAACTATAAATGTTTGTGAAACTTGTGAAATAAATGAAATATCGAAAGCTATTGAATTAGCAAATGAAGGTGATAGTATTGTTGTCCGAAGTGGTATTTATAAAGAATCAGGATTAATAATAACCAAAACAATTCACCTAATTGGAGAAGATAATCCGGTAATTGATGGTGAGTTTAAAAATTATATATTAATTTTTTCAGCCGTATCAAACTTTTCTATATCTGGTTTTACATTACGAAATGTAGGGAAGAGTTATATAAAAGATTATGCAGCAATTTTAGTTCAAAAAGGAAAAAATTTCACAATAAGAAATAACACTTTTGAAAATGTTTTTTTTGGCTTATTGATTGAAAAATCTATGTATGGATTGATTAGTAAGAATACACTTTCAGGAGATGCAAAAATTGAAGCCAACTCCGGAAATGGAATCCATTTATGGCATTGCAAGAAAATGAGAATAGAAGGAAATACGATCTTCAAATTAAGAGATGGTATCTATCTTGAATTTGTTTCAGATTCCTTTATTTATGATAATGTAAGTAGAAATAATATTCGTTATGGATTACATTTTATGTTCTCAGATAATAATGAATATCACCATAATGAATTTAAAAATAACGATGCCGGTGTTGCCGTAATGTTTTCTAAATATATAAAAATGCATCATAATACCTTTCATTATAATTGGGGAGCATCTTCATATGGTCTTCTGCTAAAAGAAATTTATGATGCAGAAATTGATCATAATTATTTTGAACAAAATACTACAGGAATAAACATTGATGGATGTACAAGAATTAATTATCAAAATAACCATTTTGTAAGAAACGGTTGGGCTGTAAAATTTACAGGAGGGTGTTATAAAAATATTTTCACTTATAATAATTTTATTTCTAATTCATTTAATCTGTCTTATAACAGTAAATTAAATGATAATCGATTTGAAGCAAATTATTGGAGCGACTATACAGGCTATGATTTAGATAAGGATGGAATTGGTGACATTCCCTACCACCCTGTTAATTTATTTTCTTATATAGTTAATAAGACACCTGAATCTTTGATTCTTCTGAGAAGCTTATTTATTGATATTGTGAACTTTTCTGAAAAAGTATCACCAGTATTTACACTGGAAAACTTACAGGATCAAAAACCAATAATGAAAAAAATTAATGATAGATATTAAAAATCTTAGTAAGAAATTTGGGGAGATAGAAGTTCTTAAAGATTTAAACCTTGAGATAACAAAAGGAGGAGTATTTGCAATCTTGGGTCCTAATGGCTCCGGTAAGACTACTTTAATAAAAAGCTTTCTAGGAATGATTATTCCTGATAAGGGAACCATTGATTATAATGGAAAAAGTGTTCTTGGTGAGTGGGAATATAGAACTAATATTAGTTACCTACCTCAAATAGCAAATTTTCCAAATAATCTTACCGTTTCGGAATTAATTAATATGGTAAAGAACCTCAGAAATAAAGATACAAATGAAGATGAATTAATAGACCTCTTTAAAATAGAGAAATTTAAAAATAAAAAATTAGGTGTACTATCAGGTGGAACAAAACAGAAGGTTAATCTTGTGTTATCGTTTATGGTAGATACTGATATTATTATTTTAGATGAGCCAACAACAGGACTAGACCCTGTAAGTGTTATTTCTTTAAAAGAGTTAATTGAAAAAGAAAAGAATAAAGGAAAAACTATTTTAATAACATCACACATTATTAATTTTGTTGAAGAGGTTTCTGATGATATTATTTTCTTATTAGATGGTAAAATTTATTTCAAAGGGAGTATTGCCTTGTTAAAAGAACAAACCAATAATACTAACCTTGAAATGGCTATCGCTAATTTAATTTTAAAACAATATGATTAAGATATTAAAATATTCCATCTTTGATTTAACTCGTAGCCGTTGGACTTATATTTACTTTGTTTTTTACTTGGCTTTAAGTTCTGTTTTATTGTTTCTAAATAATGATATAGGCAAAGCTATCATTACATTAATGAACGTGATTATTGTTTTAACACCTTTAATTGCAACTATTTTTGGGACAATGTATTATTATAACTCAAAAGAATTTACAGAGCTTTTGTTGGCACATCCAATTAAAAGAAGTAAAATCTTTTTAGGGCAATATTTAGGTATTTCATTATCTTTATCAATAAGTTTAGTACTAGGATTAGGTATTTCATTTTTATTGTATGGGTTATTGAAATCTTCAGTAATCTTTGATTTTACCTTGTTGCTGTTAGTAGGTACTTGTTTAAATTTTATCTTTGTAGCCTTAGCTTATAACATTACGTTATCTATTGACAATAAAATTAAGGGGTTTGGCTTTTCGATATTAATGTGGCTCTTTTTAGCTGTAATTTATGATGGAGCATTTTTAATTTCCATCTTATATTTTAATGAATACCCACTTGATAAGTTTTCTTTAATAGCAACTATGTTTAACCCCATTGATTTATCTAGGATTCTTATTTTACTTAAATTAGATATCTCAGCATTATTAGGTTATACAGGTGCTATATTTCAACAGTTTTTTGGTACAAATTTAGGTATGTTTACTTCATTTTTAATTCTATTAATGTGGATTATTTTACCTGTCGGATTTATTCTTAAAAAATCGAATAATAAAGATTTTTAATCCTTTTAAAGAACTCTGTAGAAGTATGCTTTTTTGTGAAAATAATTACTTAAAATCGATTTTTATATGCCTGAACACGAAATAAAGAATTGCCAAAGATGTGGTAAAACATTTGAATGTAAGGTTGGTAATGTAACGCATTGCCAATGCTATGAAGTGAAAATGACATACGAAGAGACACAAAAAATGCGTCAAGAATTTGACGATTGTTTATGTGCAGCTTGTATGTTGGATTTGCAAATCAAGTATAGAAAGGAAGAAATGGAGAAAAAACAAGGTATTTAGAGTACGTAATTAGGCAATAAATAAGGCGTGTATTTCATTTATATTAGTTTTGTATCAATTTAAAGGTAAAAATAGTACTGTTTTTATTGGTAATTGATAAACCAAAGATACATAAACAAGACTTTTTAGTCGAGAACTTAAGGAAACACTAGTTTGATAAAATCAGACGAGTGTTTTTTTTTGTTTTTTTTGAAAATGAAATTCTTGTATAATCTCTAGTTTTTTGATAGACCTTATAGGTGTAGTTGATTTAATTTAAAGTGTTAAATTTTTTAAGAAAAACATACTCTAAAGCCTTATTTGTTTAAACGTACTTAGTCTAATTTATTTTGAGTGCATAATGTTGGGATTATAGTATTTTAAACAGATTTAAATATATTAACAGTAGGGTGTTCATTTTCAGTTAGTTGCAATTGTGAAATTAACTTCAATATATTTGTACAACGCTATAATTAAATGATCATTTCAATTACTAACTACGTAAATAAGCTCATACAACGAGCATAAACACCAATTCAATAATTTAACTAAATAATGAAAGTACTATTGTCAATAGTGGTTCTGTCTGGAATCCTATCATTGAGTGTACACGCTCAAGAAATAATCCGATTTAATAAATCCAACGCTCGAAATCAATCAATAACTGTTCAATCTGCTGAAGGTATTCTGAGGCAACAACTGAATCTAACTAATCCGACGAGTTTTAAGCAAATTGAAACAAAAACCGACAATTTAGGGATTAGTCACCGTAGATTTCAAGAGTATTATCAAGATGTAAAAGTAGAATATGGAGGTTATACCTTAAATTTTAAGGAAAAAGACCCTCTTTCTATTGTTCATCATGTACAACCACTTGCTCTTAAATCTGTAAAAGCCAACTTAAGCGAAGAAGAAGCATTATCTATTGCGCTTAAAAATGTAGGAGCTTCTAAGTATATGTGGCAAAGAGCTGATCAAGAGCAGATTGCTTTGAAAATGAGCGATGGTAAATCATCAACATTTTATCCTTCTGGAGAACTTGTTATTGTCCCTAATTTTGAATCTAAAGATAGAAAGACATTAATGAAACCTGTGTTGGCTTATAAGTTTGATATCTATGCCGAAGAACCATTAAGTAGAGCATACATTTTTATAGATGCTATTAGTGGAGAAGTTGTTCATATAAATCAAATAATAAAACACGCTGAAGCTGAAGGAACATTTGATACCCGTTATTCTAACAATAGAACATCAAAAACAGATGCTTACAATGGCAGTTATCGTTTACGTGATTTCACTAGAGGTAATGGTATCGAAACGTATGATATGAATACGGGTACAAATTATAACGGAGCTGTAGATTTTGTTGATAGTGATAATAATTGGACTTCTGCAGAATGGGATAATACCGAAAAAGACAATGCAGCTTTAGATGCACATTGGGGAGCCCAAATGACGTATGATTATTTCAGTACATCTTTTAATAGAGATAGCTGGGATGGTAATGGTGCAGCTATTAAAAGTTATGTGCATTACGATAAAGCTTATGATAATGCTTTTTGGAATGGTTCTGTAATGACGTATGGAGATGGAAGCGGTACTTATTTTGATGCTCTAACATCTTTAGACGTTGCTGCTCATGAAATTGGCCATGCAATCTGTGAGAGAACTGCTGGTTTGGTTTATGAAAGAGAATCTGGTGCTTTAAATGAGGGGTTCTCTGATATATGGGGTGCCTGTGTAGAAGAATTTGCAGCTCCAGAAAAAGACGAATGGTTAATTGGTGAGGATATTGAACGCCGAACAAATAACCAAGCATTACGTTCTATGCGAAACCCAAAATCTGAAGGCCAGCCAGATACTTATGGAGGAACTAATTGGCAAAATCCAAATTGTGGAACACCAACTAGAAGTAACGATTATTGTGGTGTACATACCAATAGTGGTGTTTTAAACCATTGGTTTTACATCTTGGTAGAAGGTAAATCAGGTACAAACGATATTGGTAGTACGTATTCTGTAAATGGTATAGGAATAGATAAAGCAGGTGCAATTGCTTACAGAACAGAAGCAGTTTATTTATCCGCAACATCAACTTTTGCAAACGCCCGTACTTTCTCAATTCAATCTGCCATAGATTTATATGGAGAGGGTTCTAATGAGGTTATTCAAACTACAAATGCATGGTATGCAGTAGGTGTTGGAGAAGAATATGGAGAAACATCTGCGTATTGTGCTTCTAAAGGAAACGATGCTTCTTATGAATGGATTGCAAGTGTTACTGTTGGTGATATGTTGAATACAACAGGATCTAATGGAGGATATACTAATTTTTCTTCTTCAAAATCTGTAACAATGGCATCAGGTACACCTTATGATGTATCGTTAGCACCTGGTTTTACAAGTACATCTTATGATGAATATTGGAAAATTTGGATTGATTTAAATGCAGATGGAGATTTTGAAGATGCCAACGAACTAGTTTTTGATGCAGGAAGTTTGACTAAAACTACAGTAACAGGAACGGTGACAATTCCAATAGGGACAGTTGCAACAACTACAAGAATGAGAGTTTCTATGAAATACGAAGGTGCACAAACAGTTTGTGAAGCATTTAGTTATGGGGAAGTAGAAGATTATGAAGTAATTATAACAACGGATACACCAGAAGTTTGTGATACCCCAACAACTCTTATGACAAGTACTATTACAGTAAATAGTGCAGATATTTCTTGGGATGCGATCTCTGCAGCCGATAATTATGAAATTCAATTAAAAGAAACAGGAGGAACATGGTCAACATATACAGCGTCAACAAATTCAGCATCATTTACTGATCTATCAGCAAATACTTCTTATGAAGTAAGAGTTGCTACTAACTGTACATCAGGTACATCAGATTATACTACTGCAATTACTTTTACAACTTTAGAAGAAGTAGTTACGCCTGTAAATTATTGTAGTTCAGAAGGAAGTAACGATTCTTATTTCTGGATTGATGATGTAAGAGTAGGAGGTTTATCAAATACTTCTGCTAAAGATGGAGGGTATGGAGATTATACAACTCTAAATGCGGGTACAATTACTAGAGGAGCATCAGAAACAATATCATTTAGTGCAGGGTATAGAAACACACGTTATACCGTATATTGGTCTATTTGGATAGATTACAATCAGGATGGAGATTTTAATGATACGAATGAATTATTTGTACAAGGTTCGTCAAGTAATCAAAACTTATTAACATCGTCTCAAGTAATACCATCTGTAGCAGTATTGGGAACAACGAGAATGAGAGTAGCAATGAAATACGGTGCTGCATCTACCCCTTGTGAAAGCTTTACTTATGGTGAAGTTGAAGATTATTTGGTTACAATTACTGCAGGAAGTAGTATAAATCAGGTGGCAAGTCTTTCAGTAGAAAGAGGAGAGTCTTTAGAAAATAATTTACAAATAAAAGAAGTATCTCTGTATCCTAATCCTTCCAATACTATTGTAAATGTAAACGCTGCAATGTTTAATGGAAATGGAACTATTGATATTTATGGTATTAATGGTAATAAAGTTCTCTCAATGCCTGTTGAAAGTCAGAAAACTACAATTCCAGTTTATTTACTTAAAAAAGGAATGTACTTAATGAAAATAAGCAACGAGTTAGAAGCTCAAACAAAGAAGTTTATTGTAAAATAAATTTTTGGTTAGTAATTGAAAATTATAGCTTTAGGCTACCTCTTTATGAGGTAGCCTATTTTTTTTCGGTTCTAATATTCTATAAATACATCTATCAAAAATATGTATCAATTATTAGGTTATTTTTATCTAGAAATAGTATAAGCAATAAACTTTTGTATTGAATTTAATTGTATAGTTTGTTGTGGGTATATGTTTAATTAAATTCTTAATATCATATGCTATTCTACTACTAGAATCTTTTTAAATACTATAATTGTTTATTAATTTTGATCTAAAATCAAAAGCTAACAAACAATGAAGACCAAATTATTACTATTACTTTTATTAATAACTACTTCTCTTTATGCTCAACAAAAAATATATACATCTCAGGATTTGAGAGATGCGTTGACAGCTATTCAAAATGAAAGAGAGGCTATAAATGATCTACATGTTGCGCTAATAAGGCAAAATGAGAAAGATTGTAAAGAACAATTGGCTAAAGAGGTATTTAAAGATTTTGATCAAAAAAGTTTTTTCATAAAGAGTGCTACTTTTCAAAAATTGAGTTACGATTATACTAAAAAAGATAAAAATAAATATGCTGCAGTCATTCAGGCAAAATGGGATTACCTTGAAGAAGTAAAACTGTTTCTTTTTCATTATGAAATGGATGAAAAAGAGAGCTTTGAGGAATTGGAAGAATTACTTGAGATTATAGAAAGTTATATAGCAATAAATACTCAAAAATATCCACTTTCGACTGATCATCTTCAGAAGCTAGCGGATGATTTTTTTTATAAAACTCCCTATATTAATAGACTGAATACTTTGTATGATAATGCAAATGAACAGGATAAAGAAAAATATTTTTTTTTTAATAGAGATGTTCAGCGTCTATGGAGTATCTCAAAAAGTGAGTCTTTAAATTTTGACAAAATTATTAGTGAAAATTTAGCTAAAGGACCCTTAGATTATAGCACAGTAATGTTACTCTCAGGTAAAATGTTTAAAACAAATCAATATTATTTGGCAACAAAAATAGTGAATGAAGCAGTAAACAAAATTGAGGCAACTAATGATACAGCTACTTATTTTTATCAAATATTTTTAATGTATTTAGAAAGCTTATATCTTTTACAACATAATTATGAAAAGGTACTGGAAATACAATTGAAGCAACAAAAATTAGGTTTTAAAATTAATGAATCTATGTTGATTTCATCATATCTTAAATTAAAAGAATATGAAAAAGCATTAGTACTTTGCAATCAATTTTTAGAAAATAATACTATAAAAAATCCTTTTTATAGTGCTATTTCAAATACTAAGATAGAAACGTTACATGCATTAAAAAGAAATAATGAGGCTTATATTACTAGTATAGAATTAATTCGGAAGGATAAAGAAAAGGTTTATTCAAGGAGTTACTTTACTTTATCAGAAATTTGTAAAGAACGAGAGGACTATTCTAAAGCAGAAAAATATATACTTAAGGCTTATACTCAATCTAAAAAAGAGATAGTAGATTTACCAGAAATGGAAGAAGATACAAATATTACTTTTTCAACATTTTACCTTAGATTTTATAAGTTTTATTTCTACATGAAATATGTAGAAATTCTGATACAAGAAAAAAAGTTTGATAATATAGATGTTGCAGTTGTAAGCGAAGAGTATAACTATTTTGATTACCTAATTAAAAATATTATGCTGAATCCTTCTAAACTTGACAAACAACAGATAATTAAATTATCAGAAGAATGTGGCGATATTATTTATTTGATGGCAGAAAAAATGCCATCACCAGAAACATTAGAACTGGCTTATAATTATACATTACTGTCTAAAGAAATAGGTTTATCTTCTGTAATAGCTATCAGAAAATATGCTGCTAATAGTAAAAATAAAGAGTATAAGAATTTGTTTGAACATTGGATGCAAGTGAGAAAACAGATCCTCTTCCATAATAAGAATATGGATATAGATAGTTTAAAGGATATTAGTTTCGGTTTGCATAAAGAATTAGCAATAAAAACTAGAAAAGAAGTTTTTTCTAAAATTGAAGAAAATGATATTAACTGGAAGAATGTAGATAAAGCTTTAAAAGATAAAGAAGTTGCTATAGAATATGTTTATTACGCACCAAATAATTATGCTGCGTTAGTGGTTACTAAAGGTATAGAAACACCACAGTTTGTTCCTTTATGTAAAGAAGATGAATTAAAACAGTTAATAGAACCGGATGTAAGACAATCTGAAAAAGAAATTAATGATATTATTTATAATCAGAATTCTGAAAAAATAGCTCAACTAATAATAACTCCACTACTACCTTATCTTAATGATGTAAAAACAATTTACTATTCTCCTACAGGTATTTTACATGGCCTAGCATTCGATGCATTGAAAGTGAATATAGCAGAATCGCCTCAAAGATTTGGTAAAGAATTTAAATTACGTAGAGTTAGTAAAACCTCTCAAATAGCCAATAAAACAAGCTTTTCGAAAAGAAAAGCGACAATATTCGGAGGTATGAATTACGATGATCAAGCAATTGATCTTACTAATGGAATAGATGATGAACGTGGTTTAAAAATAAAAACTAAAAAGGCGACAAATTCAACTACTAGTAAAAATGAGCAACCACAATTGGTAGGAGGTACTTTTAATTACTTGAATGGAACTTTAAAAGAAGTGGATTTAATTAATGAAGAATTAACTTATTCATCTGTAGAGGTTGATCTATTTACGGGAACTTCAGCAACAGAAGATCAATTTATTGAGTACTGTAAAACACCAACGCCAATATTACATATTGCTTCTCATGCCTACTTTTCTCCATATATTGAAAAAGACAATATTAAAGAGGGATCTTTTAAAGGTGCTGAAATGATTTATTCTGATCCTGACCCAATGAATAGAGCTGGGATTGTTTTTTCTGGAGCAAATTATTTTTGGGAGACAGGAGAAAGTTATAACGGTAAGAATGATGGAATTTTAATGGCGAGTGAATTGTCTAATTATGATTTACGTGATACTAAATTGGCAATAATTTCAGCATGTCAATCTGGGGTTGGTCAAAGTACGAGGAGTGAGGGTGTATATGGATTTCAAAGAGCCTTTAAATTAGCGGGTATTGAGCATCAAATTATTAGTTTATGGACTGTTGATGATGCTGCTACTCAAAAATTCATGACTTTATTCTATAAAAATTTTATTGAATTAGAAGATATTGATGCTGCTGTAAATAAAGCAAAAGATGCATTACAGCAAGAGTACAATCACCCTTATTATTGGGCGGCTTTTGTACATGTGCAATAGCACAGTTTAGTTAGGATCTACATCAATACTTACCCATACACGTTTAAAAGGTTTTTCTTCTTTTAAATTAAGTATAGCATGATGGATGTAGTTCTTAGCTTTCTTTAAATCAAAGTTTTCTCTTTCGAGTTTTATCATGATTTCAGAAAGGTAATAGTTTCTTATCTTATTGATGACCGGTTCTTGGGGACCCAAAATACGCTTTGCACCCAACCAATTGATTAATCTTTTACCTAACCATTCGGCACTATCTCTTGTGAGTTCTTGCTTTTCACTTCGAATAGTTAATTTGATTAATCTTGTAAATGGAGGATAATGGTATTGCTGACGTTCTTGTATTTCTTTGCGGTAAAAATTACGGTAATCATGTCGAGCTACTTTAGCAAAGAGTGTTTCTTTAGGCATTGTTGTTTGTAAAATAACTGTACCTGCATCACCTCTTCTACCTGCTCTACCACTTACTTGCGTAAGCAATTGGAAAGCTCTTTCGTGTGCTCTAAAATCTGGAAAGAAAATTAAACTATCAGCATTTAATATTCCAACTACACGTACATTATTAAAGTCTAGCCCTTTAGTGACCATTTGTGTACCCACTAAAACATCTATATGTCCTTGCTCAAAATCAGTAAGAATTTGCTCGTAACTGTGCTTCCTTCTTGTTGTATCAAGATCAAGCCTACCTACACGAATATCAGTAAGAAATGTTTTTAGTCCCTCTTCTACTTTTTGAGTTCCTAACCCCACAGTTTTTAAAGATGTACCACCGCAAGAAACACACGTTTTAGGAACATGTTCTTTATGACCACAGTAATGACAGCGTAATTCATTTCTATAAATATGATAAGTAAGATTTACAGCACAATCTGGGCAAGAGGGTACCCAACCACAGGTTTCGCAACTAACATAAGGTGAATATCCTCTTCTATTTTGAAATAAAATGGCTTGGTTTCCTTCTTCGGTAGTTTTGTGCACCAACTGAAGTAGCTCGTCAGAAAAATCATCTTTCATTTTTTTCTGCTTTCTCATTGCCTTTATATCAATAATTTTGATTTCTGGCAATTGAGCATTTCCGTACCGTTCAGTTAAACCAGCGTAAGCATATTTCTGTTTAACGGCTAAATAAAACGATTCTAATGAAGGTGTTGCTGAACCTAAAACAACCTTTGCATGGTGGAAATGAGCCAATACCAATGCAACATCTCTACCTTGATATCTAGGGGCAGGGTCGTTTGCTTTGTATGAACTATCGTGTTCTTCGTCTACTACTATTAATTCTAAATCAGAAAAGGGTAAAAATAGAGAAGACCTAGTACCAATAATTACTTGAAACTGCCCTTCTTGAACGCCTTTCCATGTTTCTACACGTTCGTTATCAGAAAATTTAGAATGATAAATACCTAATACATCACCAAAGTAGACTTTTAACCTACGTACTAACTGACTTGTAAGGGCAATTTCAGGAATCATAAATAAAGCTTGTGATCCATTTTCGATCACGCTCTTTATCAACTTTAAATAAACTTCTGTTTTACCACTACCAGTTACACCATGTAATAAGCAAACGCCTTTATCATTTAAACCTGTTACTGTTTTTTGTAGGCACTCGTTTTGTGCTGCAGATAACTCTGGAGTTGGCAGCATTCTATCAGCAATAGATAATTCGAAACGAGGTATTTGCCTTTCAAACTCTTCAAATATCTTATTTTTGGTCATTGTACCAACAGAACTAGCCGATAACTCTTTTCCTACATTGATAAATTCCTTTTTACTTACACCATGATAATTAGTCATGTGGTCTTCATGTACAGGAACTAAAGTGAGGTATTTTAATAAAGCATCTCCTTGTTTTGCTTTTTTACCAAGCGATTCAAAAAGTTTATCTAATACTTCTGGGTGTTCGGCATATTGTTCAGTAAGACGGAGGCGTTTCTCCATCTTTGGTTTATATTTTTCTTTGATTTGCTCTATCAGCAGAATAGCTTCTTTGGCAATCAAATCTTTAATTGTTTTATAGGGACTTTTTAACTGAATAATGTTACTTACTTGAGAGTAAGCTACAGTTTGTTCTTTTTCTAAAGTAGATAATAAAGTAAATTCTTTATCATTCAACATCTCTAGGTTTTCCTCTACTATAAAACTAGGATGTAATTGTATATAAGATTGGCTACTTAGTTTTAATCCAGACGGAAGTGCAATATTTAGTACTTCACCAATAGTACACATATAATATTCAGCTACCCACTTCCATAACTTAATCTGCATTTCTGTTACAGAGGGATCTACTTCAAGTACTTCTAAGATAGGTTTAGGATCGTATTTTTCGGGTCTTTTCTGATGAATTTCAGAAACAACACCCGTATACATTTTTCTATTGCCAAATTCTACAAGTACTCTATGACCAACAGCAAGTTCTACATCTGTACCTAAAGGAATACTGTAGCAGAAACTTTTAGGTAGAGGTACAGGTAAAATTACTTCTGCAAAATTATGTTGATCTTCAAATAGGGACATTCCGTAATGTATACTTTTAAAATTAAGGTAAAGACCTTTTTTATAGGTGAATAAAGTGACTTATAACCTCTTTCTTGGAGTTGTTGCTTGGAATTCTTTAAGGTATTCAGGTTCCCAGTAAGCAACATCTTTAAAATCTTCTGCCTTATAAAGCTCTACTGCTAATTCTCCAATAAATTGAGCAGATGGAACAATGTTTTTGATTAATTTAGTTGGTCGGTTATCAAGTAATTCTTGACATTTTTCTGCACCATTACCAAAATAAACTAAACGTGCTTTTACATCAGAAAGACTATTCTCGTCCATTACCATAGGTTGAGGAGAAAGTAGCTCTTCCATTCCTTTAGTATATAAGGCTGTGTAAACTTCCATTCTACGGGCATCAAGCATTGGGCAAATGATATCTTCGGCATCTGTTGTATAAGAAATCTGAAGTGCCATAGACTTTAGTGTACTCACACCAAGTAATGGTATATCTAAAGTAAAACATAAACCTTTTGCAGTAGATGCACCAATACGTAGACCAGTGTAAGAACCAGGCCCTTCAGAAACAGCGACAGCAGATAACTCCGACATGTTAATACCTGCATTTTCTGTAACGTTTTGAATCATTACAGCAAGATATTCTGAGTGAGACTTGTCAATATGTTGCTCGTAATATGATAACAATTGACCTTCTAATGTATGTAATGCTACTGAACAAACAGTAGTAGAGGTGTCGATACTTAAAATCAAAACAAAGTGTTTTTTAAAAACTGTAAATAATAGCCGTAAAGTATCTGTATAAATCAAATACTTATTGTTGCCAACTTAAGCAGTTGTATAATTAAACTCGGAAGTTTTGGATCTTCTTTTTAGTCTAACTTGTCCCAATTTTAACTGTTCAACTGCTTAATATACAAATTACGTATAGTTTTAGAATAACTACATCATCAATTAATAATTAATAGAGAATTAGTTTATTCAATCACTTTTACTTTCATCGGTATAATATCTACAGGCCATTCGAATTTATCGGTTTCTTGGTCACAAATTTTATCAACAACATCCATTCCATCTATTACTTCACCAAAAACAGTATGCTGCCCATCTAAATGAGGGTCGCCTCCAATTTTACGATAAGTATTTTTTTGTTCGTCAGTATACTTTAAACCATTCTCATCTTCAGATTGTAACATATCACCTTCGGTAACTTCTCTACCTTGAATAATAAAAAAGTCAAAAGGTGTAGATTCTCTTTTAGGATTGTTTTTATAAGATCTTGCAGCAGATAAAGCACCTCTTTTATGATAAAAACGTCTAGGGTCAATTTCATTAGGAATATGATACTTACCTATAGCACGTTTTTTCTTTCTAAAAGCGGGGTCATCAGAATCTCCACCCTGAGCAACAAAGTTTTTTACTACTCTATAAAATTGAGAATCGTTAAAGTACCCTCTTTTGGCCAGCATAATAAAACTAGCTCTATGTTTACTTGTTTCTTTAAACAGCTTTATTTTAATATTCCCAAACTTTGTCTCTATTACAACAATTGTTTCTGGGTTTTCTGGCCCATACCATTCTAATTCTTTTAAAGCGTTGGAGTCGTCTAATTGAGGGATCTTACGAACCACCTTCTTTTTATTATCAAACTCTTTTTTTTGAAACTTGGTGTTTTGGCTATCTGAACAGCTCAAAGTGATACATCCAAGAAAAAGTAGTAATATTTTCAGTTTATAATCTCTTAACATTGGTAGAATTCTTAAAAAGTTTACTCAAATCTATTGAATCAATGAAAATTTAGCTAATCCTACCATTGTATATTTTGTTTATAACATCTCTTCACAACTTCATGTAACATTAGATTCATATTAGAGTAGATTTATTTAACAACAAGTTTAAGATTTCTAAAATACTACAACATATACGAACCCTACATTTGCAATGTGATTTGGTAAACACGGTTTTAGTATAAAAGAATTTAACAAAGCAATGAACAAATTATTTATTTCGTTCGCACTCATCTTAATCTCACTTACAGCCTTTGCTCAGAAAGGTATTGTTAAGGGTAATGTAAAAGACGCTGATAACGGTGAAGACGTTATTGGTGCAAGTGTTTCTTTACAGGGAACAACAACTGGAGCATCTTCGGATATTTTCGGAAAATTCCAGTTTAATGCAGATCCAGGAACTTACACATTAGTGGCATCGTTTATTGGATACACAAAAACAACACAAGAAATTACAGTTGTAGCAGGAGAAGAAACAGTAGTTAATTTTTCTTTAGGAGCAGATGCTCATGAATTAGAAGCTGTGGAAATTGTTGCTAAAGCAAATACAGAATCAGCAGGTGCATTAATGGTTGAAAGACAAAATGCAGATGTGATGATTCAGGCAATTGGAGCCGAAGAAATGTCTGTTAAAGGTATTTCTGATGCAGAAGACGCTGTTGCTAACGTAACAGGAGTTACTAAAGCAGAAAGAGGTGGTCTTTTTGTAAGAGGTTTAGGTGATAGATATAATAATGCAACAGTTAATGGTTTAGCTGTTCCTTCTACAGATCCTAATAAAAAAGTAATTGATCTAGGTTTATTCTCTACAGATGTAGTAAGAAACATTGATATCAATAAAACATTCAATCCTTCTTTATATGGTGATTTTGCAGGAGCAACTGTAAACATTGTAACTAAGGATTACCCAGACGAAGGTTTTTTCACTATCGGTTTAGCAGGAGCGTATAACTCTATAGCTACAGGAAACGGATTTAAAACGTTTAACGATGGTGATATGGAAGCATTTGGTTTTACAGGAAACGGTAGAGCTTTACCATCAGAAATGGCAGATAGACAAGTTCCTAATTCTTATGACAACTCATTCTCTCCATCATATAAAACAGCAGGTCCTAATATGAGCTTTAGTGCTGCAGGTGGTAACTACTATGAATTTGGAGAAGAAAGTGCTTTTGGTTTTGTAGCATCAGCATCTTTTGATAACGATTACGAAATCAGAGAAGGTGTAAAAAGAACTTACAGAGCAGAAGGAACTACAATTAACAACTACGATTCAAAAGAATATATCTATAGCACTAACACAACAGCTATGGCAAATATGTTCTATAAGATCAATAACAAGAACAATATCTCTTTCAATAATATCTTTATTAACGAGTCTGCTAATAGTGTTTTAGACCTTCAAGGTAAGCACGAAGAATTAGGTAGAGGAGAGCCAATCTTTAGAGAAAGAAATACATACACTCAAAATACTGTAAATATCCACCAATTATTAGGTGATCATAAGTTCTTAGAGAATGATCGTTTAAAATTAACTTGGGGTGCAGGTTACTCTAAATCTTCTAGCCAAGAGCCAGACAGACGTCAGATTACTTATAGAGATTTAGAATATACAGATGGTGAGTTTTCAGGTATACTTTTTGCAAATGCACCAGATGATTCTCATAGATTCTGGAGTGATATGAACGAAAATACTTGGTCTGCAAGAGTTGGAGCAACGTATGGTTTAGGTAACTATAATGAGTATAATGATTCTTATAGAAGTAATATCTCGGTAGGTTACAATGGATCTTTTAAAGATAGAACTTTTGAATGGTGGATGTCTACATTAAGTATTCAAGGAGCTCCTCCAAGAATTGATATCGATAATCCTCAACCAGATTTAGATCAAAACTTTGCTGACGGTACTTTAGTTTACAAACCAATTGTACGTTACGATACTAAATTTAATGCAGTGATGAATGTAAATGCATTCTATGCAGATTATAGCTACGAATTAGTACCTGAAAAATTAAAAGCAAACATTGGAGCAAGATACGAGCAAGGTTACCAAGAAGTAACGTATAAAAATGAAGGAACTACAGACCCAACTGCTCCAAACAATGTAGATATTAAAGAAACAAATAACATCTTACCATCATTAAGTTTAAAATATACGGTAAATGAAAAATCAAATATTCGTTTTGCAGTATCACAGACGTTAATTCGTCCAATGATGTCAGAGTTAATTCCTTTCCGTTTCACATTCGCAAACGGTCAGAAAATTGTAGGTAACCCAGACCTAGAAAACTCAGATGTTTTAAACTTTGATCTTAAATATGAGATCTTCCCTAATGCAGGAGAATTATTCTCAGTAGGTGTTTTTGCTAAGCAAATTGATAACACTATTGAATTAGTAACTAAAGCATCTGCAATTACAGAATATACTTACGTAAATGCTGGTACATCTAAAGTAGCTGGTGTTGAGTTAGAGATTAGTAAAAGAATGTCTAACATCTTTAAAACAGGTGGTTCTTGGATGGAAAGAACAAATGTTGGAGCAAACTTAACTTTACTAGCTTCTGAAACAGATTTAAGTGGTTCAGATGGTCAGTTTACTAACCAACAAAGAGCAATGTATGGCGCTTCTCCTTATATGGTGAACGCAAACGTCTCTCACGAAACAAATATCTTCAGTGATAATGTTACTTCAACATTCACTGTTACATATAACACATTCGGCGATCGTATTGTAGCTGCAGGTTCTCAAGGAGCAGGTGATATCTACGAAAGATCATACGGAACTTTAAACTTTATCTGGAAAAACAAGATTGGCGAAAAAATCAGTTTAGACTTATCTGTTAAGAACATCTTAAATCCTGAAATTACTCTTGAACAAGAGTTTACGAACGGAACAACAGGTGTTGTAGAAACTTATAAGAGGGGACTTGATGCTAAGCTTGGATTCAAGTACAGTTTCTAATAAACAAAAAAAAAGAGGGAGTAAAAACCGATCCACTCTCTCTTTTCTAAAAATTAAAAATTAATTCTTAAGACAAATTTACGTTTTTTAATTATGAAAAAGCAATTTAGACAGGTAGCAATCGCAGCATTAATCGGATTATTTACATTTTCATGTGATTCTGATAGCGTTACAGGTCCAATAGACGATATAATTGGTGATAATCCTGGTGATACTACTGGTACTGACAGTGATAGATTACAAGATAAAGCTTATGCAGCAAGTAAAATTGTAGCAAACGGAGCAGGCACAGGAGCTGGTACTTTACCAACTTGGGCCAAAGGATTAGACTATGCTGGTACTTCTGTATCTGGTGCTTTTGATTTAACAATCACATCAGGCGAACTTACAGATAGTCAATTGTCGTGGTCTGGTAATGTATCTATTTCAGGAGCAGTTAAAGTTCCTGCAGGAAAAACGTTAACTATTGCAGCAGGTACAGTAATCGAAGCACAAACTCCAGACTCTTATGTAATGGTAGTTCAAGATGCAATGATTGATGCACAAGGTACTGCAGCTAATATGATTGTATTTACAGCTAAAGATAAAAACCCAGGAGCATGGGGTGGTTTATTATTAAACGGTCGTGCACCAATTAATAATGGTGATACAAAAGGTGAAGCTTCTCCAGAAGTTGACTCTAGCGTAAAATATGGCGGAAGCGATGCTACAGATGATTCTGGAGTATTATCTTATGTACGTGTAGAATTCTCTGGTTTCAAATATGGAGATGAGTCGGAACACAACGGATTTACATTCTCAGCAGTTGGTTCAGGAACAGAATTATCAAACTTACAAGCATTTAAAGGTACAGATGATGGCCTTGAGTGGTTTGGTGGAACTGTTAGTGGTGAAAACTTAGTTTCTGTAGGTTGTGAAGATGATTCTTTTGACTGGGCACATGGTTATGTAGGTTCACTTACTAACTTATGGGTAATTCATGATGATTCTAGATCATTTGATAAAGCTTTTGAAATTGATAACAATAGCAGAAATAACTCAGCAGAGCCTTATACTAATGCTAAGGTAACTAATGTAACAGTAGAAGGTGTTTTAGGTAAAACTACTGCATTTAGAGTAAGAGAAGGAGCTAAAGGTTCTTTCCTTAACGTAAAAGTTACTTCTGCTAAAAAAGGTTTTGATATTCATAATAATGTTACAATCAACAACGTATTAGACAACGGTTTAACAGTTTCTGCTTACACTGCAGAAGAGGTTGATACAGAAGTTGCTTACGTAGATGACTGTGAATCTTGTGAGTAATAAGATATATAGTTAGACTAAGCTCAACATAACCCAAAAATGAGCTTATACTAAAACTCGCACACACCAAATCAGTGAGTGGCCCTAGGTTAAAAATCTAGGGCTTTTTTATTTTCAAAATCTATGTTTTAAACTAGACAAAATAAAAAAGGCCTCCATTACTGGAAGCCTTTCAATATTCTATAAGGTTTTAATAAAGTATTATGACTTCATGGCACCAGTCAACTGAATAGTTTGTCTAGTAATATATGTAGACATATCAGAAGCTAAGAATACACAAAGATCTGCTACTTCCTCTGGCTTACCACCTCTCTTCATAGGGATGTCTGCCAACCATACGTCTTTTACTTTTTGATCTAAAGTAGCTGTCATTTCAGTTTCAATGAAACCAGGAGCAACAGCATTACAACGAATGTTACGAGGAGCTAATTCTTTAGCTACAGATTGTGTAAAACCAATAATACCTGCTTTAGAGGCTGCATAGTTTGCTTGTCCAGCATTACCATATATACCAACAACAGAACTCATATTAATGATAGAACCGTTACGTTGCTTTAAGAAAGTCTTAGTAGCAGCTTTAGTCATATTGAACACAGAGTTCAAGTTTACTCTAATTACTTCATTAAACTGATCTTCAGTCATACGCATTAAAAGAGTATCTCTAGTAATACCTGCATTATTAATTAACGCATCTAATGCACCGAAATCTGTTGTGAAATCTTGAACTAATTTTTCAGCAGCTTCCATTTTAGAAGCATCAGAACGGTAACCTTTTGCTTTAATACCAAACGCTTCAAGTTCAGCAACTAGTGCTTCTCCTTTTTCAACGCTTGAAAGGTATGTAAAACCTATATTTGCGCCATGTTCCGCGCAACGAATTGCGATTGAACGTCCAATACCTTTAGACGCACCTGTAATCAAAACGTTTTTGCCTTCTAGCAGTTTCATGGTGTGTGTTTCTAATTTGTTAGAATAAATTCAGCCTGCAAGTTACAAAAAAGTAGTAATGAACAAGTTTAATTGTGATTTTACCAATCAAAAAGTTTAATTTTTTTGCAGATTTATTAACGTTGACAATTAGAATGCAACTTTTATCGGTTGAAAACGCTTTGAATTGTATATTTGATTAAATATTAAAACGATCAATTCAATGGAGAAATTATTAGAAAGATTTTTACGTTATGTGAAAATCGACACAGAATCTGTTCCGGGCTTAAAGCAAATACCTAGTACTCAAAAACAATTTGATTTATCAAAATTACTAGTTGAAGAATTAAAGGAAATAGGTTTAGAAGACATCACTTTAGATGATAACTGCTACATAATGGCAACTTTACCTTCTAATATAGATAAAGTAGTGCCAACGATTGGTTTTGTGGCTCATGTAGACACAACTCCAGATTTTACAGGAGCAAACGTAAAACCTATTGTTTGGGAAAATTACGATGGAAAAGATCTTGTTTTAAATAAGGAAGAAGGTATTGTTTTAAAAACGGATAACTTTCCAGAAATTAAAGCTTATAAAGGGCAAACTGTTGTTACTACAGATGGTACAACGCTTTTAGGAGCTGATGATAAAGCAGGTGTAGCAGAAATTATGACTGCTATGGATTACCTTGTTCAGCATCCAGAAATTAAGCACGGTAAAATTAAAATTTGTTTTACACCAGACGAAGAGGTTGGTGCAGGTGCAGACCTTTTTGATGTAGAAAAGTTTGATGCAGAATGGGCTTACACTATGGATGGTGGTCCGATGGGTGAATTTGAATACGAAAACTTTAATGCTGCAGGTGCTGAAATAACTTTTAAAGGTCAAAATGTACATCCTGGTACAGCATTGGGTAAAATGGTTAACTCCATGAATATTGCGGCAAAATTTGCAACAAAATTACCTGATAATGAAACTCCTGAAACTACTTCTGGTTACGAAGGCTTTTTTCATCTTCTAGGAATGAGCGGTTCTGTTGAAGAAACAAAGTTAGAATACATTATAAGAGATCACGACCGTAAGTTATTTGAGGCACGTAAAGATCATTTAGAATCTTTAGTCAAAGACTTTAAAAGAGAGTATGATAAGGCAACAATTGAATTATCTATTACTGATCAGTACTACAATATGAAAGAAAAGGTAACACCTAATATGCATATTGTTACTCTAGCTTTAGAAGCCATGAAAGCATTAGAAATTACACCAGATGTAAAAGCTATTCGTGGAGGTACAGATGGTGCTCGTTTGTCTTATATGGGTTTACCTTGCCCAAATATCTTTGCAGGTGGACATAACATGCACTCTCGTTTTGAGTATGTTCCTGTTCCAACAATGGTAGAAGCAACAAAAATGATAGTGAAAATTGCAGAACTAAATGCAAAATAGAAAGGCAATTTCTTAAGAGACATGACCTTTAAGTTTAAAGTAGTCATCCATAATTATTTTATTAGTTATGGGTGACTACTTATTTTTTTAATAATTTTTTCCAATCAATTTTAGGGCAAAATGGAAGCAGACGATCTAATTCATAGATAGATTCAATTTCATTGTCAAAAAGATCACTCGTCTTGTATTTTACTTGAATATACGAGCCATCATAATTATAAAGTTCGTGCTTTTTACCAAGTCGATACATTGTACTTAAAAAGTCAGAAAAATATTGAACAATTTCTGCTTTTTCTATGATACTCAATTTATTAAAAGTAATGTGTTGTAGTTGAATCATGGTGATGAGAAATTTATGTTTTTTGTTCGTCGTTCATTAAATTTAACTGATATTGATGATAACATTGAATAAATCGAGTTATTTTTTTTAGGAATGAAGAGATTAATTTTATTGAGAGGGCTTCCTGGAGCAGGGAAATCTACATTAGCAGCGTCTTTAGGAGGCTCTATAGAAGCAGATGATTTTATGGTTGATAAAAATGGAAATTACTTTTTTGACCCTAAAAAACTACCTTTTGCACACAAACAATGTGAGGAAATGACAGCTTATTGTATGGGTAGAGAACAGGAGTTGATTATTGTATCAAATACTTTTACTACTGAAAAAGAGATGAGAGGTTATTTTCTTTTAGCAGAAAAACACAATTACGAAGTATCAACAGTAATTGTTGAAAACCGACATAATAGTTCATCAATACATGATGTCCCTAATTTCAGAATACAAAAAATGAAAGACAGGTTTGATATAAAACTCTAAATGTCATAACGAATATACATCTGAAATCTTGAGGCATCTCCTCTTTCCTGATCTTTATTTACGCGTGCTCCTTGTACAAAACTTCCACCTACCCGCATCCTGTCAAAAGGAAACCAAAACATATTTGCACTAGTGTAATAACTTCTTTCGAAAGTGGAACCAGGTTGCCAAACAGAATTATCAATCCAAGAAAACCCTGTCACGAAATTGATAAATAAGTTTTTATGGAAGTAATATTCATACGTGATGTACCCTCCTAAAGTAAAAGGAATATAGATGTTTTTTGTAGGACTTGCTACGGCATCTAAATTATAAGAGGAAAAAGCAGAAATGTAGCGAGTAATACCTCTACCGCCAATTGCTTGATAATAAAATTTATGCTTCTCGTTAGTAGTACTATTCTTACCACTAACCATTAGCCCATATCCAACTTTGGTGACAACATCATCATAAACGTTATGTTGTGAGAGTACTCTAAATAACCCTGCAAATTGTAACTGCCCAGTAGGATATTCAATTTTATATCTTGATGCCACATCTGGAAATAATTGTCTGCTATCAATTGCAATTGTATCTCCAAAGTTTTTAGTAGGTGTTTCTAAGCTAATAGCAAACTCATTATTACTGTTTCCTACTTTTTTCTCAAAACGTATTAATCCTTGTCTTGTAGATGATGAGCTACTTGGACCTTCGTTATCTACAGTAAGAGGAGTTGAATATAGATCTGTAAAAGTAGTCCAAGTTTGACCTACTGTTAAATAGCCATATTGTACATAAGCTTGTCTTAGTCTGAAATAATCATAAGAGACACTTCCGCCAGCAAAATCAGCTTCAACATAGAATTTGATGTAGCCTTCGTCTGTTTTTATTCTAGAAAAGAAACCAAGTCTAGATTGTCTAGCCCCCATGTAAAAACCTCTATTTTCTACATTTTTTTCTCCAACAGGAATCTTATAAGGTACAAACCCACCTGTACTTGTTAGGCCATTAAAATCATACAGTCCGTTTAGTTTTATATACCCCCTAATATCTACATTATTAACAGGTTTTGCTAAATCTTGAGGGTGGGTATTATCTACAATTTTAGAAGAATCCATTTTAATTTTAGGTAATAATTTTACCACATCTTTAAAATGACTTTCTATAACAACAGTGTCTTTTCTATGGATAACCGGTTCTATATCAGCAATAATAACATCCTTTTCTGCGGTAGTTTCAATTTTTAAAATATGCTCTGTGCTATCATGTAAAAATATCGATCCCCAAAATGGTAAGGCACCATCTCTATATGCCCAGAAACCGTGATTTCCCTTTTTTAATATCAGTTTTGTCTCTGCATAAGGAGCAATATTGTAGGGTATTTTATCAATTTCTACAATAACACTCTCATCTTCTATATTTTCAATTTTAAGTACAGCACCACCACGGTGTAATTTATGTTTTACAGGAGGCGTTATTAAATCAGCTTTAGCTAAGGTGTCTATTATGGTTAGGTATTTTTTATTTACATAACCTCTTTTACCGGTAATGTAATCCCAAACTCTTATGTACTCATTTTCTTTGTTAAGTGGTAGAGATAAAACATCTCTATCTTTTTCAAGTTGTAAAAGAATAGGACTATTTGTTGTTCTATGATCTTTTAAAACGGTTTTTTTATTTACGGATGTTCTCATCCATTGTCCGAATGCACTTTGTGATATCAGGAGATATAAGGAAAAAAATAAAAATACTTTAAATGTATTTTTCATGCAATTCAAAAAAAAACGTTAGCTGCTTTTAAAACAATTTAAAAAATTAGATGTCGTAGCGGATATACATTTGTAGCCGAGATGCGTAGCCACTATCTCCGTTTTTATTTCTTCTAACACCGTATATATATCCTGCTCCTAATTGCATTCTATCAAAAGCAAACCAATACGAGTTAAAGCTGCCATAATAACTTCTTTGGTAACTATCTTCCGCTTGCCATGCAGCAGTTTGTAGCCATGTAATACCACCTGTTATGTTACTAAAAAACTTATTAGACCAATGGTGCTCTAGAGATAGATACCCTCCGGCTGTTTTAGGAATAAAAATACTATTGTCGGCAGTATTTACGAAAGCATCCATATTGTAATTTCTAAATGCTCTTACATATCTACTAATACCTTTACCATACACAGCCTGAAAGTAAAGGATGTTATCTTTATTTTGAACATATTGTTTACCGCTAAACATAATACCATATCCGGGCGTATTACTTACATTATTAGTGTTGATATCTGTGTAGGAAATAACTCTAAATAAACCAGATATTTGATAATGTCCTTTATCAAAAGTGACTTTATATCTAGAGGCAATATCAGGAAATTTTTGTCTTTGATCTACAGCAACAGAATCTGTAAAAGTAACCGTTGGAGTTTCTAGAGCTACACCAAATTCATTTTCAGAATTACCTACTTTCTTCTCGTACCTAATCATACCCTGGCGGATTAGAACAGAACTGTTAGGGCCTTCTCTATCTACGGTTAAGGGAATGGCTTCTAGGTTAGAAAAAGTTGTCCATGTTTGCCCTACAGTAAGGTATGCATATTCTGCATAGGCTTGTCTTAAGCGGAAGTACATTTTATTGGTTGCACCACCAGCAAAATCACCTTCCACATATATTTTTAAGTATCCGTTTTTAGCTTTTATGTTAGACGAAAAACCTAATCTAGATTGCCTTGCGCCCATGTAGAAACCTTTATCTTGTGTATTTCTATTTTCGCCAACAGGAATTTCTACAGGTACAAATCTATCTACATCAGATAGTCCATTAAAGTCATAAATAGTAGCTAATTTTATATAGCCACGAATACCAATTGTACTTTTTGCTCTTTCAAGATCTTGAGGGTGCTTATTCGTTACAATTCGAGCAGTATCAATTTTTACTTTAGGTGTTACGTTCACAGTATCTACATGGTGATATTCCATTTTTACTGTATCTGACCGGCTATATATTGGCTCAAGATCTGTAGTTAAAACCTCTTCTTCAGACCCAACTTTTAAAACATATTCTGCACTATCAGCCAAGTTTAAACCACCCCAAAAAGGGAATGCCCCATCTCTACTTACCCAAATACCGTGGTATCCTTTTTTTAGACGAAGTGTAATTTCTTCATAGGGTTGAAGGGAATAAGGGATTTGATCCATTTCGATATTTACATCTTCACTATTTAAGTTTTCTAAGTGTAGCGTAGTACCACCTCTTGACAACGTTCCAGCAGCAGTTGTATCTTTTAAAATAACCCTTTGTAGAGAATCATATAATGTGAGGTACTGACCGTACACAAAACCTCTTTTACCAGAGTTATAATCCCAGACTCTAACATATTCATCGTTTCCACCAATAGGCAGAGCTAAGAGTGAATGCCCTTTTTCTAATGTCATGATTACATGACTATCATTCACATAAGTATCACGCATAAAAACATCGTGATTTACTTCAGCACGAATCCATTGAGCGTGAACATTATTAAATAATGAAAGAATACAGAAGAAGAGTAAGAGTATAAGTTTTGAAGGTATTCTCATTGATAACGAGGACATTCAGATGATTTTATAGAAAAATTGAAGATTATGAGTATTAAAAATACATCTTTTTATTTTTAAATAGAAAATATCCTTGTTGTTTCAGTGTGCTATAGGGTGTATATTCGTGAAAATTATTTTTAGGCTTCATAGTACAACGGATTAGTACGTAGGTTTCCGGAGCCTGAGATTTGGGTTCGATTCCCAGTGAGGCCACTGAGATTAAATCATTATGTTTAGAAAAAGTGCAAACTGCGTAAACGGTATAGTTAAGGCGGTTTGCACTTTTTTGTTAATACGCAAAATAGGTAGTTTTTACCCTTTTTTAGCATAGTTTTGTCGCAAATCTGTCGCAATTTTTTTCCTCATTTTTAATTTTTCAACTCCCATGATTTTATGATCCTACGTTCCTACAATCCTACATCTTTCTTATTTTTTATACATATATCTATTTAAAGTATAATAAGGAAGGTTATAATAAAGAGTTGTAGAAAAATGATGTAGGATAGTGTAGGAAATGACTTATTGATTGGAATAGGAGAGTATAAGTTATAAACCGACTTCTGAATTAAATGATTAGTCACCTATTCCAATCAATTATTCAATTATGAAAGGAGAGTTATCATCTATGTAAGCAGTCGGCCAACCCGCACACATGCCTATACCAACTTATTTAGTAGGTAGTAATTCCTTAAGTTTATTGATTGGATACTCATCAATAATTTCTAATGTATTTTTTAGCTACTTATATGGTTCTACATCATTCATTTTTGCTGTAGCGAAAAAGGAATAAAACATTGCGATCTGTGAAGCTCCTTGTTCATTGCCTGCAAACATATAGTTCTTTCGACCAATTGCAAGCGGACGTATTTTATTTTCGATTGGGTTATTATCAATGAGAAGCTCACCGTTCTTAAGATATTCACGTAATCCTTTTTCGTGATGAAGAAAGTAAGTAATAGCTACACCAATATCGGTTTTAGGTAATACTCTTTGTTCCTTTGCCCATTCGAAGAGCTTATTAATAATTGGGATAGCATATTTTTCTCTCTCCAATTGAATCTCTTCTGTTTTTGTATCAGGTTGAAACGTTTTCTCTAATTTATAGAGTTAGTTTGGCGATAAGATTAACTACTTCGGAAGCTGGTTTATAGCCTCCTTTATAGGCTTTAAAAAAGTAGCGACGTGCGTGTGCCCAACAATTTAAATGTGTAATTGTTGTAGTGTTTTCAAAATAATCATATCCTTTATAACTATCAGTTTGGGCATAACCTTTAAAATCTCCAAGGTGTTCTTTCAGATATTTCCGATCTCTTCCATTGGCATAATGAATGGAAAGAATTTTTTCTTTTGGATCCAGATAATACCACATATAACCTTGATGCGCCTTCCCTTTTTTACCTGTTCCCATTACTTTAATGGTAGATTCATCTATTTGCAGATAGTTACTCTGCATTATTTTTTGTGATAATATCTCGAATAAAGGTGTTAGTTTATCTGCTACTTTCTTTTGCAAATCAATCAGAGTCGCATTTTTCAGATAAACATCCTGTCTTTCAAATTGCTTGATAAAACGGTGAATAGGAATGTGATCTACAAACTTACTGATTACCATTTGAGCGGCTAAACTGACTGATGCAATAGATTTAGGAAAAGGTAAATTGGAAGGTAAAGTCGACTGACTAAATACACTATCCCCATTTTCCTGTTCTTTAACGTAGCGAGGTCTAATAATTCTGCGAACATACAAACGAGCTGGTTCACACTCCAATACTTCCGTAACATCTTCATCTACTTTACGCCAACCTGCTAAATCGTGATCAGGTTCAATAATTTCCTCTACACGCTCCAGGTTCTCTGGTAATGCTGTACGAACAGGTTTTTTCTTTTTTCTTGTGTGAGCAGGGACTGTAATTTCAGTGACCTCTGGCGTAGGTTCCTGTTTTTCTTCCTCAAAAATAGACAACTGATTTTTAGGTATATCAGTATAATTACGCTTTTCGGATTTAGCTCCGAAAAGCATATTCTGAAAACATGGCCACCTGTGCCTTTAATTGTGTGTTTTCTTCACTTAAAGAAGTGTTTGTTTGTTTCAGTGATGCTATTTTCTCATCTTTACTCACCTCTTATTTATAGCAATAATGATACTATAAACGCACTTTTTGACTTCTTTTTTCTAAACAAATGCCTTCTATTAACATCATAATTTGAGCAGAGGTTAAATGAATACTTTCGCACTGTCCAAAACCATCTGAAAGTTCAAATGTTCCCCTTTCTAAACGTTTATAATAAAGAGAAAATCCACCTATTTCAAAACGTAACAGTTTAATTTTATCTTTACTTCTATTGATGAAAACATAGATATCACCACTTACTACATTCATTTCCATCAAAGAAATCACGATATTACTTAAACCATTAAACCCTTTTCGCATATCAGTAAACTTGCTGTATAAATAGATATGATCTGTATTTCTTAAGGATAACATTAGAATAGATGAATCGCTTCTTTAAGAAGTTCAGTATTTGATAAATGAACTTTTACTCCGTTAGGGTATTCAATCGTAATTTTTTGATCGACAGGATTTGTTGGAGAAATGGGAATAAATTGAGCAGGTGAGCCCTCATTTTTTTTGTCACGAAACTTGGTTACCCAATAACTGAAAGTAGGTACTTTTATAGCGTGTAGTTCGCAATAACCTTTTTGAGTTAAACCACTTTCTTTCCATGCTTCTAGATGAGCGTACATTTCTTCTTTTCTTGACATAATTGTTGTGTTTGATTATGTCGTAAAATTAATGCGTGGGATTATAGGATGATAGATGGAGTTGCCCGACTGCTTACGGATGAGGTAATGGCAGAACAACGTCGTAAGGAAATCAATATGTATAAAAGTTATATTAAGGACGATGTATTTAAGAGCAGTTTGGTAGAGCAGATGATGAGGATTGTTGGGAGGGAGTAATAAAACAATGTAAACATTTCTAAAGAACTTTTTTTTCTGGTTTTTTTTTGTCTAATATATTTTTGAAAGTGAAATAGATTAGAAGAAGGCTCTTTAACTTATGATTGGTTTAAAGTGAGAACATATAAATTGTAAGTGTATTTTTTTTCTAATAGAATTGATTAATTCTGTAAAATCACATCAAATATATCCTAAACTAAATCAATTAATGGATTTTTTTAATATCAAAGCAAAAAAGGAAACTAAAAAATTATTTGATAAAGTGTCTGAATTGTATAATAATCAGGTTTCAATTATTCAAGAATTGTCAGAAGAGTTATTTAAAATTAGAAGTGAAACTGGAGGAACTGAGAAATTTAAAATCGAATGCGGTAGAAAACACTTTAACGCTATTGGTAGTGATATATCACTTGGCGTTGCTCATAACTTTGAGAAAGTGAAGGATATTGTGTTGGAGAATGAATAAAATATATGGAGGTGGGGTTTTAATTTATCCTATCTCCATATATGTTTAATAAGCGTTTGAATATTTTAAAAGTTTAGAACTATTAAATAGATCAGAAAAACTTTTATGAATAGTACTTTTTATCTCAAAATATTGAGGATTAGTATTAATTAAAGAGATGATTTTTTTTAAAAATTCATGAATGACAAAATTAAATCGAATATCATCATTAATTAATGTATGAGGTTTTGAGTCAACGGTGGTACCTAAGCCTTTTATCAGAGTATCTCCAGCTTGGTTATTTTTTAGAAGGAAATTAAAGCTGTTACCAAGTGAAAGGTAGAATGAATCTAGAATAACCATCCTATCATGAATGTTTTTACTTTTATCATTTATGAGCGATAAATTTATATTCAATTTTTGGTATTTGTTTTTCATGAAACTATCAATTTCTACTTGCCAGTCACTCATACAATTGTAGGAGTTGAAAGTCCCATTATATTTATAATTATAATCAAAACCTGAAATAATTATTAATTCTATATATTCTGAATTTTTATTCTCTAATTGTTTAGATAATATTTCATCTAAAAATGAAAATAAATTAAATTTAGAATGATTAAAGTTAGATTCAATTGTACTTAAATATCTTATCGGGTTATTAAAGCTTTGTACAAAAGATTTATAACCTATTGTTTCATTAAGGCAATACTGATCTGCAATTATAATTGTATTAGTTTTTTCGTTTAACTCTGTTATTTGTGACCAACAAAAAGTAGAATTGGAGTTTATTTTATATTCTTTGGTATTTTGATTCTTTTCTGACCAGCTTTTAATTGTATTCTGATCTATAAAATCAAAATCTAAAAATGAATCATGATTATTAATTCCTTTGGATTTTCCTGTTTTTTTCTCACTCAACAAATAGTATATTAAATCATATTTTTGATATTTATTAATTAATTCATCATCAAATTCAAGAGTTGTATAATTACTTAGAAAAGTAATTAAATGAGAAAATGAAGTAATTTGACTAATGTCAGTTGAAAATACTTGTTGAGGTATAGAAATTAAAGACTCTAAAAAGTCATCTTCTATATTAGAATGATAATGGTATTTTTTCATTTTAGTTTTTATTTCTATAATTCCCTGTAAAAAGACTTAATACTAAAGCTTTATTTTCATCTAAAAAACCTTCTCCAAATTCTTTATCTAATGAACCATCTTCAAGAATATTGATTTCATAGATTGAATCTTTTGAGTTTGCATTAAAGTAGTTTAAAGAAATATTTTGAGGATCAACATCTTTTTTGAGAACAAGATATTGAAGTCTTCTGATTAGGTACTCAGAATGTGTTTCAATGATAAATTTAATGTTATAATCTTTCATTGCATCAACAAAAAGATCAGCAAGTAAAGATTGTAATTTTGGATGTAAGTTTGCTTCTGGCTCCTCAATACAAATAACTTTTTCTTTATTTAGAATTATGTGAAGAAGTATTGGTATAAATTGAGAAATACCATATCCTAAATCAGCTAAAATTCTCTTTTGTTTGTCTTTTAATAAATAGATTTCTGTACCAGAATTATTTGAATCTCTGTTAATAACTAATTCATCAGCAATCTCAAATTCTTGTAGCCAAATATTAATAAAGTTATAATCCGAATCAGATATATTTTTAGCTTTAGAAAATTCTATTAATAATTTTGTAAAACTATTATTTTGACTCGAAGAATCATTATAAAATCTATCAATATTACCTCTTATAATATCAATAAACTTAAAGTTGCTTACAGTTGAAATGAAATTATTATTACTGGATAATAGAACATCAAATAATTTAGTAAAAGGATGATTATCATTTTTATTATTTATTTCACCATTGATTTCTGAAATAATATATGACATTAATCTCTCATGAGAAATGTTGTACTTAAATATTAAGTCTAAATCATCAATACCTTCAAATTTTTTATTTATGAGGGTATCATATATTTCTTGATATTTAGGTACTTTTATAAAGTTTTTATCTTCCTTTAGTAAGTCTTTTAAAAATTTTACTTCGTCGATATCATCATGTAAGCCATAAGGATACAGCTTATTAAATGCTTTTTGTGATGTAATTTGATTTTCTTGAAAATCAATATTTATATTAATATTCTTCTCTATTATTTCTTTCTCAATATTTTGCAGGTCAAATAATAAAGAATATACATTATTGTATTTTTCTAAAGCATCTTCGAATCTATAAATCTCTTCTTTTTTAAAAAAAGTAGAATGTTTACTGTTAGCAAAATCAATTCTTTCATTTTTATCCAAAATAAACTCATTTTGTTCATTAGTAAACTCATCTATTAATACATAAGGAATGATTTTATATTTGAAGGCTGTGAAGAGAGGTGAATATTTTTTGAAAGGTCTATATTTATGATTGAAAGATATTTTGAGGTTTTTAGTAAAAATTTCTTCTCCCGTTTTATCATCCAAGTAACTGTCAATAAATTTATTTTTCTCAGATGAAAATTTTAACGTTTTGCCTTCTCTATCTATAACTTTCCAATATTTTAGATAATCATCTAATGGACTTGTAATATAATCATGACCTTCAAAATTTTCATCAAAAGACCACCCTCTTTCATCAGCTAATTTTTTTCTTATTGACTTTTCCTTTTTTGTTAATACCTCCTTAAAAACAAGTTTTCTACTTATCTCATAAGCCCAGTGTTGATCTTGAGCATAACTATATACTTTATCAATTAATTTATAAACGTTGTTTGTATTTATTTTTATCTCGAAATAGGGTTCTGTTTTAATTTGTCCATGAAAAATATCAGAGTCATTAATATCTCCTTTAAGTATAATTTTACTATTGTTATTTAACAAAAATTGAATTATTTCATCTTGGGTCTTATTTTTGAAGTTTTCATTTATCCTTACCTGTAATAATAATTCTTTCGAACTGCAATTACTATCGTAAATACTGAATGATTGTAATATCCCATTATTTAGTTTGCTTTTATTATCTTTTGAATACTCCATCTTAAAAGATAAGTTCTCAAAGATTTCATGAAAAAAGTTAAAATTGAAATTAAAGGAATTAGGATTCTTAGAATTAGTAGAAATTACATTATTCATAGCTCCTAAAAAATGAGGAGTATAATCAAAGTTTGAGCTTAAAGAATAATCAAGCTCAGAGATTCTTGTAAAAAAATCGACATTATCTTTTTTTGAAATATTGTTATGTAATACTTTAAAAAGTTTAATAACACTACTTTTTCCACTACTATTTGTACCTGTTAATATGGATACACCGTTAAGTTTTAAATAGCCTTTATTTTTGAAAGTTCGAAAGTTTTCAATTTCAAAAGATTTCATTGCTTTAATTAGATATTTGTATGGGTAAACAAAAAATAAAAAGGTTAGGTATTACCCTAACCTTTTGAAGGAGATGAAAAAAGAGTCAACTCTTTTTTATAAAGCTTTCGAATAGATCTTTGAGATCTTCATCAACTTTTGATGAGTTTCCATAGTGCTTACCAGAAGCAACTGCGATCAAAACTGAGCTTACAGCTCCAAATACACCAACTAATGCGATAAAATGCATAAACTGAAAATTAAAGTGAGAAAAAAGAAAAATTATATATTCTTTCTCATAACTTTCTTGGTGTAATACAAAAATACATTTTTTTTATTTAAAACGAAATATTAGATAGGAATTATATAAGTTGTTCAATAGATGATCAGTTTGTATGTAACTATCTGATTATTAGAGTTAATTCAAATCCCGGTGGGGCTACTAGGTATTAAAATCAATACTCACTCATTTTATAAAAACAGTCTTTTTATTAGTGAAAAGGCTGTTTTTTGTTACATAATTTACATAAAGTCTGTGAAAATTGTTGTACATCTATTGTTCAGTCTGAAATTAGTGAACAACAGAAATAAATAATATTACCACAGAACATACTCTAACTTAAAGATAGATTTATCACTTTACATCTATTAGGAATTTATTTTGTTTAATGTGAAATATAAATTCAACTAAAGCAGTTTATATAATCAGAAGTTAGATGAATGCGCTTAGTAGATAAGTGATAAAAAAATTGAGAGAGTTAAGTTCATGAAACCTCGTTGGTGCTACCAACGAGGTTTTTTTTATGAGATCAATTTTAACCTATTATAAATCGATATAATTTTCTAAAAAGTAGGAACATAAAAAAAGGTGCCAATTAATATTGACACCTCTTAATGGTTTACTACAAATTTATTTTGCAATATAAATATCATTCTGATTGATATTTACTTTACTCTTATTAATAGGCATTGTGATTGTTACCTCATATTTCACATCGTAATCGTAGGCTTCTCTAGTACATTCGGATAAATTAATACCATACTCTTCTACTAAAGGTATATATGCTTTAGAAGCGGCAACTTCAGCATATTTTGCAAATTCAGGTTTACTAATAACTTTAATTGTCATGAGACCTTTTTTTGCATTATATGAGTAAGAATAAGCAACATCTGCCGTGTTATCTTTATTTATATCTTCTATTGTAGTTTCAGATATAAATGCATTATGATCTTTTAAATATTGGAGCTTTCCTACACCAGTTTCAATTGATTGTGCTTGAAGTGTTAAAAGTGTAGTGATAAATAGTAGAGATGATAAAATTAACTTTTTCATGATTTATAATTTTAATTGTTTTAAGTTAATTTACTCAACGACAGTATCTTGTAATTGAATGAGTTTGTTAGTATTAGTTATGTAAATAAATGAGAATGAGGGGAACTATTTTTATAAATATAGAAATTGGAGACACTAATTAGAGTTCACATCTATTAGTAATTTACTTTGTTTAATATGAAACAAAAATCAACTAAAGCAGTTTATATAATCAGAAGTTAGATGAATGCGCTTAGTAGATAAGTGATAAAAAAATTGAGAGAGTTAAGTTCATGAAACCTCGTTGGTACTGCCAACGAGGTTTTTTTATGCTATAATTTTAATCTATTATAAGTCAATATAATTTTCTAAAACAGAAAAAGGTGTGTTACCAAATTGAAGTATTTTTTCGTGAAATTTAATTAAAGAAAATCCGTCTTTCTTTGCCGCTTTTTCTTTCCATTCTAAAATTTTACCACCACCATATTTGTAGGTAACCACTTGTGCAGGCCATCTTTTCATTCTTGCAATTTCCCGTTGAGCAATTTGATCTTGATCAACAATATATTTTTGCCAGAATAGTAATGCTTCTTCATCAGTCCAATTGTAATAATTAAGGCCAACATCCATACTTACCCTTACCGATCTTATCAGATCCCATTCCCATTTGCCGAGTTCATCATAAATTGTTTTATAAGCACCAAGTGTTACTCCAAGCTCTTCAACATAAGCTGCATAGCCTTCTATAAAACCGTAATATTCAAACTTATTTTGTAATGCAGTTCTATCCGTTTTTTTCTCTAGATCTATTTGATAATGATGTCCAGGTATACCTTCATGAAGATAAATCCAAGCAATTTGTCTTTTGTTATATGGTGCATCAAAATAATTGTAATAAAATGTTTGTTGATTATCCATATAATACGCAGGAGCAATTGCCATTCGTTTAATTGTACCTTGCTTAATAATCAGGTTTGTAATTTTGTTTACATCAGGAAAGTAGAGTGGGGCAGTTGTATCAATTTCAATTTTGAGTCTCTCAAAAGCAAGTTGAATAGAATCTACATCAGTATAATAAAACTGAGGTAAATGAATGTATTCCTGAAAAGTACTACTGTCCATTCCAGATTGTATTTGAATGGATTTCATATTTCGTTTAACTCTATCAATTTCTTTTAAACCAAAGGCATAAATTTTATCTGGAGTAGCTTCTTTATCAACCCATTTTTTTAGAAAGTAGGTGTACCATTCTTTCCCGTTTTTTAAAGTGGATAAACCTTTTGTAGAAATACTATCAGTAGCTATAGTTTTCCATTGTTTTTCTAAACGTAATCGTTCAAGGTTTAAATCAGTTTCGTATCGAATTAAATCATAGTTTAATTTTTCTTTTGTTGATATGTTACGCACATCAATTGTGGACAACTGCTCTTTTATGTTGATAAAAAAATCATACTGAAGGAGAACAGAGTCTTCACTTTTTATAGACGCAATATTTTGTTGATAACTTAACTGTAACGGCGAAATATTAAGGCTATCATACTCTTTAATAAATTTTGATTTAAAATTGGTCCACTCATCTGTTTTTTGAGGAGTACACGATAGTATTAAGAAGCCAATAATTGTAATAAGTAAATTTTTCAAAAAAGTAGGTTTAAAGTATTAAGTAATATGCTTGTATTGTAGTAAAGAAGTGTTTTACCAAGTCGCAATTTTAAGAAAAGAATGCCTACTCTGCTAATACAAATTGGTAATAAGTATGATAAATCAAAAAGACAAGATTATATAAAAGTTATAGTCTAGTATTGAGTTAAATTAAAAATTAATGATACTAATTGCTTCATTCACGAATTAAAACCTTATAAATTTCCTCAGCAATCACCGTTGCACCTTTTGTAGACGGGTGTACACCATCCGGAAAGTCACTTTTCATGTTTTTAGTAACCTCATGAATTGGAATTATTTTAATATTTCTTTCTTTGGCTACCTTGATTAGAATAGGTATAATTTCTTCTTCAACAATCTGGTTTCGGATATCAAAAGTATTAGGATAGATCATTGGTGGAGTGGCTAAATAGATTTCTGGGTTACTTGCTAAAGACGCATAAGAAGTAATGAATGCATTTAAATCTTCTTCAAAGTAGGTTTTTCTTATATCCCATATCTGAGGTTTAGAATCATTTGTACCGAGCATTATCACTACTTTATTTGGTAGAAATATAGTATGCGATTGTTTAAATGCAGCTGTTACCCAGTAGCTATCATTTACACCTTTAGAGAGTGTTCTTCCGGAATTTCCAAAGTTATTTACTAGATAGTTATCCCCTAACCTATGTTGTAACTGAGTGGGATAACAATTAGCATAACGTTCGGGTATTCCGTGGCCATAAGTAATACTATTACCTACACATGCTACTCTTATTTTATCTTTCAAATTAAATTTTTCAGCACAACCGTTAAAGGGTACAATTGGTAATATAGTATCTCCATCTACTCTAATAGTTCTAAAACCTCCATTTGCACACGGCCCAAAAGCATACTCTCCAGTGTTCCAATCTGTACCGTTAAAGTATTTGTACTCGTATGTTTTATTAGTTTCTACTTCTAATGTAACCTCATAAATAGTACCCGTTGTATTTATAAGTTGAGTTTCTTTGAGCTTCCAATTATTAACATTCCCAGACAAATGTATGCCTTCTGTATGTACTTTCTCTCCAGTCATATCTACTCTAAAAGTGACTTTAGAAGCATAAGATGGGAGGGTGAAAAGTAATAGGATATAGAATAAATTTTTCATATTAAAATAAAAATACTTAATTATTTTGTAGAATGTATTACTAATTACTTCACTATTAGAAAAAAGAAAATAGTATATTAGAAGTAGATCAATCTAAAGAAAAATAATTTATCATAAAGATGATTAGAACTACCTACATTATAGTAAGCTTTATATTATTCCCAATATTTATTTTAGCGTATGATTATTTACCAGATCAGACGGTCGCTATCACAATTTTAATGACGCTTTTATTAATTGGTTGGTACGATGTTTTTCAGAAAAAAAATGCAATCCTTCGAGATTATCCTATTGTAGGTCATTTTAGATATATATTTAAAGCTATAGCCCCTGAGTTACAACAATATTTTATAGAAAGAAATACAGACGGAAAACCTTTCAATAAAAATGAGATCAGCTTGATAAAATCGAGATCTGAAAACCAAGAGAAATTTCACCCTTTTGGAACCGAATTAGATTTTTATGCTGATAAAGTACAATGGTTGGGTCATGCTTTTATACCAGGTAAAAAGATGGCGGAACCTCCTAGAATTAAGGTTGGGGGAGAACATTGTTTAAAGCCATATAATGCTGCATTGTTAAATGTATCTGCTATGAGTTTTGGTTCGTTAAGTGCCAATGCAATAACAGCTTTAAATAGTGGAGCAAGAAAAGGAGGATTTTACCATAATACAGGTGAAGGTGGAATAACGCCTTTTCATCAGCAAGGAGGCGATATAGTATTGCAAATTGGTACAGGTAATTTTGGTTTTAGAAATAATGATGGCTCTTTTAATGATGAAGCTTTTGTGAAAAAGGGAACATTGAAAGAAGTGAAAATGATAGAAATAAAGCTTTCTCAAGGGGCAAAACCAGGGCATGGAGGCGTATTACCTGCAGCCAAAAATACAGAAGAAATTGCAAGAATTCGTTTAGTAAAACCACATACTAATATATTATCTCCACCTGTTAATCCAGAAATTAAAGAGGTAGGAGATATTCCTAAATTTGTGAAAAGAGTAAGGGCATTATCAGAAGGTAAACCTGTAGGTTTTAAGCTATGTATTGGTATTAAAGCGGAATTTATTAAGCTAATTGACACTTGTATTGAACAAGGAAACTTACCAGATTTTATTACAGTAGATGCTGCTGAAGGAGGAACGGGAGCTGCACCTTTAGAATATTCAGATCATATTGGTATGAAAGGTGATGAAGCTCTGAAGTTTGTAGTACAAGTATTAAAAGAAAAGAATGTTAGAGAGCAAGTAAAAGTAATCTATGCTGGTAAAGTTATGGATGGTTTTTCTCTATTTAAAGCATTATGTTTTGGTGCAGATTTTTGTAATAGTGCCAGAGGGTTTATGTTCTCATTAGGTTGTATTCAGTCTTTAAGATGTCATACAGATACTTGTCCGACAGGAATTGCTACACAAAACAAGTCATTACAAAAAGGCTTAGATCCTACTTTAAAGAGTGAGAGAGTGTTCCATTATCAAGAAAATACCTTGAAATCATTTTTAGAAATATTGAGTACTTCTGGCTGTAATGCTTTAAGTGATTTAAAACCTGAATTAATTCAAGACTAGATCAATAATTTTTATAAAATTAAAATCCTCTGTACATGTATTTAATACTATGCACAGAGGATTTTTTTATTGATAATTATTTGTAAGGTAAACGATCAATGAAGAACTAAAGATTTTCTGCTAAAGCTTTTACCACTGGGTTATTAGGGTAAAACTCTTTTAGAATTACTTTAATTACAGTATAAACTGGCACTGCTAATATCATTCCTACAATACCAAAAAGAACACCTGAAATAAAGATTACCAAGAAAATTTCTAACGGATGTGAGTTGACACTTTTTGAGAATATAATTGGCTGAGAGAAATTATTATCAATAAATTGAGTGATTCCGTAAGCAACAGAAATCTTTACAATTAATGGAATAAATTCACTTTGGAAATCCATATTAATGTTATCTGTAAGTGCAAGAATGTACATTAATATTAATCCAATAAGCGGACCTACATAAGGTATTAAGTTAAGTATAGCGCATAAAAATGCAATAACTAATGGATTACTAACACCAATTACCATTAAGGATACTAAGTATAAAATGAACACAATTAATATCTGAACACTTAAACCAATGAAGTAACGAGATAATAATTTTTTAATTTTTATGATTGACGATTTTATTTCTTTTTCATTCTCTATAGGGAGTACAGAGATAAAAAAGTCACCAATTTGCTCACTCTCTTTGATAAAGAAAAAGGCTATAAAACAAACCGAAAAGACACCTACACTATAAGAACCAACTGTATTAATAATCGACTTAAATATTTTTGGAGCATTATTGATTTTATTCAGTATTACACCTCCTAAATTTAAAGAAGATAAGTCTAAGCCATATTTTAAAGTTGATTGATTGAGTGAATCAAAAGTTAGGTTAATATTCGATTTAAACTCATCCATATTGATAAGTGATAAATCTCTGGCTTCTTGAATTATTAAAGGAATAAAAAGACTTAAAAATGCCGTGAGTAACAGCAGAAATAATACAACAACAGATAAAAGTGCACTATTATTTGAGAAGTTAAATCGTCTTTTTAAGAAAGATTTTAATGGGTAGGCAATGAGAGCAATAACACCTGCTATTGCAATGTAAATAATTACCGATTTTATTAAAAACAGCGTATATAGTCCTATACAAAATAGAGCAAGCTTTTTTATCGTATCAAGCAGCCCTTTACTAATTACTTTATAATCCATTAATTGAAGAATTAAGATGTGTGAAACTATAATAGCAAACGGCTTAAGTATTTTATTTTTTTACATATTTTGTTTTAAAAATATAAAATATTGATTATTAACTTATTATTGGTATTTGAATGTGCTGGTTTTTAATGAAGTAAAGAGTAGTTAAGGATCGTGATTAAAACTTAATGTTTAGTTTTAACCTTGGGTAATAGCCTTTTCTTAATTACTATTGATTATTCAAACAACTAATATTTCTAATATAATGTCTCAAAAACAATCATCTTTCTACCCATCAATTTTACAAGGATGGGGTATTGTTGGAATCTTTCTTATTGTATCAATTTTCGTGTCAATCGTTACTTCAGGTTTTGAAGGGGTGTTAGATAAAGGATTAATACTCTTTATAACTTACCTATTTGCAATGGGGATTCCTTTAGGAATTATTTATTCTGTGCGTAAGAAAAAGACAGGTATAACATCATTTAATTTTAAGTTAGATTATCTAGTTATTGTCCCAGTACTTTTCTTTGTGACTTTAGGGTTACAATTGGGTTTAATAGGGCCAATTACAGATTTAATTCCTATGCCAGAAGAATTTGTTACTTTTTTTAAAGAACTAATGGGCGACAAAGACATCTATAATTTCTTAACGGTAGTAATTGCTGCTCCAATTTTAGAAGAATTAATTTTTAGAGGATTAATATTAGATGGATTCTTAAAGAGATACTCTCCAACTAAAGCTATTCTTTTTTCGAGTATGTTTTTTGGAATTATACACTTTAACCCTTGGCAGTTTGTAGCAGCAATGATTTTAGGTTGCTTTATTGGTTGGGTTTATTTAAAAACTAAGAGTGTGAGCTACGGTATTATTATTCATATGATAAACAATGGATGTGCATTTGCAATAATGATGTTTATTTCTGAAGATCAAATGAATTTGACTGGACCAGAATTATATGGAGGTAGTACTAATTATGTGATTATAATTATTGGTTCTTTGTTAGTAACGGGCGTAGGTCTTTATTACTTATCAAAGTATTTTAAAGAAACTGTACCTCCAATTACTTGGAAAGAGGATGCTATTGATGATTTTGATAGTGAAATTGGAAATACTACAACTGTAGAGTAATTAGATTTTTATAAGCAAAAACAGGTTGCAACTGTTTCTAGAATCTAAGCATAAAAAAAGCACTAGGAGATCTCCTAATGCTTTTTTTATATAAAAATGAGCCTACTTCTTAATTATCAAATTCAGGATATTCACGCTTCATTCTACGTAACCAACCTTCATATAAAGTATGGTATGGGTCAGAGTTATTTCCTTCATGTGGCAATCCAGCCATCACTTCTTTTTTCTGTTCTGGCACATTATCTACAATCGCTTCATTTACGTTAATTACTCCTTGAGGACTGCCTAGCGCACGTGTTTGAATCTTACAAGATTTTTCAAGGAAGAACATATAAAAGAAAGCTTCACCGATAGTTTCGCCAACAGATAGCGTACCGTGATTTCTAAGCATTAATATTTTCTTATCTCCAATATCCGACAACATACGAGGAGCTTCATCCGCATTTACAACCACACCTTCGTAATCATGATAAGCAATATTAGAGTGAATCAGCATATCATCTTGGCAAAGCGGAAGCACGCCGTCTTTCATTGCCGAAACTGCCACACCATCAACTGTATGTAAGTGCATTGCAGAATTGATTGAGTCGTTTCCGAAGATCAAACCAGAATGAATATTCCATCCTGCTTTATTTAATTGGTATCCATTATCTGTAAGAATTGTCCCGTCTTTTCTAACTTTAATTAATGATGAAGCAGTAATTTCATCGAACGTTAAACCGAAAGGATTTAATAATAAACAATCAGGTTCACCCGGAACTCTAGCCGAAAGATGTCCAAAAGTAGTGTACTCAAATCCTAAATAATAGAAAGCTCTATATGCTGCTGCTAATTCAACTCTAGTAGTCCATTCTGCCGCTGTAACTTGTTCTTTAATAGATTTCATAATGTTTTTTTTTTTGATTTATTACTTTGTTTTGATGTTACAAATGTAGTGGGTGTCAAAAGTTTTTAGTCGTAAAATCCTGTTAGCAATGGGTAAATTCCTGTAAGAATGATTATCTTAAAATGTTAACCCAAAACAGTATGAGTAAGAACATTAAGTTAAATAATAGCCCTGTTACTAATCAATTAGTTAAGCTACAGACAGCCTTAGGTGGTGACCTTGTTAGTGAACATCATTTAGTAATTGATAATGAAATCCTTGTTGGAGATATTCATTATTATACCAATGGATATACAGATTTTACGATTGTAGAAGTGGAGGTCAGAGAAGACCTGAAAATTGAGTTTTTTCATATAGACGACTTTCATTATACCGCACAATTTTTTGGTAAAAATCTAGTCTATTCAAAAGGCAAGGAGGAAGATATTCAGATATCAATCCCGAATGGTTTTTTTATTTTAAAGGATGCAGAGTCTATACATATGCATTTTAAAAAAGGGGAAAAAGTAGAACAAGTAACGATATACTTTACAAAGGAAATTTTAAGAGAGGAATCAAATGTCTTTTTAGAAAAATTAGATAGTTTTATTTTTCATGAAGGAGACGCCAATCTAAGAGTTTGGAAAAGAGCTGTTTTTACATCAAAACCCCTTGATAAGGATTTAAGAGAAGAATGGTATTTATTAAAAATGATGGAATTGAATTTGATTTTTCAAAACGTCATCAGAAAAATAGGTACAAAAGGAGAGAAGAGGGTATATTCTGATTATGAAATAGATATCGCATTTTTAATAAAGAAAGTAATTACAGAAGACATTAAAAATAAACCAATTGTTTCTGATCTTGCTTTAGAATATGGTATCAACTTAAATAAACTTGAGAAAATTTTTAGATATGTTTTTAACGAAACCATCTATCAATTCTACAAAACTGTTAGGATTAACAAGGTGAAAGAAGAAATCTATACTACAGATAAGGCATTTACAGAAATTGCTTACGATTATGGATACACTGATGTAAACCATATGTCTAAAAATTTTAAAGCAAATTTTGGCCTAACACCTTCACAGTTTAAGGAAAATAATTGATTATAGGATTGAAATAAAAAAGTACAGATATAAAAAGACCTCAATTATTTTAGTAATTGAGGTCTTTAATTTTTCTAAATAAAATCTAGTTAAGATTCGGCTGAGGCGTCATTCTTAAATAAGGTTTTACTTCTGTATATCCTTTAGGAAAAATACCCGGAATATCTTCAGTTTTTACAGCAGGAACAACTACACAATCATCACCATTTTCCCAGTTTGCAGGAGTGGCAACTTTATGATAAGCCGTTAATTGTAAAGAATCAATTACTCTTAGTAACTCGTTAAAGTTTCTTCCTGTAGATGCAGGGTAAGTAATAATTAATTTTACTTTTTTGTCTGGATCAATAACAAAAACAGATCTTACAGTCAGTTTGCTATCAGCATTAGGGTGAATCATATCATATAATTCTGATACTTTTCTGTCTTCGTCTGCTATGATAGGAAAATCAACAGTAGTATTTTGCGTCTCGTTGATGTCTTTAATCCAACCTTTGTGAGATTCTAAACCATCTACACTAAGAGCTGCAACTTTTACATTTCTTTTGGCAAACTCGTCTTTATACTTTGCTACTGTACCAAGTTCTGTAGTACAAACAGGCGTATAATCTGCAGGGTGAGAGAATAGGATTCCCCAGCTATCTCCTAGCCAGTTATAAAAATCGATTTCTCCTTCAGATGTTTGAGCTGTAAAGTTAGGGGCTTCATCGCCCAAGCGAATAGTTGACATTATTAAATAGTAGTTTTAAGGTGTAAAATGAAAAGTCAATGTTAAGTAATTGCTCTTCAGTTACCAATGTTATAAATATTCTAACGTAAAACCTATAAATCATTAAGATAACATAGTATTACCTCCAACCATTCAAGATTTTATAAAAATCTATAAATAACATAAAAATCACTGTATAGTACTTAAAAGTGTTATTTTTGGACGGTACATCAAGTTTATGAACGATTTGTGCTATGTAAATTTTTAGAAAACAAGGATATTGCCTTGGTACAATAAAGATGAAATAATGAACAAACAGTTATTCCTATTTTTACTCTTGATGAGCAATTTTAGCTTTGCTCAAAGAACCGAAACCTTATTAAAAGACAATTGGAAATTTAGTAAAGGTGATTTTGAAAAAGCAATAGATATAGACTTTAACGATGAAAGTTGGGAGTCGGTAAGCATTCCGCATGATTGGGCAATTAAAGGTCCTTTTAATAAGGAAAATGATATTCAGCGTGTGAAGATTCTTCAAGATGGAGAAAAAAAAGCGACAGAAAAATCTGGAAGAACAGGTGCTTTACCTTATATGGGGACTGCCTGGTATAGATTAAAATTTAATGTTTCTAGCCAATCGCTTGATAAAAAAGTACTTCTCCACTTTGATGGAGCAATGAGTGAAGCTAAGGTATATATTAATGGTAAATTTGTAGGGGAACATCCGTACGGTTATGCCTATTTTTATTTTGATATAGGTGAGTTTATTACTGAAGGAGAAAATACATTGTCGGTTCGTTTACATAACGAACCAAAATCTTCAAGGTGGTATCCTGGAGCTGGAATTTATAGAAACGTAAAGCTAATAGTAAAGAATAAAGATGCTGTTGAACGTTGGGGAACAACTATTTCAACACCTTTTGTAGATAAAGAAAATGCGAAAGTTATTGTATCTACAAAAACAATTGGAGCTGTTGATAAAATAGTGAATGAGATTGTTACTTTAGAAGGTAAATCAATTACTAAGATAGAGAGTAATGATAAATTTGGTTCAACTTTCGAAACTATTTTAGCCGTTCCTCAACCCAAATTATGGTCGCCTGAAACACCAAATTTATACAGATTAATTACTACCACTTATAAAGGTGGCGTAGAAACAGATCAGATTAAGAAAACATTTGGTATTCGTACAATCTCTTATACTTCTGAAAAAGGATTTGAATTAAATGGCGAACAAAGGAAATTTAAAGGTGTGTGTTTACACCACGATCTTGGTCCTATTGGTATTGCAATTAATAGGTCGGCTTTAAAAAGACAGTTGGTATTGATGAAAGAAATGGGAGCAGATGCTATACGTACTGCTCATAACATGCCATCGATAGAGCAATTAGAACTTTGCGATGAGTTGGGTTTAATGGTAATTGCAGAAAGTTTTGATGAGTGGAAAAAGCCAAAGGTAAAGAATGGTTACAATAGATTTTTTGACGATTGGGCCAAAATTGATGTAGAAAATTTAGTACGTGCTACAAAGAATCATCCGTCAATAATTATGTGGAGTGCGGGTAACGAAGTACCAGATCAGTATGGAACTGCAGGTGTAAAAAGAGCAAAATGGTTACAAGATATTTTTCATAAGGAAGATCCAACAAGACCTGTAACTGTAGGTATGGACCAAGTAAAAGCAGTTATGGCAAATGGTTTTGGGGCTATTCTTGATATTCCAGGGCTTAATTATAGAACACATTTATACGAAGATGCTTTTGAAGTTTTTCCTCAAGGATTTGTATTAGGCTCAGAAACTGCTTCTACTGTAAGTTCAAGAGGTGTTTATAAATTTCCTGTTGAAGAATTTAAAAAGAAAAAATATTCAGATTTACAATGCTCATCTTATGATTTAGAAGCTTGTCCTTGGTCTAACATTCCAGAAGACGATTTTATTTTACAAGATGATAAACCTTGGGTTTTAGGTGAGTTTGTTTGGACAGGTTTTGATTATTTAGGTGAGCCTTCTCCTTATAACGAAGAGTGGCCTTCTAGAAGTTCTTACTTTGGCATTTGTGATTTAGCAGGTATTCCAAAAGACCGTTTTTACTTGTACAAAAGTCGTTGGAATACTAAAGAAGAGACATTACATATTTTGCCTCATTGGAATTGGGAAGGAAGAGAAGGAGAAGTAACACCTGTTTTTGTCTATACAAACTATGATAAAGCGGAGTTATTTATCAATGGTAAAAGCCAAGGAATTAGAATAAAAGATAAGACTACAAGGCTTGATCGTTATAGATTACGTTGGATGGATGTGAAATACGAAGCTGGAACTGTAAAAGTAGTTGCTTATGATAAAAATGATAAAGTAGTTGCTGAAAAAGAAATTCGTACTGCAGGAAAATCTCATCATTTAAAATTAGAAGCAGACAGGACAGAAATTATGGCTAATGGCGAAGATATTAGTTTCGTTACAGTTTCTGTAGTAGATAAAAATGGAATAGAATGCCCAACAGCAAATATTCCACTCACTTTTTCTGTAAAAGGAGCCGCCGACTTTAGAGCTGTTTGTAATGGAGATGCAACGTCATTAGAGATGTTTCATTTACCAAAAATGAAGACTTTTAATGGAAAACTTGTAGTACTTGTAGAATCAAAAAATACAAAGGGTACTGCTACTTTAACTGTAAAAGGGAAAGGCTTAAAGTCAAATCAGGTAGATTTAAAAGTGCAATAAGCTAACTTTTCGTTAACTATCAATTAAAGATTTAGATTAATATTAAATCTACCCCATTTAGGATAATAAGGAGGGAAATTATTTTCAGGATCATAGGTAATTCTATCCCAGTTATATTCTAAAGAACCAAAATGATAAGACAGAACAAACCCGATAGATACCTTGTAAAGTAATTTTGGAGTCATGTTATACGGAATTACATATGGAGAGGATTCAAAAGATATAAGGCTACCAGACATCTCTCCATCATATAAATTTAGTTCTGCACCAGTAATAAATTTTACATAGAACTGGTTTGGCTTAAAGTGATGATGTACCCAATTAGATATAGCAGACCTTCTCACTTCTTCATCACCGATCCAAAAAGATTCTGCATATTTTGCTTTCGAGTAACGTGTTTTTCTTATCGAATAGAAATTATCTAGGTTTGTTTTCTTAGAGTAAGGTCGTTCAGCTTGTACAAAATAATCATTAAAGATGCCTAAACGTAAAAATAGAGAACCTTCAAAAGACATATCCATTGTACCTACAGTACCTCTACCAACAAGAAAGACATCAGAATATTTAAAAGAAGAAATAAAGTTATGCATTACCTCGGCTGTATAATTAAGGTATAAACCATTGGCAATTTGATTGTCCCAACCATCAATACTACCGTTTCCAATTAAATTATGAAAACCATTTTGGAAAGCTTTTGCTCCCGAAAGTTCACCTACAAACCCAACATCCAAACGGGTTTTAATAACTAAACCATTAGAAGGATTAAATGCTTGCCTTGTTATAGACAGGTAGGTTACACCACAATATGGAATATCAGAAGAGTCTACTTCTGTAAGTTGAGAGTTTCTTGGAGTATACATTTTATGCACAATACCAAAATCAAATAAACTATGTCCTTCTTTCTGAGCGAATAAAAAAGAACGTGTAAACTTATTATCAAGTCCTTTAAACCCTACTTTTATTTCTGCTCCAAAACTATAAAACTGATCTGTAGATTGCACTAAAAATAAATCTTCATCAACCGTTAAGCGTATATAGAAGGGGTCTTTATCCTTAGCTTTTTCTTGAGCAAGAACCGTTGTATTAATAAGTAAAGAAAGAAGTAAAAAGAAATAATAGTGAAATTTCATTATTGATGATAAGATGGATGAATTAGTAGTAAACAAAGCACGAATTGAGTCTTAAACTATCTCTTATAGCTTGATAAATTAATAAAGTGCTTACTTAAAAAATCTTGATTTTAATGGTTTCCTTTGTTGTTCATCAACAAAAGTGAGTGATTAATGAATTGTAAAATTAGTTAAATTATAGAGAAGTATATCAACAAGAAGAGATTATAAGCTTAAAGTGATAAACATTTACGGTTGATTTATACACTAAAACTAGACTATAAATTTATTTGTTGCTGTCTATATTTTCCTGGTGTAAAACCTGTGTTCTTTTTAAACGCATACGTAAAATGCGCACTCTGTTGGTAACCAACCTTTTCTGCAACAGTGCTTATAGGTAATTGTGTAGTAGTAAGTAATTGTTTAGCATGTTCAATTCTAGTTCTTGTAGCATATTCAAAAATTGTCTCCTTGTAGGCATCTTTAAAATATTTTTTTAAATAAGACGTATTTAAACCTACAGATTTGGCTAAATCTGGAATAGAATATTGAACATGTAAGTTATTATCTATTGCCTGTTTAACACTCAGTACTTGTGCTGTATATTGATTTGTCACTTCAGTTTCCTCCTTAGAAAAGAGTTCAGTAATTTCAGAAAGTACCTCAATAATTTTTGCATTTAAGAACATCAATTGGCAAAGTCCTCTTTTGGGCGTTTCTGTAATTTCATATAAAAGTTGCTGTACCTTAATATTGTACTTTGCTACATGAAGTGATTTTTGATTAAAGATGGGTTTCATCATTTCTTCTAATGAAGACGTAAAAACACTTTGGTTAAAATAAGTATCAGAAAGCTCTAAAATGATAAGTTCTCCGTTGGTGTTTTGATTGATTTCTATTTTTAAATCAATTTGATGGTAAATGACAAAGTGCTGTTTTTGAAGTGACTTTGGCGTATCTAAAATTGAAAAGTTAGCTGTTTCATTTTCATCAACATTAAAAACAAAATACTTTTTACTTTGGTCGAATGAAATAATTTGAGGTGCAATAGTAAAGCACCTCACCTTTACTTTATAAATACTACAACCCTTAAATTGTATAGAACGTATGCCTCCGCACGCACATCTTGATTGCCAATCGTAGGCAGATGTAGTTAAGCCAAATTCCTCAGTTGTACCTGTACAATTAAGATACTTACTAATAAATTCAGGAAGAGATGTACGCGAAAAGGATGCTACTTTCATTTCGTTAGTATAGCTGTATAGATTAAGTCGTTTTTTATTTATATCTGTACAAATGTAGCTTTATTTAGATTAATTAAAAATAGCTGCGATTTGTAGTGATGTTGATTTTCGTTATTAATGCATTGATAATTAATTAATTAGTGTTTAAATAGTGTGTTCTGATTTATATTTCAAATTACTTTTTTTCTGATTTCGTAAAAATCATTTCCGATTTCGATAAACCTTCTACAATCATTTCGTCTACTTTTGTTTCGTTATTATTTAGAATCAATTTAAATAAAAGATGAAAAACGGACTTAATATATTTTTGACTATTCTACTTTTTGGAATGATTTCTTGTACTACTAAGCAAGAAACAAAAGAAATATCGGTAGCTACTTCTCAAGAAAAAATTGCAGTGTTATTAGTTAACCATGGTTCTCACTCAGAAGGGTGGAGAAAAATGTTGACTGATATTGAAAAAGACGTAGAAGGTGATATCATGAAAAGTGGTGAAATTTCTGAGGTGCGTACAGCATTTATGGAATATACAGAACCATCTATTGCTACTCAGATGAAAAAATTTGATGCAGAAGGGTACGATAGAGTAATTGTTGTTCCTATCTTTTTAACAATCTCATCGCATACAAGTAACGATATTCCAAATATTGTGGGATTAGCAAACGATCCGAAAGTAAAAGCAAACTTAAAAGAAGAAGGAATAGAAACATACACATCTAATGCTAGAGTAATTGTTACTCCGTTATTAGATTTCCCAACCGTATTAAAGAAAAATATTACACGTAGAGCAAAAGCATTATCTAATGGTTCTGGCGATGAAGGTGTTGCTTTAATTGCTTATGGTGATGAAGAATTTAACCAACAATGGGAAGAAATGGTTGAAGACATTGGACGTTATTTAAAAGCACAAACAGGTATTGGTTCTATTTCTTACGGATGGTGTGGTCACTTGGTAAGGTATTCTTCTGAACCTACAAAAAAGGCAATTGATCAAATTCTTGATTTGGAAGAAAGAGCTATCGTTATTCCTGTTCTTGTGGCTAATGATGAACATTTCCAAGGTGAAATTATCCAAAATGGTGTAGATATGGTAGAAGATCAGAAACGTGTTGTTTACAAGCAAGATGCAATTCTTCCTGATGCTAACATCAACAAGTGGGTAGTGAAAATTGTTGCAGAAACAGTGGCAGAGGTTACTGGTAAAACGGTTGCTAAAAACTAAAAAATAATAATGCGCCTTAAAATAGATTATAGAAAATCTGTACTCACAGGGATTGTTCTTTACGTATTTGCCTTTTTTGCCTACAACGGACCATTGGACAGAAAAGGGTTACACCAGAATATTTCTACAATAGAAAACGAGTTCTTTGCTCCTAAATTGGTAAGTGCTTTTAAACAAAAACATACAAAAGAAGCAGGCTTAATTTCTGAAGGTAAAAGTTATATTTTAGGCGAATACGGATTAATTCGACCTCAAAAGCAAAAGAGAACCAAAGAATCGGGTCTACTTTCTTTTGAGTCGGGTATGGGAGAATCGCTACATAATAAAGAGTGGGCAGAGGCCATAGCAAAGCGCCTAAAAAAGAAATATGATGACGATGCCGAAATTGTTGTCAAAATGAAAGGAGATCTTTGCTATGCTGAAATCTATGAGGGTAATAAACTTCGTTATCTGTATTTCGAAAATTTGCTTCATAATACAGTTCAAGGTTTTTCTGGACCAATTTACATGGGTGTAGAAACTACTTTAAGTGGGCGCATTGAAGAGGTATCTTATATTACCTCTAAAGAAACAGAAAGTTACCTGAGAAAGGTATTAAGAAGTGGTTATCTGGAGCAGTATCAAAATTTAAACATGAATTCCACAGTTCATGTTATTGATGCTGTTTCTGGAGCAACTATTACTACAAGGGCAATGGCAGAAGGCGTGACAGAAGCATTTACCGCCACTGCTCCTCAGGTACTTTCAACGTATTATACTTTTGATGTGGATGTATTCCACGTCGATGCAGAATTAACGTATTGGTGGATTTTACATGCAATTGTTATAGCAGGAATATTTCTGTATGCAGTGCTTCCACAGGTAAAAAAGACGAAGAAGAATAGGCTTTTTGTATCCCTTTTTACAATGGCATATATAGGGTTTGGCATGAATAGCTCGTTTACGTATATCACTTTCTTAATGCCATTTATGGGTACAGAAGTCTCTCTTTTTCTATCAATTTATGCCTTATTTACATTACTAGCAGCTATTTGGGGAAAGAATGCTTATTGTTCTTATGTGTGTCCGTTTGGGGCTGCACAAATGATTACACTTAGATACTCTCCTTTCAAATCTAAAAAACTATTTATCTCTAATAAACAAGCCGAATATTTACGTTATGGGTTAACCTTACTATTAGTTGGAGGCTTTATTTATGGCTATAAAGAACTAGGAAATTACGAGTTGTTTCCAGATCTATTCAGTACAGAAATCTCTTCTTATTGGCTGTATGTAGCTATTGCCTTTATAGTTGTATCGGCAAAATATCCAATGCTTTGGTGTAGAGTGGCCTGTCCTACAGGTTGTGTATTAGATGGTTTAAAAGACCTTTCTACAGTAAAAAAAGCAAAGGGAAAAAAGATTGTTATACCAAGAAAGAAAATCCATAAAGTGGCTATTTAGTCGAAAGGATATGGAAGCAAAAAAACTTATTAGTGTACTCTTACTTTTGTGTTCAACAATGGTAATGGCACAAACACAAAAAATGTCTATTGATGTAATTGATGCAACAGAACGTTTGCCGCTAATTGGTGCACATGTTTGTTTAGAATCAACTACAGGCAAGAAGATGTATTTTACAACAAATGCAGAAGGACATGTAGATGTTCCTTATCAACAAAATACACTTTGTTCGGTATCTTTTACGGGTTTTAAAATCAATAAATTTATCATCAAAGAAAAAAAAGCGGAGAAGATAACTTTAAAGCCAGATTTATTGTTGTTAGATCAGGTGGTGAAAACGGGTAGTATTACTCCGCAAAAAGTAGACGAATCAATTTATAAAATTAATGTAATTGATGGGGTTACTTTAGAAAAACAAGGTGTGCAAACAGTACAAGATGCACTCCGTTTTCAACCTAATATTAACTTAACACAAGATGGTGTGCTCGGAACTAAGATTGTAATGCAAGGTTTAGAGGGGCAGCACGTAAAAATATTAATTGATGGTATGCCCGTAGTGGGTAGACAAGACGGAAATATTGATTTGTCGCAATTAGATGCTAGTGCAATTGACCATATAGAAGTGATAGAAGGACCAATGTCTGTTGTGTATGGATCGAATGCTTTGGCAGGGACTATTAATATTATAACGAAAGAAAATAAATACCATAAAATTACAGCACAGGCAAAAGTATATGCCGAGTCTGTTGGTGTATTAAGTGCTGATGCAAATGTATCAGGAGCCAAGAAAAACCACAAGTGGGGCATTAGTGCAGGAGCTAGATTGTTTAATGGTTTTGACTTAGATAATACTTCTAGAGCAATGAATTGGAATCCGAAAGACCAATACAATGCCGATATATATTATGGGTACAAATGGAAAGGTTGGGATACTAAGTTTGGTGTAAGATGGGGCAGAGAAGAACTTACTTATTTAGGAAATTACCTCTCTCCAAACAGAGCTTTTGATGATAAATTTACAACGGATAGAATAACATATTACGGTCAGTTTAATAAGCAATTTGCAAATGGAGACGCTTTCCAAGGTATGTTATCATACAATACTTATAACAGAGAAGGACAACAGTATTTTGTAAAAGAAGATGAAGGAACATCTACGGCCAAAGGAGAGGCAACAACAGATGCTTTTCAAACTTTGAATGCTCGTTTATCTTATGCTAAAACCATAAATGATTGGTGGAAATTAACGGCAGGGTATGAGTTGACAGAAGAACAAGGACAAGGAGCAAAAATAAAAGATAATGCAGGAATGATAGAAAATGCTGTATGGACAGATATGAATATTTCAATTTCAGAGCGTTGGGCATTTCAACCGGGCGTACGTTTTCTTCATCACAATGCTTTTGATGCTCCACTTATTTATTCTGCACATTTAAAATACGATGACACCAACTCTTGGGCAGGTAGATTATCTTTTGCAAAAGGTTTTAGAGCACCGTCTTTAAAAGAACTATACATGGATTTTGTAGATACAAACCATCAAATTTATGGTAACGAAAACCTTACTCCAGAAACCTCATACAGCTTAACAGGAAGTGTATCTAAAAACTTAGAACTGTCAGAAAGTACTGTTTTTAGGGTAGAAGCATCTGGTTTTTATAATCATTTATTTGATGTAATAGAATTGGCCCAAGGGCAAGATGGTGTTTCTTATGTATACACAAATGTGACACAGAAAAAAACACATGGAGGTACTTTTAAAGTAGGATACAACAACAATAATAAATTAAAAATTGATGCAGGAGTAACGTTAACAGGGATAGGTTACGATCTACAGAATACAGCAGATTTTAATTTTAGATATTCTACAGACTTCGTTTCATCGGTAGCTTATTTTTGGCCAACAATTGATTTGTCCACTAGGTTAGATTATAAATATACAGGGGCTAGGGTACAGTTAATGACTTCTGGAGAAGAGGGCGAAATAACAGAAGGGACTGTAGATGCTTACAATATGCTCAACTTCTCTACCACAAAAACTTTTAAAAATAAACGCTACTCGGTAACGGGTGGAATCAAAAATATCTTTGATGTAACCAATGTAACAAACACTACGCAAGGTGGGGCACACTCTGGAGCATCGAGTATGATGATTGCTTGGGGACGAACTTATTTCCTCTCTTTAAAAATTAATCTCAGTAAAATTTAATAAACAGACAAACTTCAATTAATCGTATAAAACAATGAAAAAATTAGTTACACTTTTTATCGCGTCTTTATTTATCACAGCTTGTACAGATGATAATAATGAACCTTCAGTTCCAGAAGATACTTCATCTCATGAAATTCAAGTTGCTTTATATAGCACTCCAGATGTTGAAGTAGAAATGATTGGTCATGATGGTCAACCAGCAAAAACAAAATTATCGTATAACCGTCAAGTTTTTGTAGACTTAGATGCGGCTACTGAAACTACAAATGCAGATACTTTAGGTTACCATTGGAACGATGCTAAATATACGCATTTCGATTTGTGGGAAACTGGTAAAGACGTTGCAGAAGGTAGCCAAGGATGGGACCTTGCTTTAGCCTATTATAATGGTAAAACTTTAGATCCAAGTTCTGGAACAGAAGTACCTTACATGATGACAGGAGGATTAATAAATAAAGGAGAAGTAAAGGCAATTCGCTTAAACAAAGAAGAAATTGAAGCAGAAGGTCAAACTTTTGTAGCGTACAATAACATTACTTACGCAGACGCCAACAAATTATCGTTAAATGAAGATGTGGATGCCATTGGTTCAGATTGGAAAGCATTAGATTTTGCCACTTTCACTTATCAAATAGTAGCAGATCAATATTATATTATCGAATCATCAGATCAGAAGTTATACAAACTTGCATTTACAGGTTTTTATAGTGATGAGGATGGAACGAAGGGTTTTCCAAAGTTTAAATTCCAAAGGTTAATCGCAGAGTAAAGCATAACACAACACAATTAAAAAGTCAAAGTCGTTTACTAGTGTAGAGATCTTTTATTGAGAGGTCTCTACATTTTTTTGTCTACTGTTGTAATCCGATACTTTTTAATCTAGCTTAGATTAAACATTTTTTATCTCAATTAATTATATGATTGATATCCATCGAAATAAATTAAACATGAAACACTTCTTATTTATAGCCACATTTATTTT